>JBBITL010000065.1:0-25352 GCA_037440765.1 Solibacteraceae bacterium
CCAGGCGCCCCGCCTCCCGCCTCAGCGCGGTGTAGCACATCGTCAGCGCCCCCAGGCCGGTACTGTCGATATAGTCCACCCTCTCCAGGTTCAGCACCACGTTGCCGCGACCCTCCGCCAGCAGTCCGCGCAGACTCTCGCGGAGGCTGGAGGCTGCGGCGCCCACCGTCAAAGGACCTTTCAGGTCCAGAATCGCGATGCCTTCCTTCTCCCGGCGCACTATCTCCAGGCTCATTCCTTCACTCCTCCTGCCCGCGTGGCCGCCAGCGCCGGGGCCGGGAACGCAACCGCAGGCAGCTTGACCAGAAACCGGGTGCCGCGGCCGACTTCGCTGGAGACATCGATCGTGCCGCCGTGCGCCTTGGCGATCCAGGCCACGAAGCTCAAGCCCAGGCCGATGCCCCGGGCCTCGGTGGTGCTGGAACTGGGAACCCTGTAGAAGCGCTCGAAGATCCGCGGCAGGGACTCCTTGGGGATGCCGCGTCCGGTGTCCTCCACGCTCAGCTCCACACCGTGCGGGCTGCGTCTGAGCCGGCAGCGAACCTCACCGCCCGGCGGCGTGTACTTGATGGCGTTCGCGATCAGATTGGAGAGCAGCCGGTCGAACTGGATCCTGTCCACCTCCGCGATGCACTGGCCGGTGAAATCGGTTATGAGGCTCAGGCTGGCCTCCTCGGCGGCGGGCCGGTATTGGTCCAGAACGTCCCGCGCCGCCAGGCACAGATCATGCGGCTCGCGCTTGAGCGCCAGCTGTCCGGACTCGGCCTGGGAAAGCTGTAGCATCGCCCTGACGAAGTCCGAGAGCCGCTCGGCTTCCTCCAGGGCCGTCTGGATCGCGTCGCGCAACTGCTGCTCGCTGCTGGCCGTCATCAAAGCCACCTCGAGCTGGCCTCGCACGGCGGTGATGGGGGTTCGCAGTTCGTGGGACACGTCCGTGGTGAACTGGCGCATCTGCTCGAAGGAGTTTTCCAGCCGCCCGATCATGCGGTTAAACGTGTCGATCAGCCGGTCAAGCTCGTCTCCCGCTCCCCTGGCCGGAATACGGAGGCTGAGGTTCGAGCCGCTGATGGAGTCGGCCGCATGCACCACCTCGTCCAGGGGCCTGAGGCCCCGCTTGGTCATGAACCACCCGAGCAGGCCGCCGACCAAGACGATGAGAGGCAGGGCGGAGAAGTACTGCCAGGCGAACCGCCGCACGGTGGCGTCGTTGAGGGCGACATTCCGGCCTTGAGCGATGAAGTACAGCTTCCCGTCCGAGGTCGAGAACTTGCACATGCGCACCAGGTAGTTCGTTCCCCAGGGGTCCTTGCGGTTGGCCCACACCGGCTCCCGCGACCTCAACACCCGCTGGATTTCCTCCGGCGGCTCCAGGCCGATCGCCCGGTAGGCGGGCGACGCCTGGAGCAAATTGCCGTCCTGGTCGGCCAGGATGAAGACATGTTGCAGCCGCTCCACCGAGAAGGAGTCCAGCGGGTCGTTCTCGTCGAACTGCCAGGCGAGGCCCTCCTGCGTCTCCCTCAGGAAGCCCGCGAGCGCCGTCCGGTCACCCTCCAGCAGCTCGCGGGTCTGGGCGTCCTGGACTCTGTTCAAAGTGCTCAGGAACAGCAGCCCCACCACCGCCAGCAGCAGGGCGAAGAACAGCAGGTAACCCGCCGTAAGGCGGAAACCGAGCCGGCGAGAGAACTTCGTTCTCCGGCCTTGCGGTTGCATGTCGCTACCTGGCTGGGACGCCGGCTCCGGCCTCCTGGGGAGTTCCCACCATGTACCCGACGCCGCGCACCGTACGGATCAGCTTCTCAGGCCAGGCGTCGTCGATCTTCCCGCGCAGATGGCGTATGTAGACGTCGACGATGTTTGTCAACCCCGTGTAGTCCATCTCCCAGACGTGCTCGACGATCATGGTGCGGCTGAGGGCGCGGCCCTTGTTGCGCATCAGGCACTCCAGGATGCTGAACTCCTTGGGCGCCAGCTCGATGTTCACTCCCCCGCGGCTCACCTTGCGCCTGATGCAGTCCAGCACCAGGTCCCCGACCTGCAAGCGCTCGGGGAGCGCCTGGCCCCTGCGCAGCAGCGCCCGGACCCTGGCAAGCAGCTCCACAAAGGCGAACGGCTTCACCAGGTAGTCGTCCGCGCCGACGTCCAGACCCTTCACCCGGTCATCCAGGCCGCCGCGCGCGCTCAGGATCAGCACCGGCTGGGTCGCCTGACGGTTGCGGATCTTCTCGAGGACCACCAGCCCGTCGATGTCCGGCAGCATCAGGTCCAGAATGATAAGGTCGTAAGCCGCCTCGGAGACTTTCGCCAGCGCCTGCTCGCCGTTCTCGGCCACATCCACCGAGTATCCGCTGCCTTCCAGCCCCCGCGCCACGAAGTCCGCTATACGCTTCTCATCCTCCACCAATAAAACGCGCATACCACCTCAGAACTTACCACACATGCGGCGGGGGCGGCGTTTCAGTCGCCGGGAACGCGCCGCGGCTCGCTGAAACGGTAGGCCAGTCTAGGCCACGCTGCAAGAAGGGTCCTCCAGTTGGTGCGAACCAGCGAGAGGCCCAGCATGAGTAGGATGACGCCGCCGGACGCCAGCGCCGTTTCAGCCGGAGTCAGGCTCCCCTTCCAGAAAGGCAGCCACCGGCCATAGACCAACTCGGTGTGGACCCAGTAGACCAGCAGGGAGGTTGTCCCCAACTGCCGTATCCAGCTCCAGCCGGGACCGGCTGCATATTGCGTCCACAGGTACGCCACCGAAAGCGTGACCAGTATGACGCCGAGCTTGATCAGAATCAGCCAGGGGCTGTCCACCCAGAATTCCGATTTCGGGTAGATCGTGTACGGCATGCTGGCGCAGAATTTCGCGCCCACGATCAGCACCAGGCCCAGTAGCGCAACCCACTGAACGATGCGGTCTGTCTGCTCCCGCCGGGCGAGCCTGAGGACGCTGCCGAGGCTCATCCCAAAAGCCACGAACGCCGCCCATGGAAAGAACCCGAACGACTGCGCGTCCGGAGCCACGTAGGCCCTCAACAGACCGGGCGCTCCGGACCAGTCCAGGGCCGCCACCAGCGGCGAGGCGAATGCGATCGCAAGGCCGGCCCCAGCGCACACCCGCGCCCTGCCCGCCGTTGTGAGCAGGGCCAGAGCCGACAGCAGGGCCACCGCCAGTCCCATCGCGTTCAGGATATCCACCCGGAACAGGTCGGCCCACTGCGTCTGTGGAATACCCACCACGTAGAGCTGGATCCGGAACAGCACGGCCAACCCCATCAGGAAGCCTGCTCGCTTCAGCGCCTCCAGCACCCGCCGGCCCCGCGACATGCCCCGGCGCTCGCGGCTCTCCATCAGGAAGGCCAGGGTCACCCCGACCAGGAACAGGAACACGGCGGGCGGCATGCCCCCGATGAACTGCGTGAGTATGTATACGCTCTCCTCCCGGCTCTCCGGCCTGAGGAAGGAGTGGAATACGTGGCCGTTCAACATAACCACGGCCGCCAGACCGCGGGTCCAATCCAGGTAAGCCAGCCTGGTTGAGGGTGATTTCGCTGATGCCATCGGAACGCTATCGCCTTAAATACGCATTAATATAGCTGTGCTACTTCTGAGGGTAGAGTGTCTTGACGCCCTTGGGCAGGGAAAGCCGCAGGGCGGCTGCCGCCAGGCCCGTGTTGATCCGCACGTCACGGTAGGTTATGAGGGAGTAGTCCCCTGAAGGCCGGTGGAACTTCTGCTGCGCCGGGTAACCGGCTGCCGTGATCCAGAGTTCAGCCCGCTTCAGGTGCTCCTGAACGGAAGCCGTCCGGGGCACGAGTTCCAGACGCGTGGTCCGCTCACCGGCCACCGTCTCCTCCGCCAGCGCTTTCAGCACGTAGTTCCTGGCCAGTTCAGCCCCCGCGGTGCCGAAGCCGAGCAGCAGAAACTGGTCCACCAGCGAACGCTGTTTGCCCAGGTCGTATACCTGTACGGTCTGGATCTTGGGGTTGTAGATCCGGGCGGTGGCCTTCTCGAAAACGACAGTGCGCGGGTCCGGTTCCGTGAACTCGATGCGAAGGCGCACGTCCCCGGCGCCGGCGCGCATCATCCGCACCGTGCCTGACTCCTGGCTGGTGTCGTTGATCACGGCGGTGTGATCCACGCGCGTGATCCCGGCAGACATATCGCGGAAGGCGGCCGAGGATTTGTCCATGGCGGCCATGACCTGGTCCAGCGACGCCGCCGTTGCCAGCGTGCAAACCAGGAAAAACACCAGGGCGAGCCGCCCTGTCAAGGCTGCACCTGCACCATGTAACCGGCGACCTCTGATTCTGTATCCAGGATGGGTTGCACCCTGATCACGGCTACTCCCTTGCCGAACTTGCTCTGCACCAGGGCGGCAGCCCTGGCGTGCCGCTCTGGTTCGGGCACTCCCGCCAGCAACTGGGGAGCGAGCCAGACGTCGCTTCCAGCGTGGCCCTCGATCATTACGATGCTGGCGGGCCGGGGCCGGTCGCGGAAAAAGTCCCGCGGGGTGAGAAATATGAAGCCCAGTATCAGGACCACCATCACGTCGTACTGCCAGCTGCCGCGCTGGAAGTCCCACATGACGAAGCGCCTCAGGCCCGTCCAGAACCCATTCGCCATACCTACTGCCAGTCTACCATGCCGGGGCGCCACCCCCCTTTCCCAGCTTCCGGGAAACGTCCGCCAGGTCGGCGAAAACTCCGTAGGCGGTCTGGTCTACGCCGGGGGAAACCGAAAGAGTACCGATTGTGCCCATCAGGTCGGTGTGGAACAGCAGCAGGTTGGAGGTCCCCTGGGGCGATGCCAGCAGGTCGGTCTCATCCAGGACTTCGGCCCGGACACGCAGGCGCACGCCTTCCGCGCCGCGCCGTGCGCGGCTCACCAGCCTGACCGTCTTGCGCCGGGCCGCCAGTTCCATCACCTTCTCCGGCGTGAGCCGCCCGATGCCGCGCGTGTCCACCCGCTGCGGGGTTGTGCGCGCCTCCAGCAGCACGTTGGCGAGCGCCGCGGTCTTGGCGGCCGCGTCCCATCCGTCGATATCGTAGGCGGCGTCCGCCTCGGTGATCCCCAGGCGGCGAGCGGCCTCTATGCCCTCCTGCATGCTCCGTCCCCGGCGCATCGCCTCCACCACGACCTGCGTGGTCGAATTCAGGACGCCCGTGAATCCCAGAACCCGCACGCCCGGAAGCGTGCAGCGGACCAGGTTGTAGACCGGGGCGCCGTCCATGCAGGTGGACTCGAACCGGAACAGCACGCCGGCCCGCGCGGCCTCCTCCCGCAGATCCGCGTAGGCGTGCGCGATCGGCCCCTTGTTGGCCGTCACAACGTGTATGCGGCGGGCGAAGGCGGCCCGTATGTGTGACGTGGCGGGCTCCCCCGACACCGGATCGAGCGGAGTCAGTTCGGCCATCACATCCGCGCCGGCCTGGTCGAGGAACGCCTCCGCGGAAGGCGCCGCGGGGCCAAAGACCGGCTCGGCAGACAGCCCTTCCGGGTCCAGCGCCGTGCCGTGCCGTGCGGTGTGGATTCCGACGACCCGGAACGGGAACTCCGAGCGCCGGCCTTCCAGAAGGCGGGCCACAGCTCGGCCTACGTTGCCGAATCCCAGCAGGGCGACCTTCAAAATTCCATCTTCTCGATCAGGGAGTTCAGCTCCGATTCTAGCGCGGCTTTCTTCTTGCGCAACTCCGCCAGCCGGTCCCGCGCCGCGGCGAGCTGGGCCTCCCCGGCGGCGAGCTGCCGCGCGTACTGCTGGACCTGTTCCTGCTGCCCGGCCACGCGGTTGAGGCTGTCAATGTTCTGCCGCAGACGGCTCTGGTCGCCCGTCAGGTCGCTGATCTCGCGCTCGCCGCGGCTGATGGATCCGTCGGTCTCCGCAATCAAACGCTTCTGGGCCGCCACCTTTTCCAGTTGCGCGCGCGCGCTCCCGCTCAGCGCCTTGTTCTGGATGTAGGTGGCGAGCACGTCCGGAGTGAGATTGGCGATGGCGAAGGTGCTGTCGTAGACCCGCTCCTCTGTCACCGGGAACTTCTCGACGGCGCCAGCCGCCAGCCTGATCTCGAACCGGTAGGCGCTGGCCGTGGCTTCGGCCGGTTTGAGGCCCGCCAGTTGGAAGCCGGGCCGCGCCGGGTGTTCAAGGATAAGAGTCTTCGCCTTCTGGTCAACGTTGCGGATGGTGTAGGTGCGAACCTCCTGCACGGCCTGCCGGGCGGTCAGGATGCCGCGGCGGAAGCGGATCTCGCGCACCATGTTGCTGGTGGAATCGAACTGGGTCGTGATGCGCGTGCCGAGGTCGACGCTGTAGCTGATCAGCCGCTTGTCGGACATCTTCAGGGTCTCCATCAGGGCCTCTCCCGCGTAGGCTGAGGATTCATAAACCGTGATGGGCCCGCCGTCGAGCGTTTTCCCCGTGTCGTTGGAGAGCTCGACCGCGTTCATGGGATTCTGCTGGCGCTGGTCCGAGTAGATCAGGAGCTTGCGCGCCGCGATCTTCTGCTGGAGGAACGGCAGCATGGCGGACTCGCCCCGGCGGACGGTGACCGGCGTGGCGAAGCTGTATTCGAACAACTCTCCGAGTTCCCGGGCCTCGGCCGCCGGCGCCACGGAGCTGAGCATCTCCGGCTGGGCCCGCAAGGCCGGCGCCGCCGCCTCCATAGCCATGGCGCGCCGCGGCGCGTCCCTGCGGTCCGTGAGCAGCTTCACCTCGTCCTGCTCCGTTCCCGCCATGCCGGCGATAGCCCCCTGGTGGAGCGCCGGCGCCTGCGCCCGCTCCTCCGGCAACTGGACCTCGGGCCGGGACAGATATCGCGGCTCGTAGAGGCGGCTGAGGAAGGAAATCGGCCGGCCGGACACCACCGAGAGCTTCACGCCGTTCCAGTCTTCGCCAGTCACGTTGTCCACGATGGCCCACCCTTCGAAGGTGGCCGCGCCGGAGGCCGGGAGGATCAGCCGGTAGCTGGACTTCCAGACTGGCATGGGGATTACGTAGCTCGCCACGATCTGGCGCTGGCGGGATTCGGCGGAGTCGATGTAGACGCTCCGGCTCTCGCGCGACCGCGCCCCGCTCACCACCGCGAGGTACTCCCTCAGTCGCTCCTGCAACTGCGGGTCCTGGAAGCTCAGCGCGGTGGCCGAGGAGAGATCCAGATTGCGGAGCTCGCCCGAGTCCGCCAGAAGCGTCAGCCACTCCCGCTCGGGCTGCTGGCCGGCCGCCGGCGTTTGTCTGGCTCCCACGACGGCCCCGGTGACGGTATCCGGGCCGATGCGCACGGCTAGCCGCGCGCCCTTCAGGGTGTCGAGGAAGGCGCTCAACGGCTGCCGGTCGCCGAGACGAAACGGGAAGTCTTCAAGCCTCTGGGCCAGCGGCTGGCTGGAATCGTAGCGCACGCCGGCGATGCGCCCCCCGCCCTGGTCCTGAACCGTCAGAGACTTCAGGACGTCATCCATCTCCGAAGGTTTGAAATCCAGGCGCGCGCTCTGGCCCGCCCGCAGCTCGCCGCTGCGCTCGAAGTAACCCACGCCGTGCTTGTAGAGAACCACCTGGCGCACCGGCAGTTCGGCCGCCGCCGCCACAGTCGCCAGCATGAACAAAGTCGCCGTTGCCCGCTGCATGACGCCTCCTTGTAACTATGTTGAACCAAACCGCCCCTGGAAGTCAGATCCGCCGTCCGGCCCGCATTCCGGCCTGGAACGGCTTGACAGGCTGCGGGCGAAGCGTCAGACTTTGGAAAGCAGACAGACCGGGGTGGATGCCCGGATTGAGACCGGTGACGGGAGGATTATTGAAACGCCTGCTTCCGCTGTTCGCAGTTGCGGCGCTGGCCCCGGGGTTTGCCCAGCGCGGCGGTTACCCGGGTCCGACAATACTCAGCCGGGGCCTGGGAACGGTCCTGCAAGGCGGAGGGGAGTTGCTGAGGCTTCGGCCCTACTTATCTGTGTCGGGCGTTTACGACACTGGCCTGGCGGGGTTCTCCGTGGATTCGTCAGGCAACATACCGGACCACTCCGGCTACGGCGGGACGGCCGAATTCGGGGTGAACGGGTACCACAACTGGCGCAGGACTGTGCTGGGACTCGACTACCGTGGCAACGCCCGCCACTACAGCCGTAGGACCTACTATGACGGCTCGGACCACTCCCTGTCGCTGGGCGTGACACACCAACTGAGCCGGGACTGGGCATTCACGCTGCGCCAGGCAGCGGGGACAACCTCCCGGGGCCACGGCATGTACTTCGGGCACGCGTTCTTCGACCCGTCCTTCGCCCAGGTCCCGGCGAACGAGCTCTTCAATGCCAGGATGTACTACGCTTCCAGCCTCGGGGACCTCGTCTGGTCACCCGGGCCCCGGCTGTCCTTCAACATGGGGGGCACCGCCATGGCGGTCCGCCGGAGAAGCCGCGCGATGGCCGGCGTCACCGGTTACAGCGCGCGCGGAGATGTGCAGTACCGGCCAAGCCGGTCCGTGGCCGTAGGCGCCGACTATCAGTACACTCACTACGACTTCACTCGTGCTTTCGGCGGGTCCGACATTCACGCCGTGGCCGCCAATTTCGCCTTTCAACTGGGCCGCACCTGGACCCTCGGCCTGCGGGCGGGCGGCGCCCGGGCGGAGGCGCTGGGATTGCAGCTTGTGGCGGTGGACCCCATCATCGCCGCCATTCTCGGCCGGTACACGGATGTCGAGGTTTTTTACCGCGTGAACTACGTCCCCGACGGGGAGATCCGGCTCTCGCGGGCCTTCCGGCGGTCAGCGGTCCACCTGGGCGCGAGGGCAGGGGTGAGCCCCGGCAACGGCATCCACCTCACTTCAAGGAGCCAGTCCGCTGAAGCCGGGTACAGCTACACCGGTCTTCGCAGGTGGCACCTGGGGGTTTCGGCAAGCTACAACAAGTACGGCAGCGTGGGCCAGGCGCTGGGCCGCTATGAAAGCTACCAGGGCGGAGGTGGCGTTTCGTTGCAGCTCAACCGGTGGCTTCACATGGTGACACGCTATGACGCGCGGCGGCAGGAGGTCTCAAACACCTCGTTCCGCCGCATCTCGCACGCTGTGTCCGCCGGGGTCGCCTTTAGCCCCGGGGACTTGCCCCTGTCTCTCTGGTGAAGGAGCACTGCCGGATGGCAGAAACAGGGAGGAAGATTCTGGCGGTGGACGACGAGTCGGCCCTGCTGGACCTGGTGGCCGCCTATTTGACCCGTTTGGGCCACCAGGTCGAGTGCAGCCGGTCGGCCCCCGAGGCTTTGGCCCTGTTCCGCCAGGATCCCTCGGGGTTCGCATTGCTGATAACCGATGTGCAACTGCCCGGCGTCGGGGGGCCCGAACTGGCGGCGCAGGCGCGGAAACTGAACCCGCAGGTTTCCGTGCTGCTGACAAGCGGGTATCCCACGCAACACATTTCTTTGCCGCACGGCCTCTCCGGCGGGGTGGTTCTGCTCCAGAAGCCCTTTTCGCCCTCGATTCTGTCCGAGGCGGTACGGTCGCTCCTGGGCCCCGCAGACCCCACCGGGCCTCGGTAAATGGAGTATGATGGCAAATGGACGGACCGGGTGTATTAGCGGAAGGCAGTCTCGCTCAAACCCGAATCGCTCTCATATAATTCACCCATTCTGCCCCGGGACGTTCATGGCGGGAGCCCGTCCGCGCGCCGTGGCAGAACGGCATGCGTGGGACGGACCGCGGGAAGTCAACAGAGGATGACAAATAGGATTGCGGCCACGCAGCGCGCCTGCCTGATGGCGGGCGTCGCCCTGTGGACGGTGGCCGTGGCTGTTATTGTGGTGGCCGGCGCTTCTCGGCCTTGGCGCGGCTTCGTGGGCGTGGCGGCGGTGATGTGGCCCGCGGGCCTGGGCATCATGTTCCTGGCGGCATCCCGGACAGGCCGGGTCGTGAACCAGCTTGCGGAGAGCGAGGAGCGTTACCGCGTGCTGTTCGAATGCAGCGGTGAGGCCATACTCCTCAAGGCGCCGGACGGGACGATCTACCGGGCCAACCCGGAGGCGTGCCGGATGCTGGGGCGCAGCGAGGAGGAGATCTGCCGGATCGGCCGCGCGGGCGTGGTCGATCCCGGCGGCGCCATGCTGGCTGCGGCCCTGGCCGAACGGGAGAGAACCGGAAGGTTCCGGGGCGAGCTCCGGTGTCTCAGGAAGGACGGGACAACTTTTCCGGCCGAGGTTTCGATGGCCGTGTTCCGGGATTCCTCGGGCCGCTCCAGGGCCAGTTGGATAATCCGGGACATCACCGAGCGGAAGGCCGCCGAGGAACGACTGCGGCACGCGCAGAGGATGGAGTCAGCAGGGTTGCTGGCCAGCTCTATCGCGCATGACTTCAACAACCTGCTGACCATCATCAATGGCTACAGCCAGTTGCTGCTCGCCGACCTGAAATCGCCGGGACCCCTGCGGGCCGGATTGGAGGAGATCAGCCGGGCCGGCGAGACAGCATCCGCTTTGACCGGGAAGCTGCTGGCTTTCAGCCGGAAGCAGGTGCGCCAGCCCCGGATGCTGAACGTCGACCGCATAGTCAGGGAGATGGAATCCCTGCTGGCGCGCCTGGTCGGCGAGGAGGTCAGCATCCGGGTGGAGCTGCGCGCCCCGGAGGCTGTGGTCTGCGCCGATCCGCACGAGGTCGAACGCGCGCTGCTGAACCTGGTGGCGAACTCCGGTGACGCCATGCCGGAAGGAGGCAGGGTCACGATTGAGACTGCTGAGGTTCAGTGCCCCGAGCAGATGCCTCTACCCCGCACCCCCGACAGGGCCTGCCGATGCCTGAAGCTCACGGTCACCGACACGGGCTCCGGCATGGACGAAGCCGTCCGGAAGCGGATTTTTGAGCCCTTCTTCACCACCAAGCCCGCAGGCAAGGGGACGGGGCTCGGGTTGTCCACCGTCCAGGCGATTGTGGCGCAGAGCGGCGGCCACATCGCCGTCGCCAGCGAGCCGGGACGGGGAAGCACGTTCGAACTTTACTTCCCGGTGGCGGAGAACGCGGCGACCGACGAAGTCGAAGGCCCGGCGGAGCCTTCCGCCGCGCACGGCGCTGAAACCATCCTGGTGGTGGACGACGAGCCCGGCGTGCGCCGCTTCCTGCGCGCCGTCCTGGAGGCCGCTGGCTACCGCGTTCTGGAGGCGGCCGACGGAAGGCAGGCGGTTGAGACTTCCCGCGCCTCGGCCCCGGACCTGGTGGTGACCGATCTTGTGATGCCAGAGCACGAGGGCATCGAAGCCATCCGGCAGTTGCGCCGCCAGGCGCCGGAAACGCCGATCATCGCGATCTCGGGCATGGCGCAGGGACACTACCTCAGGCTGGCCGAGCACCTGGGCGCAGACTCGGTGCTGGCCAAGCCGATCAGCCCTGAGCAGCTGGCGGCGGAAGTGCAAAGGGTGCTGGGAAGCCGCAACTGAGCCGGCCTGCGCGGCGGGTCACGGCTCCGCGGTGAAGCTCATCACGGCAGGGCGGAGGGCGGCGCTGAGCTCGACGCAGCGGCCGGGCGCGGCGCGGTAGCCGCTGTGTATACGCCTCACCGCCTCAGGGATGGCGTGGAAATCATCGTAGCGGTGTTCGAGCGAGATGGTGAGCCGCGGCCGGAACTTGCGGATGACCCCGGCCGCGCCCTCCAGCGCTGCGCGCTCGGCGCCTTCGACGTCCATCTTGATGTAGTCAACCCGTCCCAGGCCCAGCTCCCGCACGATTTCGTCAATCGTCGTCAGCTCCACCTGCGGCCCGGGCGTGGCGCCGCGGTATCGCAGCGCGACGCTGTAGGACGCTGAATTGGACGGCTGAATGTTGAGCGGGAGCACATCGTCCCGGTTCCACACGCCCTTGGGGTAGACCACGACGCGGCCTGCGGCGATCGGCGCGGCCAGGTTCCTGCGCAGGCACTCCAGGTTGTCCAGGGCCGGCTCGATGGCCACCACCAGAGAGGCCCCACGCTCGAGCGCCGCCAGCGTGTACAGCCCGATGTTGGCGCCGCAATCCAGGACCACGTCGCCCGGCCGCACCGGCGCGCCCGCCGAGTCATATACCGCCGACTGCTGCTCTTCCACCATGCCCGGCAGTATCCGGCTTCCGGCGGGCATCCAGTAGCGCTCGCCAGAGACCGCCCACTGAACCAGCCCGCCGTCCCGTTGGACGATCACGGCGTTACGCTCCAGTTTCAGCCGCAGGCGCCTCAGCGCCGACAGTTCCGCAGCGGCCGCCCACGCCGATTCCTCCGGGCAGTAGTTCCGCCCGACGCCTATCAGGACCGGATAGCGCAGGGCGGGGATGGCCGCCAGCAGGGCCACCAGCAGGAGGGCGCCGCCGGCCGCCGACGCCACGACGGTCCTGGACTTCGGCGTCATCTCAGGCCGAGCGCTTCGCCCCGCAGCGTCAGCCGCGCGCCCTCCGGCACGATGCGCCAGTTGTGGTCGGGCTCCGCCGGCAGCCGGTGGCCCTCGGTGAAGTAACCCACAACCAGGCTGCGCAGGTCCTCGCCGCTGCGCCACAGGACCCTGGCGTCACGGAACATCTGGTAGCCGCCGCTTCCGCCCGCGCGGTAGTTGTTCACGGCGATCCGCAGCTTCTGGTCGGGCCTGAGCGGGGCCCCCTTCCAGCGCAGGTGCTGGATGCGCTGGCCGGCCGGCTTTGTGAGATCCACCTCGTAGGAGACGCCCTGGGCCATGTCGTAGTTGTAGCCCCGGACTGCGCTGTTGATAAGCGGCCCCTCGTCGCAGGAGGCGTTCCGGCACGAAAGGAAGAAGCGCGCGGCGTTCTCCAGCGCTTCCTTCACCATGCGGCCATCGCCTTCCACCGCGTAGAGCTCGTTGTCGTAGATGTACAGCGCCGCTACCTGCCTCACGGTCATCGGGCCCTTCGGCACCCGCACCTGCAGGTTGAACAGCGCCGTGAAGGACACGTCCGCCTTGGCGTAGTGCATCTGGACTTCGTGGATGGCGTCCACCAGGGCGGTATCTTCCACGCGCCCGAGGGTGCTGGAAAGATCCGCCGGCGATTCGGTGACCCGGGTTTCCAGGTAGCGCTCGGCCACATCGTGGTAGGGCCGGGCGAGCCGCAGGATCTCCGGATCGGCTTCCGTCTTGGCGGTCGCCGGGATCAGCCGGCTGCGCTTGTCGGCCACTTTCCATCCCGCGGGAGTCTTCTCCATGTCGAAATCCAGCCGGGCCAGCGACATACCCCAATTCTGCGGCTGGACCAGGAGCACGTCTCCAATGCGCGTGCCCGGCTCGCGCTGGTGGCTGTGGCCGTACACGATGGCGTCGATGCCGGCTACGCGCGCGGCAATGCCGGCCGTCATGTTCTCGCTGCTTTCGCCCAGGCCCGCATGCACCGCGCCCACAACCAGGTCCGGCCGCTCGCGCCGGCGCAACTCCTGGACCGTCGCGGCCGCCGCCTTCACGCCGTCCACGAACTTGAGGCCGCGGTAGTTCTCGGGTTGCTCCCAGGCCGGTATTGCCGGCGTCGTGATCCCGAAGACGGCCACCTTCACGCCGGCGATCGTCTTCACGATATAGGCCTGAAACGGCTTCACCGCGCCCCCCGGAGGCGCCACCGTGTTGGCCGAGAGCCACGGAAACCGGGCGTCAGAGCGGGCCTTTTCCAGGTTCTTCAGACCGAAGTTGAACTCGTGGTTGCCAAGCACCATGGCGTCGAACCCCATGGCGTTCATGGCCAGCATCATGGGGTCCTGGACCAGCGGCGGCCCGCTCGGCTTCATCCCCAGAGGCAGCCGGCCGGTGCGCACCAGGGTCTGGTAGACACTCACCAGGGGCGAGCCCTGGATCGTGTCGCCGCAGTCTATCAGCAGCACATTGGGCGTCTGGCGCCGCACCTCGCCCGCCAGCGTGGAGATCTTCGCCAGGCCGCGCTCGGCGGGCTTCGCCGTGTAGTAGTCATAGGGATACAGGTTGCCGTGCAGGTCGGTTGTCGCCAGCAGCGTGACGGTGACCTGTTGGGCCTGAAGCGCCAGGGCCGCCAGTAAACACGCAAGGACTGTTCTTCGGATGCGCATACCGGGACTTTCCAGTATAATCGGCGGGCATGACAGTCCGCCTGCTCGTTCCCGTTCTGATGTGCGCCGCGGCTTCCTCGCAGCAGCCTCCGGCGCCGGTCGTTACGCCTCCGCGCGAGCCTGGGCTTTACGTCCGGATTGAGACGTCCATGGGCAACATAACGGCCCGGCTGTACGAGAAA
Source organism: Solibacteraceae bacterium (assembly GCA_037440765.1). Lineage (GTDB taxonomy): Bacteria > Acidobacteriota > Terriglobia > Bryobacterales > Bryobacteraceae > DTKY01. The sequence goes on from JBBITL010000065.1 coordinate 14,181, forward strand.
GAGGCCCCCGCCAACGTGAGGAATCTAAGGGAACTGGCGGAGGGCAGGAAGGCGTTCAGGGACCCCAAGTCGGGGCAGATGGTTCGCAGGCCCTTCTACAGCGGCGTGGCCGTTCACCGTGTCATTCCGGGTTTCATGATTCAGATGGGAGACCCCACCGGCACCGGCTCGTTCGACCCCGGCTTCACTGTCCCCGACGAGTTCGACCCCAGCCTCAGGTTTGACCGTCCGGGCCGTCTGGGCGTGGCCAATACGGGGGACAGGAACTCCGGCAATTGCCAGTTTTTTATCACGGAGGCCCCGGCGCCGCACCTGAACAACCTGCACACCATCTTCGGCCAGGTTGTGGAGGGGCAGGACGTGGTAAAGAGAATAGGCGCCGTCCCGCGCGACCCTAACGACAAACCGCGCACTCCGGTCACCCTCATCCGCATGGTGTTTCAACGGGAGGGCCCGGCGCCGAAATGACCTTCCGGGCCGGGCATGTCCGGCCCTTATTCCACGTCACGGGACCGTTTCTTGCGGTTGCGCTTGCGCGCCAGGGCGGCCTTCACCCGCTTCTTCTCACCGGGCTTGAGGTAGTAAGAGTGGCGCTTGATTTCCTTGATGATGTCCTCCTGCTGCACCTTCCGCTTGAAGCGGCGCAGGGCGCTCTCCAGACTCTCGCCATCCTGGATAGTCACTTCGGCCAATTCGTCTCACCCCCTCCCGGTCTGCTATAAAGCTATCAGGGCCGTACCACCAATTCAATGGAACGGGTTCTTGCGATCCTGCTGGCTGGCGGGGCGGGAGAGAGGCTCTACCCGCTGACCCGGCACACCGCCAAGCCCGCCGTGCCATTCGGCGGCGTCTACCGCATCATCGACATCACGCTGTCGAACTGCATCAACTCCAGCATCCGGCGCATCTTCATACTAACACAGTACAAAGCGCTCGAACTCAACCGGCACATCCGCGAGGGCTGGCGCATACTCTCGCCGGAACTGGGGGAGTTTATCGAGCTGGTGCCCCCCATGAAGCGCATGCGGGACGACTGGTACCTGGGCACAGCCGACGCCGTATACCAGAACATTCCGAGCATCGTGGCCGAAGGAAGCGAGTTCAGCCTGATCCTTGCCGGCGACCACATCTACAAGATGGACTACGCCGACATGCTTGACTGGCACATCTCCCGCCGGGCGGACATCTCGCTGGCCACCATACAGGTGCGGCCCGAGCAGGCGCACCGCTTCGGCGTAATCCGGATCAGCCGGGACGGACAGGTGCTCGAGTTCGAGGAGAAGCCCCGCCATGGCGCGCCGGCGCCCTCTGCCTTTAACCCGGAAATGGTGAGCGCCTCCATGGGGGTGTACATCTTCAACACATCCCTGCTGGTGCGCGCCCTGCTCGAGGACGCCGAAGACAACGCCTCCTCGCACGACTTCGGCAGGGACATCCTTCCCAAGTGGCTGAACCGGGCGAGGGTAATCGCCTACGACTTCCGCGATCTCAACCGCAAATCCGTTTCCTACTGGCGCGACGTGGGAACCCTGGACGCCTACTACGAGGCCAACATGGACCTGGTGGTGGTCACTCCGGAGTTCAACCTTTACGACCGGAACTGGCCCATCCGCACGCGGCAGTTGCAGCACCCGCCCGCCAAGTTCGTCTTCGCCCAGGCCGGGCGCCGCATGGGCATCGCCCTGGATTCGATTGTATCGGCGGGATGCATCGTGTCGGGCGGCCGCGTGATCCGCAGCGTGCTCTCGCCCGGCGTGCGGGTGAACAGCTACAGCGAGGTGGACAGCTCCATCCTCATGCACGACGTGGAAGTCGGCCGCCACAGCCGCATCCGCAACGCCATCCTGGACTCAGGCGCGAAGATCGAGGAGGGAACCACCATCGGTTACGACCTGGAGGCTGACCGGGCGCGCGGCTACGTCGTGAGCGAAGGGGGAGTGGTCGTAGTTCCATCCGAGGCGGAGAGTTACGCTACCATAGCAGTTTAGTCCCAACACGCAGTCCTTCAAAGGAGCTCATTCCATGGAAATTGTGAAAATCACCGGCAGGGAAATACTGGACTCACGAGGCAACCCCACGGTGGAAGCCGACGTTTGGCTGGCTGACGGCAGCTTCGGGCGGGCCGCAGTGCCCTCCGGGGCTTCGACGGGCGAGCACGAGGCGGTGGAGCTGCGCGACGGCGACAAGTCGCGCTACCTGGGCAAGGGCACGCTTAAGGCCGCCGGGAACATCTGCGGAGAACTCGCGCAGTGCGTCATTGGAATGGACGCCTCCTGCCAGGAGGAGATCGACAGGAGGATGATCGCGCTCGACGGCACGCCCAACAAGGGGAGGCTCGGCGCCAACGCGCTGCTGGCCGTCTCCATGGCGGTGGCGCGCGCCGCGGCGAACTCCCATGACGCGCCGTTGTACCGCTACCTGGGCGGCGTCTCGGCCGCCATCCTGCCGGTGCCGATGATGAACATCATCAACGGCGGGGCGCACGCCGACAACTCGGTGGACCCGCAGGAGTTCATGGTGGCGCCCTACGGCGCTCCGTCCTTCTCTGAAGCTCTCCGCATGGGCGCGGAGGTCTTCCACAGCCTGAAAGCCGTCCTGAAGAAGAGGGGTTACTCGACCGCCGTTGGCGACGAGGGCGGCTTCGCCCCCAGCCTTAAGTCCAACGAGGAGGCGCTGGAGGTGATCCTGGAGGCGATCGGCAAGGCCGGCTACAAGCCGGGCCAGGACATCGGCCTGACGCTCGACCCGGCGGCCAGCGAGTTCTTCGACAAGGAAAAGGGCAAGTACATCTTCAAGAAGTCCGACAACAGCGAGCGCACACCCGACCAGATGGCCGAATTCTGGGCCGGCTGGGTGAGGCAGTACCCGATCGTCTCGATCGAGGACGGCATGGCCGAGGATGACTGGGCCGGATGGAAGATGCTCACCGGCATGCTCGGCAACAAGATCCAGCTCGTCGGCGACGACCTGTTCGTCACCAACACCCAGCGCCTGGCGCGCGGGATCAAGGACGGCATCGCCAATTCGATCCTGATCAAGGTCAACCAGATCGGCACTCTGACCGAAACCCTGGACGCCATGCGCATGGCCGCCGTCGCGGGCTACACCTCCATAGTCAGCCATCGCTCGGGCGAGACCGAGGACAGCTTCATCGCCGACCTGGCCGTGGCCACCGGCGCCGGGCAGATCAAGACCGGCTCGGCCAGCCGCACGGACCGCATCTGCAAGTACAACCAGTTGCTGCGCATCGAGCAGGAGCTCGGCAGCTCGGCCAAGTACGCCGGCCGCGCGGCGTTCCGTCAATAGGGGGATGGCATGTATAAGGTCGTATTGCTGAGACACGGCGAGAGCGAATGGAACGCGGAGAACCGCTTCACCGGCTGGACCGACGTGGACCTCTCCGCCAAGGGCTTCAGCGAAGCCAGGGAAGCGGGCCAGACGCTGAAGGCCGCCGGCTACACCTTCGACCTGGCCTTCACGTCTGTGCTCAAGCGCGCCATCCGCACACTCTGGATCGTGATGGATGAGATGGACCTGATGTGGATACCGGTAGTCCGGGACTGGCGCCTGAACGAGCGCCACTACGGTGCGCTCCAGGGGCTGAACAAGGCGGAGACGGCTCAGAAGTTCGGCGAGGAACAGGTCAAGATCTGGCGGAGAAGCTACGACATTCCTCCCCCGGCGCTGGAGAAGACCGATCCGCGTTATCCGGGCAACGATCCGCGCTACCGGAACCTGAGCGCGGACGAATTGCCGCTGACCGAGTGCCTGAAGGACACGGTGGAACGGTTTCTGCCCTGCTGGCACAACACCATCGGCCCGGAGATAAGAGCCGGCAAGAAGGTGCTGATCGCGGCGCACGGCAACAGCCTGAGGGCCCTGGTGAAGTACCTCGACAATGTGTCGGACGAGGACATCATCGGGCTGAACATCCCCACCGGGATGCCCCTGGTGTACGAACTCGACGCCGGCCTGAGGCCGCTCCGCAACTACTACATAGGCGATCCGGACAAGGTGAAAGCCGCCATGGACGCCGTCGCCGCCCAGGGCAAGGCCAGGAAGTAGACGCTCTCCTGGCGACGCCTCCTCCCGGTGCGCTATCATAAGTGCAGGTGCTGGGGACGATGAAGGGGATCGCGCTCTCGCTGCTCCTGACGTGGAGCCTGCTGGCGGGTCAGTGTGCGCTCTGCCGGCACGCGCAGGCCCCCGTTCATGATTGCTGCCAGCCGGCGAAGCCGGAGAGTTGCCACGGCTCCGGAGCGCAGCAGCAGTGCCCGGGCCACGGCCCTGCCTTCGAAACCTACAGCAAGGTTGAGACCCCAAGCCCCGCCGGCGCAGTCCAGCCCGTCTGCGAGACGTCGCCCGCTCCAGCCGCGGCGCCGGCGGCTGCTTCCGGCCTCCGTAGCGAACACGCCCAACCACCGCCACCCGAGCGGTTTCTGCTGACCACTGTCCTGCTGATCTGACCCTTCCTTTCTCGCGGCTTCTGAGAGAGGAGGATCATTGTGAAAACAGGACTGGTCTTTGCTGTAGTTCTACCGTTGGTTTGCTTGCCGGGCGCGCGCGCCCAGCAGGCGACTTCGGCCCTGGACGGCCTGGTAGCCGAGGCGCTGCGCAATAACCCGGAAATCCTGGCGGCGCAGAAGCGCTACGAGGCCGCGCGCCAGAGGCCCGCCCAGGAGCGCAGCCTTCCCGATCCCATGCTCTCGCTCGGCTACACGGCGAGCGGGAGCCCCCGGCCCGTCGCCGGGCTGGGTATGGAGCCGACCAGCAACGCGGGCGTGATGCTGACCCAGGAGTTTCCCTTCCCCGGAAAGCGCAAGCTGATGGGGGAGATCGCGGGCAAAGAGGCCGGCGCCGAGTTCCAGGAATACCAAGCGGTCCAACTCCGTGTGGTCTCGCGGCTGAAGCAGGCCTACCACAGGTTGCACTACACCTACGAGATTATCGGCGTGCTCCGGGAGAACCAGGACGTCGTACGCCGGATGCGCGAGATCACCGAGGCGCGCTATTCGGCTGGGCGGGCCGAGCAACAAGACATTTTCAAGGCGCAGACGCTGGTCTCGCTGCTCGAAACGCGCATACTCCGCCTGGAGCAGGACAAGCGCAGCACGGAGGCCGAGATCAACAACGTGCTGGCGCGCCCGCCCGGTTCGCCGGTCACGAGGCCCGAGGGCGCCGGTCCCCCGCCGCTCAAGGTTCCGCTCGATCGGCTGCTGGCGGCGGCCCAGGCCAACTCGCCGGAGATCGGCCGCGCCGAGAAGCTCATCCAGAAGTCCGAGCTCTCGGTGCGTCTCGCCCGCAAGGAGTTCTATCCCGACTACTCGCTCTCGGCTGGCTACTACAACATGGGCCGCATGCCCGACATGTACATGTTCCGCCTGGATTTAAAGCTGCCGGCCTGGAGCTTCCGCAAGGAGCGCGCCGGCCTGGCCGAGAGCGTCGCCGCCGTGAGCCGCGCGCGGAGGGAGTTCGAGGCCTCCTCGCGGGAGATCCACTTCCGCATCGAGGAGGATTTCCAGGCGGTCCGGACGTCGGCCAGCCTGGCGCGGCTGTACACGGACACTGTGATACCTCAGGCCGGGCTCGCCGTTGAATCCTCCCTCGCCTCCTATCAGACCGGCGCGGTCGACTTCCTGAACGTGCTCACCAATCTCATGGCGAAGTTCGAGTTCGAGGAGGAGCTGCGGGAAGCGCGCATGGAAGGCCACCTGGCGCTGGTGCGGCTGGAGGAGAAAACAGGTTTGAGGTTGGCCCAATAGCGGATTTGGAGATTGCCATGAAGAAGCTGCTGATCGTCATTGTGCTGGCCGCGGCGGTTGCGGCCGGCTGGTACGGATACCGGCGCTGGAACTCCGGCGATTCCGCCGGCGGCGGCCAAGGCGAAACCCAACGCATCCTGTACTCCCACTGCCCGATGCATCCGGAGTACCACTCGGACCGTCAGGGCGACTGCCCCATCTGCGGCATGCGTCTCCAGCCGGTCTACGAGAATCCCCCGGCGGTGAAACCCGCCGCCTCCGGGCACGTGCACATCTCGCCCGAGCGCCAGCAACTGATCGGCGTCCGGCTGGGAGAGGCCGTCATGGAGTCCGCGGGGCGCACCATCCGCGTGGTGGGAAGGGTATCGCTCGACGAGACGCGGGTGGTGAAGATCCACCCCCGCGTGGAGGGATGGATCGAGGGCGTGCAGGCGGACTTCCTGGGACAGCACGTCCGCAAAGGGCAGCCGCTGTTGACGCTATACAGCCCCGAACTCCTGGCAACCCAGCAGGAGTATCTGCTGGCCCTCAAGGCCAAAGAGATCATGAGCCACAGCTCGATGGAGAGCATGCGGGGCGACAGCGACACGCTTGTTCAAGCCGCCCGGCGCAGGCTGGAGCTGTGGGACTTGAGCGAGGGCCAGATCCAAGCCGTCGAGCGCAACCGCAAGCCATCGGCGACCATCACGCTTTACGCGCCCGCCTCGGGCTACGTCATCGCCCGCAACGCCTACGACAAGCAGAAGGTCACGCCCGAAACGGAACTCTTCACTGTGGCGGACCTGAGCCGTGTCTGGGTCATGGCCGGCATCTTCGAAGCCGACATCCCGCTCATCTCCATGGGACAGCCGGCGCGGGTGCTGCTCGCCTTCCCATCCACCCGGACGTTTCCGGCCAAAGTCGACTACATCCAGCCTTCGCTCGACCCCGCCACCAGGACCTTGCAGGTGCGCCTCACGCTCGATAACCCGCACACGCTGCTTAAGCCGGAGATGTTCGTGAACGTGGAGTTCGCAGTCGGCGCCGCGCGGCGGCTGATGGTTCCAGCCAGCGCCGTGCTCGACTCCGGTCTCGCCAGGACGGTCTTCGTGGACCGCGGGGACGGGTACTTCGAGCCCCGCCGTGTCCAGACCGGCGAGAGGACGGACGACAAGGTCGAGATCGTGAGCGGCCTCTCGGCCGGGGAGCGGATCGTCGTCTCCGGCACCTTCATGGTCGACTCCGAAAGCCAGCTCAAGGCCGCCATGGCCGGAATGAAGCGCGATGATCAACACAGTCATTGAGTTTTCGGCGCGAAACAAATTCGTGGTCTTCGTGCTGGTGGCGGCGGCCGTGCTGGCCGGACTGTGGGCCATGCGCAACGTGCCCCTGGACGCCATCCCCGACCTGAGCGAAACCCAGGTGATCGTTTACGCCCGCTGGGACCGCAGCCCGGACATCATCGAAGACCAGGTGACCTACCCCATCGTGACCGCCATGCGGTCTGCCCCCAAAGTGCGCACCGTGCGCGGGTTTTCCGACTTCGGCTACTCCTACATCTACGTCATCTTCGAGGACGGCACGGACCTGTACTGGGCGAGGAGCCGGACGCTTGAGTACCTCTCCGGCGTGCTGCCCCGGCTGCCGGCCGGGGTCCGCACGGAACTGGGACCGGACGCCACGGGGCTCGGCTGGGTGTTCCAGTACGCGCTGGTGGACACCACCGGCCGGAGAAACCTGGCCGAGTTGCGCTCGCTCCAGGACTGGTATCTCCGCTTTCACCTGCAATCCGTGCCCGGAGTGTCCGAGGTGGCGCCGATCGGCGGCTTTGTCCGGCAGTATCAGGTGAACGTGGACCCCGCGCGCCTGCAAGCCTACAACATCCCCATCGCCCGCGTCGTGGACGCCGTGCGCGCCGGCAACAACGACGTCGGCGGTCGCCTGGTGGAGTTCAGCGGGGCCGAGTACATGGTGCGCGGGCGCGGCTACGCCCAGAGCACCAGCGACATCGGGGATATCGTGGTGGCGGCCAGCCAGAACCACGTCCCCATTCGCGTCCGCGACCTGGGGCAGGTTGTGCTGGGCCCCGACCTGCGGCGCGGCGTCGCGGACCTGGACGGCAAGGGCGACACCGTCAGCGGCATAGTCGTAATGCGGCAGGGGGAGAACGCCCTCCAGGTGATCGAGCGCGTTAAGGCCAAGCTCGAGGAGATCGAGCCGGGGCTGCCCGACGGCGTCGAGATCATCACGGCCTACGACCGCAGCGACCTGATCCTCCGCTCCATCGCCACCCTCAGGAAGACGCTCACCGAAGAACTGATCGTCGTCTCGCTCGTCATCCTGGTCTTTCTCTGGCACATCCCCAGCGCCATCATCCCGGTGGTCACCATCCCCATCGCCATCATCATCTCCTTCATCCCGATGCAGGCGATGGGGCTGACCACCAACATCATGTCGCTGGGAGGAATCGCCATCGCCATCGGGGCCATGGTGGACGCCGCCATAGTCGTGGTCGAGCAAACGCACAAGCGCCTGGAGGAATGGGAACGGACCGGCAGGCGCGAGGACTACCACGAGGTGGTGATCGGCGCGGTGAAGGAGGTGGGCGGTCCCAGCTTCTTCGCGCTGCTGGTGATCGCCGTGTCCTTTCTCCCTGTGCTGACCCTGGAGGCCCAGGAAGGACGGCTGTTCAAGCCGCTCGCCTACACCAAGAACCTCTCCATGATCGTGGCCGCCGTGCTGGCCATCACACTCGACCCGGCCATGCGGCTGCTGTTCACCCACATGAGGAACTTCGAGTTCCGGCCGCGGTTTCTGGCGCGCGCCGCCAACGCCGTGCTGGTGGGCAGGATCCGCCCGGAAGAGAGCCACCCCGTCAGCCGCCTCCTTATCCGCCTCTACGAACCGGTGTGCGTCTGGAGCCTGCGCTGGAAGTGGCTGGTGATCGGCGGAGCCGTCGCAGCCATGATCGCCACCGTGCCCGTCTACCGCAGGCTCGGCTCGGAGTTCATGCCCCCGCTCGACGAAGGCTCGCTGCTCTACATGCCGTCCACGCTGCCGGGCATCTCGGTCACCGAGGCGCAGCACCTGTTGCAGGTCACCGACCGGATCATCCTTCAGTTCCCCGAGGTCGAGCGGGTCTTCGGCAAGGCCGGCCGGGCGGAGACGTCCACCGACCCGGCGCCGCTTTCGATGATCGAAACCGTCATCCTTCTGAAGCCGCGCGACCAGTGGCGCAAGCGGGACACCTGGTACTCGTCCTGGGCGCCGGAGTGGGCGAGGTCCGTCCTCCGCCACATCACGCCGGATCACATCTCGACCCAGGATCTGGTGAGCGAGCTCGACGCGGCGCTCCAGATCCCCGGCGCGTCCAACGCCTGGACCATGCCCATCAAGAACCGCATCGACATGCAGACCACCGGAATCCGGACTCCGGTCGGCATCAAGATTTTCGGGGCCGACATAGACCAGATTCAGCGGATCGGCGCCGGGATCGAGCGCCTGCTGCCCCAGGTCGCCGGCACACGCAGCGTCTTCGCCGAGCGCGCCGCTGGCGGCTACTTCCTGGACGTCGAGTGGAAGCGCGGCGAACTGGCCCGCTACGGGCTGAGCATCGACGACGCTCAGATGGTGGTGATGAGCGCCGTCGGCGGCGAGAACGTCACCACCACGGTGGAGGGCCGGGAGAGATATCCGGTGAACATCCGTTACCTCAGGGACTTCCGCAGCGATCTGAACGCCCTGGAGCGGGTGCTGGTTCCCGCCATGGACGGGCGTCTACAGGTGCCCGTCTCGCAGCTCGCCGACGTCCGGCTGGTCTCCGGCCCCTCCATGTACCGCAACGAGGACGGCCTGTTGAGCGGCTACGTCTATGTGGACCTGGCCGGCCGCGACGTGGGCGGCTATGTGGAAGAGGCCCGCGCGCTGTTGCGTGACAGGCTCCAGTTGCCGCCGGGCTACTCCATCTCCTGGAGCGGGCAGTTCGAGGCCATGCAGCGGGTCAGGGAGCGGCTCCTCGTGGTGGTCCCCCTGACCCTGTTCCTGGTGCTGGTGCTGCTCTACATGAACACCAGGAGCACCGCCAAGGCCCTGATCGTCCTGCTGTCCGTGCCCTTCTCCGCGGTGGGCGCAATCTGGCTGCTCTACCTGCTCGGCTACGACATGAGCGTCGGCGTGTGGGTCGGCCTGATCGCCCTGATGGGCGTGGACGCGGAGACCGGCGTGTTCATGCTGCTCTACCTCGACCTCTCCTATGAGCAGGCCAGGAAGGAGGGCCGGCTGCGCAGCCGGCAGGAGTTGCAGGCGGCGGTGCTGCACGGCGCGGTGAAGCGCATCCGCCCAAAGTTCATGACAGTGGCGACCATGTTCATGGGGCTGCTGCCGATCATGTGGGCCACCGGCGCCGGCGCCGATGTGATGAAGCGGATCGCGGCGCCCGTGATCGGCGGCGTCTTCACGTCGTTCATTCTGGAGCTGGTGGTTTACCCGGCCGTCTATGAGGTGTGGAAATGGCATTCCGAAGTGAAAAAGCGATTGGCTTGATTCTGGCGCTGGCTCTTGCGCCCGCGCTCGCGGCCCAGCCCTTTGAATTGAAGGCGCGGCACGATCACATGTGGAAGGGCTGCGCCGGCTCTGTGCGCATCGACGGCGAAGGAGTCTCCTACTCGGGCGCGCCCGGCCACGATTGGTCCTGGAAGTGGCAGGACGTGCAGCGGTTCGAGCTTTCACCGTTGCGGCTGCGCGTGGTGACCTACCAGGACAACCGTTGGGAACTTGGACGGGACCGTGAGTACCGGTTCGATCTTCTCCCCGGCCAGGCGGTCGATGCGGCCTACGCCTTCCTGCGGGACCGGCTCGACCAGCGGTTCGTGGCGCGCTTCGCCGACCCCAGCGTGCAGCCGTTGTGGGAAGCGCCGGCCAAGCGCCTCGCGCGGATTCGCGGCTCCGAGGGAACGCTGCTGGCCGGTGAAGACCGCATTGTCTACCGCACCACGGCGCCGGAGCAGTCGATGACCTGGCGCTACGCCGATATCGACAACCTCAGCTCGTCCGGCCCCTTCGCGCTGACGCTCACCACACTGGAGGATGAGTACAATTTCCAGCTCAAGCAGCCTCTGGACGAGGCCCTGTTCGACTCGCTCTGGCGGCGGCTCAACCGCACCCCCAGCCCCGCCCTCACCGGCCTCAACCAGGACGGGAAGATCGTCGCCTTCCCCCGCAGCGGTCGGATAACTGTTCACAAGGACTGCTGGGGCGACGCGCTCACGTGCCAGGGTACACGAGCAGGTGGCATCTATAACGGACCGCACTCAATCTTCGACTGGTATGACGAGCACAGTCGAGAGGCAGCAGCTACCCCGCCAGCCCCAGGATCAACTTCTCCATGACGATGCGGTCGCTGGGGCGGGCGTCGCGCAGTCCCCAGTCGGCA
>JBBITL010000066.1:0-24712 GCA_037440765.1 Solibacteraceae bacterium
TGCACACAAAAGACCAGCGCATGATCGGGCGGGCTCATATACAGACCAACGATGTCGCGCACCTTGCCGATCAACTGCTGATCCGGCGACAGCTTGAAGGTGTCACTCCGGTGTGGCTGCAGGCCGAAGGCATGCCAGATCCGGCTGATCGTCATCCGGCTAAGTCCGGTGGCTTTCGCTAAACCGCGCGTACTCCAATGCGTTTTCCCCCGCGGCGCGCTTTCCAGAGTCCGAATGACCACCTGTTCGACCTCGGCATCGGTTACTTTGCGAGGTGCGCCCGGCCGCGGTTCGTCGCAAAGCCCTTCCAGCCGAGCTTGCAGAAAACGGGAACGCCACTTGCCGACCATGCCCGTCGAGCAGCGCAACTTTGTCGCCACGGCCTTGTTGTGGAGTCCCTCGGCGCAGGCCAGTACGACGCGCGCCCTCCGAGCCACCGCGGCTTGGCTGCGCGCCCGATGCGCCAGCGACTGGAGCCGGTCGCGTTCCTCCTCGGTCAGAATCAAGGGTTGCTTGGGTCGTCCGGTTCGCATCGAAGCCTCCTACATCTTAGACGCAAACCAGCTTATTTATGTTGCTTAGTTCTGGGACAAGAGACTAGGCCGGCAGCGCCGCGGCCAGCGGCCCGGCAGGAGGCGGCGGCGCCGCCGGTTCGTCCCTCTTCATTTGAACGGAGACCAACCGCGAAATGCCCGGCTCCTGCATGGTGACGCCGTAGAGCGCCTCGGCGGCCTCCATCGTGCGCTTGGCGTGCGTGATAAGAATGAACTGCGTCTGCGCCGACATCTCCTTCAGCAGCCGGCACAGGCGCTGGATGTTGGGCTCGTCCAGCGGCGCGTCCACCTCGTCGAAAATGCAGAACGGGCTGGGCTGGTACTTGAAGACCCCCATCAGCAGGGCCAGCGCCGTGAGGGCCTTCTCGCCGCCCGACAACAGCAGCAGGTTCTGGAGCCGCTTGCCGGGAGGCGACGCCACGATCTCTATCCCTGACTCGGCGGCGTTGGCCTCATCCGTCAGCCGCATCTCGCCCGTGCCGCCGCCGAACAGCACCTGGAACATCTCGCGGAAATGGCCATTGATAGCCCCAAACGCCTCCGAGAACCGCCGGCGCGTCTCCGCGTCGATCTCGCGGATGGCCTTCTCCGTGTCCCGGATCGAATCCAGCAGGTCCTGGCGTTGCGTGTTCAGGAAGTCGTAGCGCTGCTGCGCTTCCTGGTACTCCTCCAGGGCCTGCGGGTTCACCGGCCCGAGCGCGTCGATACGGGCCTTGAGGTCCTCGTGGCTCTGCTGGATCTCGGCCAGCTCCAGTTCGCCCGGCGCCGCCTCAAACAGCGCGGCCACTTCCGTGATGGGCGTGTTCAGGTCCTTGCGACTGGTCTCGTCCAGGAAACGCAGCTCCGTCTGGCGCTTCACCAGCTCGACCTCGATCTGGGCGCGCTTCTGCTGGGCCTCCTGAGCCCCCGCGCGAAGCCCCCGCAGCGCAATGTCGAGGGCCGCCAGCGACTCACGCAGCGCCGCCTCCCCGGCCGCCATCCGCTCGACCTTGGCCTCCAGCTCTCCGATCCCGGCGGCCAGGCTCGCCGCGCGCTGGTCGAGTTCCAGGTTGTCGCCGAGCAGCCGGGCGCGCTGCGCGCCCAGCCGCTCCATTTCACCGGCCAGCTCCCGGCTCCGCTCGCCTACCTCGCGCAGTTGTGACTCCAGCCGCGCCCGCGCCGCCTGCCCGGCGCGGCCGCGCTCCTCCAGTCCCGCCAGCTCGGCGCGTGAAGCGGCATGTTCCTCGCCGGTCCTGGCGGCCTCGATCTGATATCGCTCTAACTCGTCCCGGGCCGCCGCCAGGGCGGCTTCTTCCTCCGCCCGGGCTTGCTCCTTTGCGGTGATGCCCCGCTCGGCCGACTCGCGCTGGCGCCGGGCGCGCTCCTGCTCCTGAGCCAGCCGGTCAAGTTCCAGCCGCGCGAGCGACAACCGGCTGCCCGCCCTGGAAGTTTCCTCGGCCAGCTTGCGGGCTTCGTGCTCCAGAGCGACCGTCTCTTTCTCCTGCCTCTGCTCGGCAGCGCGCAGACTCTCCAGTTCCTGTTCGAGCGCCGCGATCTCGCCGTCCAGAGTTCCTATGGCCGCGGCGGTCCGGTCGATTTCCTCCTGCGCCGACTTGACCGATCCGGCCAGTTCGCGCAGTTCCCGCTTCAGGGCCAGCGGCCCGCTGCCCGTCTTCCTGCCGCCGCTCACGGCATAACCGCTGTAACAGACCCCGTCGGGGGCCAGGAAGTAGAAGGCCGGATACTGGGCCGCCAGCCTGTGCGCCGCCTCGCGGTCCTCTGCCAGGAAACAGCGCGCCAGGCGCGGCAGCAGCTCGGCCGGGGCGTGCGTGAGCCCATTGGTGAGGCGCAGCACATCGCTCAGGCTGGCCACTATGCCCGTCTCCGGTCCTATGGGCGGCCCAGCGGAAACGTGATCGTCGAAGGCCGCGCCTTCCTCCGGGTGCACCAGGAACGTGGCCCGGCCCTCCAGGTCCGTGCGCAGGAGATTTACGCCGGCCTCGGCCTCGGCCCAGTCGTGGACCAGGACGTACTCCAGCTCGTCGTGCAGGAACTCCTCGGCCGCCTTTTCGTAGGTGGGATCGACCTCCACGAAGTCGGCCAGCACCCCGGCCGGCTTCAGCCCGCCCGCCTCGCCCCGCTCGGCCGCCGTGAACAGGCCCTTGACGGCCTCCGTGGTGTAAGCGCGATGCGACAGGATCTCGTCGAGCGAATCCTTGCGCGCCTTGATGCCGGAAAACACCGCGCGCAGCCCGTCCAGCTTCTGTCTGGCCTCGGCGGCCCGGCTTCGCTGCCCGGCGAGTTCCTGCTCGGCGCGCTTCTTGCGCGTCGAGACCGACTCCAGTTCCATCTGCCGTTCGGCCAACCGCTGCGAGATTTCATTCCGGGAGGCCGAGAGCCACTCCAGGTCCGACACTGCCGTCTGCTCTTCCTTCTGGAGCCGGCTGGTTTCGCGGTCCACGCCGGCCAGGTACTCGCTGATCTGAGCCAGTTGGTTCCTGAGCGCCGACGCTTCCCCGAGCAGCCGCAGCACGGCCTGGCGCGACGTCTCGATCTTCTGTTCCCTCTCGCGCAGGCCCGCGTGCAGCCCCTCGCGCTGGGCCGTGCAGGCGGCGAGCCTGGCCCGGGCCGCTTCCAATTCGCCTTCGAGCGTGGCAGCATGCGCGGCCTGAGCGCTCAGCTCCGTCTCCAAACCGGAGGTCCGGCCGCCGAGTTCGAGCATCTCGGCTTCGCCCCGCGTCAGCCGCTGCTCTATGGATGCGACCTGCTGCGCCTGGCTCTCCAGCCGCCCCCTGACGCGCTCGGCTTCCAGCTTCAGCTCCGCCAGGCTCCGCCGGGCCTCGGTCAGTTCCTGTTCCCGGCTGAAGGTCTCGGCCTGGAGCCGGCTGTACTCGCTCTGGCTCGATGCGGCCTCCTGCGCGGCTCTCTGTGCCTCCTCCACTGCCCGGCTCAGATCTTCGGCCGCGCGCGCCGCTTCCCGCTCCAGCAGCCGGTAGCGTCCGGCCAGAAGGCGCTTCAACTGCCCGGTCATCTCGCCGCGCAGCTCCTCGAAGCGACGAGCCTTGGACGCCTGCCGTTTCAGCGAATTGACCTGCCTGCCGACCTCCTCCAGAATGTCGAACACGCGGCTCAGGTTCTGCTTGGCGCCTTCCAGCCTGGCCTCCGCCAGCCGGCGCCGGGTCTTGAACTTGGTCACCCCGGCGGCTTCCTCGATGACCGCCCGCCGGTCCTGCGGGCGCGAGCTCAGAATCTGGCCGATGCGGCCCTGCTCGATGATGGCGTAGCACTCGGGCCCCAGCCCGGTGCCCATGAAGATGTCCTGGATGTCCCGCAGCCGCGCCGGGTGTCCGTCGATCAGGTATTCGCTGTCGCCCGAGCGGAACAGGCGGCGGGTGATGACGATCTCACCGGGCTTTTTGCCGTCGCCCGGCTCCCTGGCCTGGTCCCCGTGAGCGTCCGGGTCAACCAGCGACATGGTTACGGATGCCATCCCCACGGGCTTGCGCTCGCGGGTGCCTGCGAAGATGACGTCCTCCATTCGGCTGCCGCGCAGGCTCTTGGCGGACTGCTCGCCGAGCACCCAACTGATGGCGTCGCTCAGGTTGGACTTGCCGCAGCCATTGGGCCCGACGACGGCGATTATCCCGCTGCCGTTGAACTTGACTTCGGTCCGGTCGCAGAACGACTTAAACCCTTGGAGTTCCAACCGCTTCAGCTTGAGCAAGGCGTCTACTCTCTTTCGTGGCCCGCTGTCTTAGCGCACCTGGCGAGCGGCTCGGGGGATACCTACATCCTAAAGCCGGGACGGGAAAAAGTAAAGCGCCATACCATATGCGGGGTGCATAAAGCCAGGGTGCACAGCCGGTGGCGGTACCCCTCCAGACCTTCTAAACATCCCGGGTCAGAAGTCCGCTGAACAGATGCCCCCGCTCGCTTACGCTCGCGGTCCTGTGCTTTCAAGGTGTTGCACAGAACCGCGACCGTGAGGGAGCGGGCTTGCAGGTCTACGGACTTCTACTCGGGACACTAGTCGACTTCCACCGCCGTGGGCGCCGGACTGTACCGCTTCACCAGGGCCACGCCCAGAAAAATCACCGCCATTCCGGCCGCTTCGATCGTGCCGAACGGCTCCCGGTAGAAGAGCCATCCGAGGAAAACCGCCACTACGGGATTTACGTAGGTGTAGATCGAGACCAGGGCCACCGGAAGCTTGCTCAGCGCATACACGTACGCGCTGTAACCCAGGATTGAACCGAAGACCATCAGGTAGACGACAGCCAGCACTCCACGCAGGTCCCAGCTTACGGCCTGGCCCGTTTCGAGCAGCGACAGTGGAAGAAACACCAGACCGGCGGCCAGTTGCTGCACGGCCCCGTTCACAATGGGGTGCGCCGCCGCGCGCATGCGGCGCTGGAGGATTGAGCCCAGCGACCAGGAGAAGCTGGCCAGTTGCAGCAGCAGGAACATGCCCCAGATTCGCGCGGCCGAAGCCGCGCCCGCGTCGGCCTGCGGCGCCACCAGCAGCACCGCCCCCAGGCATCCCACGAGAATCCCCGCCAGGGCCGGAGGCCGGAGGCGGTCCCCGCCCGGCAGCGCGGCGTCTATTCCCACCATCCACAGCGGGGAGGTTGTGATTATGAGTGCCGCCAGCCCGCTGGGAATATACTGCTGGGCCACCGTCAGGCAGCAGTTGCCCACCCCCAGAATCAGCACCCCGTTCAGAGCGGTCCGAAGCAACTCGCGGCCCCCCGGCATTGCGGCCCGCGCCGCCAGCGCGCCGGCCAGCATCAGGGCCCCGGAGATCGTGAAGCGGATGCCGACCATCGTCACCGGCGGGAACGACTCCAGGGCGACGCGGATGCCCAGGTACGTCGTGCCCCAGAAAAAGCAGATGGCCGCCAGCGCCAGGTAGGCCTTGAAATACGGGTGGTCGCGCAAGCCGCCAGATTAGCATGCGCCGTTGCCCGCGAGCAGGCTGATAGAATCGGGGTTTGATACTTACTCTCACTGTCAACCCCGCCATCGACCGGAATGTCGCGGCGGACCGCCTGGTGTTCGAGGACCGCGCCTATATCCTGTCGGAAAGGCAGTCGGCGGGCGGGCGCGGCATCAACGCAAGCTGCGTCATCCATTCCTTCGGCGGCGCGACGGCCGCCATCGTGCCTTCCGGCGGCGCCAGCGGCGCGCGGTTCGAGCAACTGCTCAGCGGGTGCGGCTTCCCCGTGCACGTGGTGCGCATCGCCAACGAGGTCCGGCGGAACCTCACCATCACGGACAGGACCGGCCTCACGGTGAAGCTGAACGAGTTGGGGCCTCCCATGACGGAGGCCGAACTGGGCGCCGTGGAGGCCACGGTGCGCGAGAAGCTGGAAGGCGCTTCCTGGCTGCTGATTTGCGGCAGCCTCCCCCCCACCGTGCCGCCGGGCTTCTACTCCGGATTGATCCAGACGGCCCGGCAGCGGGGCGTGCGGACTTTGCTCGACACCGACGGCGATCCGCTGCGCGAGGGCGTGGAGGAGCGCCCGACGGTGGTGGCCCCCAACCAGCAAGAAGCAGAGAGGCTGCTGAACCGGGCGCTCATCACGCGGACCCATTTCATCGAGGCGGCCGACCGTATCCGCCAGATGGGCCCCGAATCGGTGGTCCTGTCGCTCGGCAGCCGCGGCGCCATCGGCGCAAGGGAAGGGCTGATGCTGGAAGCCGTTCCGCCCCGCACGGACGCCGTGTGCCCCATCGGGGCGGGCGACGCTCTGGTGGCGGCCTTCGCCTGGGCCATGAGCCAGAAGGACGATTTCGCCGAAGCCCTGCGCTGGGGCGTGGCCGCGGGAACGGCTTCCGCCCGGCTGCCGGGGGTGAAGTTCGCCTCGCTCGACGAGACGAAGGAAATCTACGCGCGCGTGGAGCTGCGGCAACTTACCTAGACTATTTGTGAGAGTCCCCCGGCGCCGGCCCACTACCCGGGTAAGGACACTTGCGTCATCCGTTGCTTGTGCCGGCGGTGTCGCTTGCCACGGGCGTCGCCGCCGGCCGGCTCGCCGATTTCGGGAGCCGGGAACTGGCCGTCTACATCACGGCGTTCCTCCTGCTGGCGTGGCTGGCCCGCCTGGCCCGGTCGGTGTGGCTGGTGCGCGCCTGCGTCTGGCTGGCGGTGCTGTTCGCGGGGCTGCTGGTCCAGTTGCTCCACCGGAGCGGGCCGCCGCCGGTTATCGAGGCCGACCCACGCGAGGTGATGCTGCTGGAGGGCTGCGTGGTGGAGCCGCCCGTTCTGTACCCGGACCGCGGGCAGTTCGTGCTGGAACTGGAGCCGGGCGCACGCGTGCGGGTCAACCTCTATCCCCGTCCGGGCGAAGCGCCTCCGGCCCTGCGGTACGGGCAGCGTGTGGAACTGGAGGGCCGCCTGCGGCTGCCCCGCAACTTCGGCAACCCCGGCGCCTTCGATTACGTCCGCTACCTGGCGCGGAAAGACATCTACTGGACCGCCTCGGCCGGGACGCGCGTCAACCTGAAGATCCTCCCCGGCCAGTGCGGCTCGCTGGCGGGGCGGCTGGTCTACGGGATGCGCGAGGCCGCGCTGGAGCGCCTGGAGAGGCTGTACGCGGGCGACATCTACAAGACAGGCTTGATGCAGGCCCTGTTGATCGGGGAGAACTCCAAGGTCGAGCAAAGCTGGACGGATGCTTACCGGCTGACCGGAACCTACCACGCGCTGGTGATCTCAGGAATGCACCTGACGGTGCTGGCGGGCGTCATCCTGCTCGTGCTGAGGCTTTTTCCCCTGGGCGAGAAGCTGCCTCCGGCGGCCGCCGCCCTGTGCGCCTGGGTCTACGCCATGGTCACCGGCTGGCAGACGCCCGTGGTGCGCGCCGCGGCGGGCCTGACGCTGCTTCTGGCGGCCCGTTATCTCTACCGGCGGCAGCGCCTGCTGAATCTGCTGGCGGCGGCGGCCATTCTCTTCCTGGTTCTTGACCCGGAGCAGTTGTTTGACGCCAGCTTCCAGCTCTCTTTCCTCTGCGTGGCGGCCATCGCCGCGCTGGCCGTGCCGGTGCTGGAGAAGACGTCCGGGCCTTTGTTGCGGGGCCTTCGTGGTCTGGAAGACCGCGGCCGGGACCCGCGCCTGGAGCCCAAAGCCGCCGCCTTCCGCGTGGAAATCCGGCTGCTGGCCGAGACCGTGTCCCTGTGGTCAAAGGTCCCCGAGCGCTGGGTTCAGCTTGCCGCGGCGCACCTGCTGAGGGCCGGGTTCTATCTCTGGGAACTGGCCGTCATCTCGGCCTCGGTCCAGATCGGGCTGGCGCTGCCCATGGCGGCGCACTTCCACCGGCTCTCATTCACCGGGCTCTCGGCGAACATGGCGGTGGTGCCGCTGCTGTCGGTCGCGGTGCCCGCCGGGTTCCTGGGGGTGTTCACGGGTTGGAGCCAGCCGTCGCAACTGGCCGGATGGATGCTGGATCTGTCGCGCGGCGTCGTCGACTGGCACCTGAAGCTGGAGCCCGGCTGGCGGATTCCGCAGCCTCCCCTCTGGCTGGGCGCCGGCCTGTCGGCCTCGCTGGTGCTGCTGGCCGTCCTGAGGCGCCGGCGGTGGATTGCCGGGGTGGCCGCGGCCGTGTTCCTTGTCCTGCTGGCGTGGCACCCGTTCTCTCCCCGGGTCCGGCCGGGGATGCTGGAGGTCACGGCCGTGGACGTGGGCCAGGGCGACGCGCTCCTGGTGGCCTTCCCCGAGGGGCGGCTCATGCTGCTGGACGCGGGCGGCTTCCCTTCGTTCGGCGGGCGCGAGAGCGGCATTGACACGGGCGAGGACATCGTCTCGCCCTACCTGTGGACCCGCTCCATCAGGCGACTCGACGTGCTGGCCGTCTCGCACACCCACCAGGACCATGCGGGCGGCGTGCCCTCCATCCTCCGGAACTTCCGGCCCCGGGAGGTGTGGACCGGCCTGCTGCCGGATTCGCCCGAGTCGGCCCGGTTGAAGGACGCGGTGAACACCTCGGGCGCGCTGCTGCGTATGCTGGCGGCCGGCGAGGAATTCAGCTACGGAGGCGCCGTGCTGAGCGTGCTGGCGCCGCGCCCGGAGGACGTCGGGTCCATGAAGTCCGGCGACCAGGGTTCGCTGGTCTTCCGGTTGACCTTTGGCGGCCGGTCCTTCCTGTTCACCGGCGACATGGACCCCCGGGTCGAGCGAGCCCTGGCCGAACAGGGCCTGTTCACACGCACCGACGTGCTGAAGGTGCCGCACCACGGCAGCCGGAACTCGACGCGTGACGCGATGCTGAGCCAGGTCCGTCCTTCCCTGGCGCTGATCAGCGCGGGCTTTGCCAACGCCTACAACCACCCTCACCCGGAACTGCTCGGGCGCCTGGAGAAGTGGAAGGCGGCCCCTCTGCGAACGGACAGACTAGGGCTGGTGAGCGTGCTCACCGACGGCGGCAGGCTGGAGGTGAATGCCCGGCTAGGCGGGGCCCTCCGATGATTGCTCCGCCTCCTCGGCTCCACTCGGGCCGGCGCCCTCCGATTCGGCGATGAGCCGCAGCGCCTCCTCCAGGCGCGACTTCGGCACGCGCACTTCAGCCGGAAAAATCGGATACGGGCTAACCTCGACTATGACAGCGGGAACGCCGCCCGCCTCGAGCAGCCCGCGAATGAGCCGAACTTGGATGTGGCTGTCGTGGTCCTCGGAGTAGAATGCCGTCACCAGGTCCAGGTCCTCGGAGGCTTCCGGCTGCTCGGGTTGTTCCGGTCCAATCCCCATGCTTCGAGCATACAGTCTTTCGAGCGGCTGGTTGCCG
Source organism: Solibacteraceae bacterium (assembly GCA_037440765.1). Classification (GTDB taxonomy): domain Bacteria; phylum Acidobacteriota; class Terriglobia; order Bryobacterales; family Bryobacteraceae; genus DTKY01. The sequence continues at coordinate 9,314 of JBBITL010000066.1, forward strand.
CCGCGGTCCGATGGGGCCGCGACCGGATGATCGCGGAAACGCCCCTGGTATGGGCAATTAGTCTTCTGTCCCAGAGATAAGTAACATAAATAGGCTGGTTTGCCTCTAAGAGGAACGCGGCCGGCCAGATTCTCGACAGCATGGCGCGCTACGCGCGCCGCACCCTTGCCACAACGACTGCCTGACTTATGTCACGAACCATTGGGACAAGAGACTAGACTGCTTCCGCGCGCATGATTCCGGTCATCATCGAGAGAAACAGGCAACACAATGAGAGGATCGGGATACCGGCTCCGGGGCGGGGGCCGCTAACCTGGAAGCGTGAGAGGGCACCGCCCCGGAGGAGGAGGCAGCCGCCTGAGTCTCCTCATCATGCTGCTGTGCGCGTGCGGGCCGGTCGTTCAGGCTGCCCAGGACAAGGTTGTGGAGGAGCAGATGAAGACCCTCCGCATCCCGCGGGTCAGCCGGCCGCCCGCGCTTTCGGACTTCTTGAACGGAGTGCCCCGGGAAGCGGAACGCGTTATCACCGACTTCCGGCAGTACCGGCCGGGCGACGGTGAGCCGGTCAGCCAGCCTACCACCGCGTATCTGTCCTACGACGACAACAACCTCTACGTGGCCTTCGTCTGCAAGGACGATCCGCGGCTGATCCGTGCGCGGCTGTCAAAGCACGACCAGATCGTGTCGGACGACCGGACCATCGTCACGCTGGACACCTTCAATGACCGCCGCCGCCATTACTGGTTCAACGTGAACCCCTACGGGGTGCAGGAGGACGGTGTCTCGGTCGCCGGCGAGGGGGGCTATTCGAATTGGGACACCCTGTGGCACTCCGACGCGAAGATCACCGGGGACGGCTACGTCACCCTGGCCGCAATCCCCTTCAAGAGCATCCGGTTCCCCAGCACGCCGCAGCAGACCTGGGGTCTGGTGGTGGGCAGGTTCATCACGCGAAACAACGAGTGGTCCACCTGGCCTCGCGTCAGCAGCCGCCTGCCCACGTACGCCGAACAGTCGGCCTATCTGGAGGGGCTGGAGGACATTTCGCCGGGGCGCAACCTTCAGTTCATCCCCTACGGAATCTTCTCCAGGGCGCGTTACCTGGACACCGCGCCACCCGGCCCGGCCCGGTTCCGCACGGAGAACGACGGCCGCGCGGGACTCGACGCCAAGGTGGTGCTGAAAGACGCCTTCACGCTGGATCTGGCGCTCAACCCGGACTTCAGCCAGGTGGAATCGGACGCCCCGCAGGTGACGATCAACCAGCGCTTCGAGGTCTTCTTCCCGGAGAAGCGTCCGTTCTTTCTGGATAACGCCAACTACTTTGCGACGCCGGAGCAGTTGTTCTTTTCCCGCCGTATCGCCGACCCGGGCTTTGGCGCGCGGCTGACCGGCAGGGCCGGCGATTGGACGATCGGCGCGCTGGCGGCCGGCGATCGCGCCCCCGGCGAGAGAGTGCTGTCCACGGACCCCTGGCGCGGGCGGCAATCACCGGTGGGAGTGGTTCGCGTGCAGCGCGAGTTCCGGCGCAAGTCGCGGATCTACAGCCTGGCGGCCATGGCGACCAGCCAGGACTTCGCCTCCACGCACAACCGCGTCTACTCGGCCGACACACGCCTTCAGTTGCTGGCCAACTGGCACTTCCGGGGACAGGCGATGAGCAGCGATACCCGGCTGGCGGACGGACGGAGGCTGGCCGGACCGGCCTACTTCGCCGAATGGAACCACTCCGGCAGGCATTTCGTCTCGACGACGCGATACACGGACCGCAGCCCGAGCTTCCGCTCACAGCTCGGCTACTTCAACCGCGTGGACACGCGCATGGTCAGCCACACGACGGGCTACAACTGGCGTCCGGCGGGGCGCGTGGTCCAGAGCTACGGGCCGGAGCTGAGGGGCATGATCAACTACGACCGCGAGGGCCGCTTGCAGGACTGGAGCGGAGGGGCCGGCTTCAACCTTGGCCTGGTCCGCTCGACCTTGCTCAGCGCCTGGCACGAGAGGATCTTCGAGTTGTATGCCGGGACGGGGTTCCGGCGTCACTCAACCGGAGCGGCTTTCAGCACGGAATGGTGGAGATGGATGGCCCTGTCGGCCACGTTCGGCGCCGGCGGAGGCATCAACTACAGCCCCGCGCCGGGACGGGCGCCCTTTCTGGGGAAGCGGCTGGAGGGCAGCCTGGGGATCACGCTAAGGCCCGGTCCCCACTGGCGGCTGGAGCACACGTACCTTTACAGTGGATTGCGGACGGACGGAGGCTCGGCGCCGGCAGGGGTAGAGCCGGGAACGGCGGTGTTCAACAATCACATCCTGCGCTCGAACATCACCTGCCAGCTCACAAGGCGGTTCTCGGTTCGATCGATCACCGACTACCGCGCAGTGCTGCCGAACGCGGCGCTCATGCGGAGCGAGAAGACCAAACACATCGGCGTGGACGCGCTGGCTACCTACATGCTGAACCCGGGCACGGCGCTTCACGTGGGCTACATGGACCTGTACGACAACCTGCACCTAAACCCGTCGGTGAACCCGTCCTTGCGGCGCACCGCGTTCCCGGACCTCAACACCGGCCGCCAGGTGTTCGTCAAGGTCAGCTACCTGCTGCGGTTCTGACGGCGCGCGGAGCGGCTCGCGCCGGGCCCGGCTCGGGGGGCATTGAGAGAAACAGGCAAGAAGCTGAGAGGATAAGGTTGCCGGGGCCGGCTCGCTTGCTGCATACTGGACACGAGGGCTGTTATGGCTGGGTTTGCGGGGGCGCCTTTGAAGTGGTTCCGGCGCGGGCCCCACCGGGAGGGTTTCGTGATGAAGGGACTGCTGATGATGATTCTGGTCGCGGCCGCCGGCGCGAGCGCGCAGACGCCCCCTCCGGGCCCCGCCGCTGGACGCGGCCCGGCTCGCGGCTTTGGCATGGGAGCGCCGGCGGTGCAATCGCCCGAGGTGTCAGCCGACGGGAGAATAACGTTCCGGTTGCGGGCGCCCAACGCCAAGGAGGTCGAGGTAAGGGGCATAACGCAGCAGCCGATTCCTATGGAGAAGAACGCGGACGGGGTCTGGTCAGCCACCACGGAACCGCTGAGGCCGGACCTTTACGCATACACTTTCGTGGTGGATGGGCTCTCGATTCTGGATCCCGCGAACACCAGGTTCAGGCCCGCCTATCGCCGCGTCAGCCAGAGCGCCGTGCTGGTGCCCGGCGACATGCCCTGGACGCCACGGCCCAAGGCAGCCCGCGGCGCGGTGGCGCGGCACTCGTTTCATTCCGCCGTGGCCGGCGACGAACGCGATTTCTTCGTCTACACGCCGCCCAACTACGATCCGAAGCGGAAGGAGCCCTACCCGGTGCTGTACCTGCTCCACGGGTTGGGTGACGACGCCCGCGCCTGGACCGAGGTCGGCGCCGCCCACGTGACTCTTGACACGCTGATCAACCAGGGCAAAGCCGTGCCGATGATCATGGTCAACCCGCTCGGTTACGGAACCGCCAACGGCCCGGCGGATATCGACGCCGAGGGCATGTATCCGGCCTTCGTTCGCATTCTGACGGAAGAGGTCATGCCGCGCGTGGAGAAGGCGTACAACGCTTCAACCCGGCCCGCCGGCCGCGCCGTGGCGGGCCTCTCCATGGGCGGGGGCGAGGCGGTATTCGGCGGGCTCAACAACCTGGATAAGTTCGCCTGGATAGGGTCCTTCAGCGGCGCGTTCAACAACTGGTACCTGACCCGGCCAAGGGCGGGGGGCGTGGTGGAGACCGCCGCGCCGGAGAGAGGCATCGGCGGCCGGGGCGGCCTGGTGCTGGTGGAGAGCCAACTGCCGAATCTCTTCCCGCGGCTCGATGCCAAGGCGAACGGGCAGATCAAGCTGCTTTGGATTGCATGCGGCACGAGCGACGTTCTCATCGGCGTGAACCGGCAATTCAAGAAATACCTTGATTCCAGGGGCGTGAAGGCCACGTATACGGAGATTCCTGACGTTGGTCACGTGTGGCCCCTATGGCGTCAAAACCTGGCCGACTTTGCGCCGCTCATTTTCAGGTAGGGGGCCAAGTGGGGATACGCGGCATCCTCCTTGCTGGCGCGCCCTTGGGCGCTCTGTTCTGCATAGTCATGTTGGCATCGGAAGCAGCCAGCGGCGACTGGCCGATGTGGGGCGGCACGCCGCATCGCAATCTCGTGTCCACCATGAAGGGCCTTCCGGAGTCCTGGGATGTCGATACCGGGAAGAACATCAAGTGGAAGGTGCAGATCGGTTTGACGTCATACGGGAACCCGGTAGTGGCCGACGGCAAGATCTTCCTCGGCACCAACAATGGAAATCCCCGGAACGATGGTCTCCAGGGCGATGCGGGCGTGCTCATGTGCTTCCGGGAGTCCGACGGGAAGTTCCTGTGGCAGGCCGTGACGGACAAATTGGAGTCGGGACCGGAAAACGACTTCCCCGAACAGGGAGTCTGCTCCTCGCCGGCGGTGGAAGGAAAGCGGCTCTACTACGTGTCCAACCGGGGAGAGTTGATTTGCCTGGACACGGAAGGGTTCACGGACGGTAGAAATGACGGGCCTTTCCAGGATGAGGTCTACCGGGGACCGAGCGACGCCGACATCGTCTGGAAACTCGACATGATGAAGGAACTGGGCGTCTATCAGCGCCAAATGGCCAATTCATCACCGGCCGTCTGGGAGAACCTGGTCTTCGTCCAGACTTCCAACGGCCGCAGCGACGACGACCTTCCCGCGCCGAACGCTCCCAGCTTCATCGCCGTCGAAAAGGACAGCGGGAAGCTCGTGTGGCGCGACGATTCTCCGGGTAAGAATATCCTCCGGGGCCAGTGGTCCTCGCCGGCTCTCGGCTTGGTGGCTGGGGTCCAGCAGGTGTTCTTCGCCGGAGGCGACGGCTGGCTCTACGGCTTCAACGCCCGCACCGGGGAGAAAGTCTGGCGATTCGATCTGAACCCCAAGGACGCCGTCTGGCCCAAGACGCGCAATTACGGCATTGCCACGCCCGTGTTCACCGAGGGACGGGTGTACATGAGCGTGGGACAGGATCCTGACGCCGGGATCGGTAACGGACACGCCTATTCGATCGACCCGGCCAAACGGGGCGAGATCACCGTGACCGGCAAGGTCTGGCAATACGACGGAATCGGCCGGTCCATCTCAACGGCAGCCATCGCGGATGGCCTGGTCTATGTATCCGATCTCAGCGGAACCTTACACTGCCTGGACGCGGAGACCGGCAAGCCGTACTGGACCTACGATCTCAGAAGCCCGGTTTGGGGTTCTCCGCTGGCGGCCGACGGCAAGGTATACCTCGGCAGCGCGGATGGGGACCTTGCGGTTTTCAGGGCCGGCAGGGAGATGAGGAAGCCCATCATCAACGATATGCGCGACTCCGTCTACAGCACCCCGGTTCCCGCCAACGGGGTGCTGTACGTCATGACGCGTTCCCAGCTTTTTGCCATCGCCGCGGACGCCGGCGAGTCCGGAAAGTGACCGGGGTCCGCCATGGCCGATTGCAGTCGTAGTGGAAACAGAAGAATAACTCTGCGTGAATGGAGGAGCCACATTGATGAAAACCACGGCAACCCAGATAGCGATTCTCGTCGCGCTGTGCGCCGCAACCTGCGCGCTCGCCGCGGACTGGCCGCAGTACTACGGACCCAACAGGGACAGCACATCCTCCGAGAAGGGCATTCTGCGCTCCTGGCCGAAGGAAGGCCCGAAGGTTCTGTGGACGGTTCCTATCGGCATCGGCTACGGCGGAGCCGCCGTCAGCGGCGGCAGGGTATATCTGCTCGATAGAGACGACAAAGTCGGAGACAACCTCAGGGTATTCGACTTCTCCAGCGGCAAGGAAGTTTGGAGCTTCGCCTACAATGCTCCGGGCAGGCTGGATCATCCCGGATCGCGAAGCACCCCCGCCGTGGATGGCGATCGCGTCTACACCGTCGGGCCGCTGGGAGACTTGTATTGCATCAACACAACCACGCACAAGCCCATCTGGAACAAGAACATCTGGACAGATTTCGGCGGCGGCAGCGCAGTCCCCGCAGGATTCCGTGGCGGCGGGCCCGCCACGGTCAGCCTGCCGATCTGGGGAATCACCCAGAACCCGCTGATCTATCGCGATCTGCTTATCGTGGCGTCACAGGCGCCCCAGGCTGGCGTCGTAGCGTACGACAAGCTGACCGGAGATGTGAAATGGCGGACAGCGCCGCTTGCCGGCGGGGCGGGTTATGTTTCACCCTCGGTAGTAAAGGTTGGGGCGGAAGATCATCTGGTCATGGTTACCGCCGCCCAGGGATTCGGCCGCGCCGCCAGCGGCGCCAGCGTCACCGGTCTGGACCCTCTGAGCGGGAAGGTCTTGTGGACCTACACCAACTTTCAGTGCATCGTACCCGTGCCTCACGCCGTGGATGCCGGTCAAGGACGAATACTCCTGACAGGCGGGTATAATGCCGGCGCTGCCATGATCAAGATCGAAAAGAAGGCAGACGGCAGCTACGGCGTCACAGAACTGTTCAAGACTCTGGAGTTCGGGGCCCACACCCAACCACCGATTCTCTACAAGGACCATTTCTATGCCCAGTACACGACCAACGAACGAAGGGATGGGCTGGTGTGCATGAGCATGGACGGTCAGGTCAGGTGGAAGACGGGCCAGAATCCGATGTTTGTCAGGGGTGGCGCTCTCTTAGCCGACGGTCTGCTGTTCGCCGCCGACGGCAGCAACAAGTTGTATTTGATCGATCCCGATCCGGCGGCCTTCAGAGCCTTGGCCAGCGCCGATCTGATGGGGCCTGGTGAAAACTGGGCGCCCCTGGCGCTGGCAGATGGTACTCTGCTCATTCGCGACCAGCAGAATCTGAAGGCCGTACGAGTGGCTCGATAAGGCTGGCGATCCGCGGAGGGTGCGCGGAGTTGCGAGGCGAAGTGCCTGAAGGAGGTAGATCATGCGTGGCACAGTTCTATATGGCCCTCGCGACGTGCGCTTTGAAGAGTGCACTGCGCCGGCCATTACCGCTCCGACCGATGCCATCTTGAGGACATCGGCAACGTGTGTCTGCGGGTCCGACCTGTGGCCGTACCGGGGCTTGCAGCCGATCGACGGTCCAACGCCCATGGGGCACGAGTACTGCGGAATCGTGGAGGAGGTCGGCAGTGCGGTCAGGAACCTAAGGCCGGGGCAATTCGTGATCGGCTCGTTCGCAACGTCGGACAACATCTGTCCCCATTGCCAGTACGGCTACCAAGCGTCGTGCGAGCATCGCGAGTGGGTCAGCACGGCGCAAGCGCCCCGCCTTCGGATACCATTCGCCGACGGTACGTTGGTCGCGACTCCGGAACTGCCCTCGGAGGAACTACTGCCGAGCCTGCTCACGCTCTCGGACGTCATGGGTACCGGTTGGTTCGCGGCCGAGTCCGCCAACGTGAAGCCGGGCGGCACAGTGGCGGTGGTCGGCGACGGTGCCGTGGGTCTACTCGGCGTACTCTCAGCCAAGGTGATGGGCGCCGAGCGGATTATCGCCATGAGCCGCCATGAGGCGCGTCAGAAGTTGGCCCGCGAGTTCGGCGCAACCGATATCGTGACCGAGCGCGGCGCCGAGGGCGTCGCTCGAATCAAGGATCTGACGAAAGGCGTCGGCGCCGACTCCGTGCTGGAATGTGTGGGCACACAGGAGTCGATGATGCAGTCTATTCAGGCGACCCGTCCCGGCGGCTCCGTGGGCTACGTGGGCGTTCCTCATGGGGTGAATCTGGATGGCGCGCAACTGTTTTTCAGTCACGTTCGCCTCCACGGTGGCCCCGCTCCGGTGCGCCGCTACTTGCCCGCGCTGATCGAACTGGTGCTGAACGGCAAGATCAACCCCGGAAGGGTATTCGACCTCGTGCTGCCGTTGGACCGGGTTGCAGAGGCCTACAAGGCCATGGATGAGCGCCGCGCCATCAAGGTGCTGCTGTGCCCTTAGCAACAAAGAATGCAGGACCAGAGGGGATGGACATGGTAGAGGCGACTGAAAGAGGAACTACGTCATGAACAATCCATTCGATTTCAGCGGCAAGGTGGCGCTCGTCACAGGGGCCGCGGCGGGCATGGGACTGGCGACAGCGAACGCCTTCGCCGAGGCGGGCGCGGCCGTGGCGCTCGCGGACTACAAGGAAGAGGCGCTGAAGGTGGCGGCCGAGCGGCTGGTCGCCGCCGGTCACAAGGCAATCGCCATCCGCTGCGACGTCAGTGACGACGCCCAGGTGGCGGCGATGGTGGACCGAACCTTCGCCGAGTTCGGCCGGCTCGACGCCGCCTTCAACAACGCGGGGGTCATGGCCCGCATCGCCCCGACCGCCGACAGCACCCGCGAAGACTGGGACCGCGTGATCGGGATCAACCTGCGCGGTGTGTGGAGTTCGATGAAGCACGAACTGCGCCACATGCAACGACAGGGCAGCGGCGCGATCGTCAACAACGCGTCGGTTGGCGCGTTGACCGGCAACCCCGGCATCGCGTCCTATATTGCATCCAAGCACGGCGTGGTCGGACTGACGCGGACGGCCGCCCTGGAATACATCAAGCACGGCATTCGCGTGAACGCCGTCAATCCCGGCCTGATCGACACTCAGATCGCCCGCGATGTCGTTGCCGGGAACGAGCAGGCATACGCCGAAATAGCAAAGCACGTTCCCATCGGCCGCGCGGGCAGGCCCGAGGAGATCGCCTGGGCCGTGCTGTGGCTTTGCAGTCCGGGGGCAAGCTACGTCGTCGGTCATGCCCTCACCGTGGACGGCGGGATGACCGTGGTTTGACCGCACCGTTAAGGAGAGAGGAGGCAACTTCCGATGTCCACCCTCAGCCGAATCGCTACTGTTCTTTGCGCCTTGTGCGCCCCAGCGCTTCCAGCGGATTGGGCGACTTGGCTGGGACCCAGCAGAGACGGGAAATCGCTGGACACGGGCCTGCTGAAGTCGTGGCCGGCAGGGGGACCCAAGTCCGCCTGGAGGGTGAGAGGCCTGGGCGAAGGCTACTCCACCATGGCGGTTGTCGGCAACCGCATCTATACCCTTGGCCAGCAAGGGGGGAGCAGTTCGTCCTGGCGCTCGATGCCGCCACGGGGAAGCAGGTCTGGAGGACGCCCGCGGGCAAGGCCTTCGATAGCGAACAAGGCGGCGGGCCGCGCAGCATGCCTCAGGTGGAAGGCAACCGGCTGTACGGGCTGGCCAGCGATGGAACGCTGGTGTGTCTCGACACCGAAACCGGCAAGCGCGTGTGGGGATTCAACTACGCTGAGAAGTTTGGCTCGCCCACGCCTCGCTGGGCTTTCTGTGAGTCTCCTCTGATTGACGGCGACCGCCTGATTATCTCGCCGGGGGGAAACAAGGCTGCTGTCGTGGCTCTTAGGAAGGCCACGGGAGAGGTCATCTGGCGTTCGGGGGATGCCTCCGCCGGCTACTCCTCCGTGCTGGGATTCGATTTTGGCGGGCGCCGCATCTACACGGTGTTGACAGACTCCGCCGCGATTGGAGTGGATGCCGCCGACGGTTCGCAGCTCTGGCGTTACGAGAAGGTCGTCAACCAGTTCGCCAACATCGCCACACCCGTATATGCGGATGGCCACGTGTTCTACTCCAGCGCGTACGGAACCGGCGGAGCGCTGTTGCGGCTCGCAGTCGAGGGCGAGAAGGTCAAGGCAACCGAAGCGTACCTCACCTCCCAGATGCAGAGCGACTATGCCACGGCCATCAAGATCGGCGATTACTTGTATGGCTTCAGCGGCTACGAATTGGGCATCCTGACTGCCATGGAGTTCGGGACCGGCAAAGTGGCATGGAAGGACCGGAAAGCCGAGAAGGGCAACTGTATCCTCGCTGACGGCCTGCTGTAGTGCCAGGGCGACGAGGGCACGGTCACGCTGAGCGATCCATCCCCGGACGGGTATAAGGAAATGGGCCGGTTTACGATCAAGCGGCCGAAAACCGAAATGCCCTACGTGCCCGGCGGCAACATGTGGACCGTGCCGGCGATCGCCAATGGGAGACTCTACATCCGCGACATCGATACTCTCCATGCATACGACATCCGGCGTTGAACGGGCTCTGGCGACGCCCTGTGGTGCAGGCCCGGAAGGGAAGATGGAATGAAACGCGTCAGCGTGCTGCCGGCCGCGCTCTTCGGCGTGGTTGCTGGTCTGGCCCTCTCGGCCTCGGATCCCACCGGCGGCGACTGGCCCATGTGGGGAGGCACGCCGGATCGGAACATGGTCTCGACCATGCGCGACCTGCCCCTCACGTGGGACGTGGAAATGAAGCAGAACGTGAAGTGGACTGCCAAGCTCGGTTCGCAGACCTACGGCAACCCCGTGGTCGCCAGGGGGGCAGGTCTACATCGGTACCAACAACGACCAGGAGCACAATCCCAAGTCGTCATCGGCGAAGGCGATGGTTGGGTGCGAGGACACGAGGCCACTAATGATCTGGGAAGACAAGGTTTACATCGCCAATGGTCAGGATCCTGAGGCCGGGCTGGGGCCGGGCAACCTCTACGCGATCGACGCCACCGAGCGGGGCGATATTACGACGACCGGTCGGATCCGGCGGTATGGGGAGATTGAGCGGTCCATTTCGACGGTTGCCATTTATGGCGGACTGCTGTTTGCAGCCGACGTAAACGGCTACCTGCACTGCCTCGACGTGAACTCTGGAAAGGCATACTGGACACATGACCTGATGGCGGGCGTCTGGGCTTCCCCCATGGTCATCGACGGAAGAGTGTACTTGGGCACAGCCGACGGAGACGTTATTGTGCTACGTGCTTCCAAGGAGATCATCGAGCAGTTGAGCCAGGCCGAGGTGGACGACGTGGTGCAGGCCGGGGACTCCTTTCGGGTTACATTGCGTGTCCTGGGTGGCACCGTGACGCACTTGCTGAAGATGCCCTCGGCAAAGGACGTCTTCGACTACCGGCGCGGCTTTGCCCGGGTGCTAGATCTGCCCTACAACCGCCAGGAACTCACCATCAACCTGGCGGCCGCGGGCGGCCTCTACAAGAAGCTTGTCACGGCCACGGAGGGCTACGCCGGTGAGGCGCCCATCATCCATCAAGCTGTGGCGCTGAAAGCGGCCATCGATGCGCTGGACGCCGCCTTTCAGGAGACCAGCGACCCAAACTGACAAGTGGGGAGCGGCCCTAGCGGCCGTCCCTCCGCTTCCTGGCGCACTGGGCCCTGCGCCGTGAGGAACTGTGCGACCCAGGTCTCTGCCCGGATGCTCCCGACGACGGCGGCCGCTGTGACCACTGCCCGCTCGACAAGCTCGACGCAGCGCAATCTTCGGAGGCGGGCCTGCTGCTCCGGCGCGCGCTCGACCTCCGGGCCGCGCTGAAGCTGGGTTTTCGCATTGGTCTGGACGACGTCCGGGCCGATGAGTTTTGCGCGATGCTCATCCTCGAAGAGGAACGGGAGCAGCGAGACACGGAGGTCAGTCGAAGAGGTGGACGATCCTGACCAGGGACGAGCGGTAGATCGGCTTTCCGGGGCGCTCGGTAGTGACAAACTCGTCAGCTTGCGACAGGTGCGCCGCGGCCAAGTGCAGGGCGTCCATGGCGGCGAGTCCTGATTTCGCAGCCTCGATCTGAGCTGTGGCCTCCATCTTTTCGAGATCTCGAAACCACTCGGCAGCGTTGAAGTACTCATCGTAAAAAGCCTTCTCTAGCCGTTTCTTGTGGAAGATGGCCTTCGGAACAAGCTCCAGATGAACAAACGGGCTAGTGAGGAACGTGCGGCCTGGATCTTCCAGAATTTCTAGCGCCCGCTCCCTATCGCGGCCAAGTGACCGGGCACCGGCCAGCAACACGCCGCTATCGAGGAATGTCCGGATCATGCAGGGTTAGCGAATCCTGCCCCGGCGCTCCGCCAGTTCCCTTTCGAGCTCACGGCGGGTGAGCAGCTTCTCGCCCGACGCGGCGATCTTCTCGCTGATCCGGCGGAGTTTTCGGCCCAACTCCGATACCGGTGGCTTCACTCTCTGGTGGTTCCTGCTGGTGGTCGTTGTTTCAGCAACCCTCGCCATAGCTCCATCTTAGTTGATACTGCCGTCTGATGCCCGCTGACAACAAGCTCGAACTGGTCGTCGAAGTTGATGTGAACAAGGCCAACGCGTCGATCAAGAGCGTCAACGCGGGCCTGTCCAGCATCGAATCGACTGCCGCCCGGAGCGCGCGCGGAGCGGCCGCTGGCATCGACGGACTCACCGTGAGCATCGTCAAGGGCGCCACGGCGGGTAACCTCCTGGCGGACGCCATCAAGAAGGTGGTCGAGTGGGCCAAGAGCTGGACCATCGAGGCGGCGAAGATGGCCGCCCACGAGAGCCGTATGGAGGCCTCCGGCCGCGCCCTGGCTAGAGCGCACGGTGTCGCCGCCGAGGCTTTCGAGAGGGCCGTGGAGGCCGTTCGGAAGATCGGCTGCCACGGCGAGGATGCAATCCACACTATAGACCGCCTGATCATCGCGGATCTGGATCTGGCAAAGGCCACCGGTCTGGCGAAAGTGGCCAAGGACGCCGCCGTCATCGAGAACATCGCTGCGCCGGCGGCCCTGGCGAAGATCCTGCAAGCCATCGAGTTCGGCAACGCCCGGGCCCTGCGGTCCGCCGGCCTGGTCGTGAACTTCCAGCGGGAGATCCAGACCGAAGAACTGCGGCTTGGCCGGACGCTCACGGACAACGAGACGATTCTGCTTGCCAAAGCAGATCAGGATTTCCTGCAATCTAGTCGTCGACATTCTGGTTCACCTCCTTCCTCCTGGCCGGCGGCTCGCACTGGTTCCAGCCGGCGACCATGGCCGGAATGAGACCTTCGGAGTTCGCTTCAAACTCCTTCGGCTCGCCCTGCCCAAATGGGGGAGCGAGCCACACCGTATTGCGTTCACTCATCGCCAATCTCCGTGAATGTGATGGGTACCTCAAAACAGTCGAGACCCTCGGCGTCAGTCTGCCGCTGGATCGAGGGCAGGTCCATCGGGTAGCAGGAGGGATGGACCGTAGCGTTGAGCATCGGCACCCCGGAAGCGAAGCAACAGAAGCCCTACCATCCCGCAATCGGCCAGCTGGGTCTGGACGTCGAGCTGGGCGGCGGCATACTCATCGCGGAAACCGAAGACGGGCACTACGAGCCGATCGCAGAGGTCGCCAACATCAACGAGGCCAAGGAACTGGCCCGCGACGACATGGCCAGCCGGATGCGCCGCCTGGAGCGAGGAGAGGAGCCGGCCTGCCCGGAGGTCTACAAGGTCTGGTCGCGAGACTTCAACGGCGCCTACGCCATTTCCTTCGAGATGGACGCCGCCACACTCAAGCCCATCAACCTCAAGAACCGAAGCCTCTACTCCCGGAGCATCGGACGCCGCGTCACGATCCCCGACTAACGCGCGCTGGCCTCTACGCCGCCGCCCGGCAACGGGCGGCTTCTTTGCTTCAGGCCGCCGCAACAAGCCTCTCCTTGCGTATCTCGTCGAACGTCCCGCCTTCCTCGAGCGTCGCCGGCCGCCCCGTGAAGGATTGCCAGCGCAGAACCGCCACGTCGCAGTACTTCGGCTCCAGCTCGATCAGCCGCGCCTGGCGTCCGGTTTTTTCGCAGGCGATCAGCGTCGTACCGCTGCCGCCGAACGGGTCCAGGATCGTGTCCCGGCTCTTGCTGCTGTTCCGGATAGCACGCTCGACCAGCTCCACAGGCTTCATCGTCGGATGGTCCCGGTTTGCCGCCGGACGGTTGATCAGCCACGCATCGCCCTGATTGCGGTCACCACACCAGTGGTGCTTGTTGCCCTTCCGCCAGCCGTACAGGATCGGCTCATACTGCCGCCGATAGTCCCCCCATCCCAGCGTGAAGTGGTTCTTGACCCAGATGAGGAACGTGGACCAGTAGCCGCCGGCGTCGGTGAACGCCCGATAGAGCGTGTGCAGCTCCGACGAGGACATGCAGATGTACAAGGCGCCCTTGGTCACGGCCAGCATATCGGCGCACGATTCCCGGAGAAAGTCATAGAAGCCCGCGCCCAGCTTGTCATTCTGGATTTTGAGCTTTTTCTCCGTCCGGCCCTCGTAATCGATGTTGTAGGGAGGGTCGCAAAAGACCATGTCGGCCAGGCCGCCAGCCAGGACCTTCTCGATCGACGCCATCTGCGTGGCATCGCCACACAGCTGCCGGTGGTTGCCCAGAATCCACACGTCGCCGGGCCTGGTGACCGGCGTCTCCGGCTCTCCCGGAACCGCGTCCTCGTCCGTCAGGCCCTCGTGGGTTTGCTCCGGCTCAGCGAGCAGCTCCTCCAGCTCCTCGTCGGAGAGACCGACCACGTCCAGTTCGAAGCCGTCTTCCTTCAGCGACTCCAGTTCGATACGCAGGAGTTCCTCATCCCATCCTGCGTTCAGGGCCAGCTTGTTGTCGGCCAGGACCAGCGCGCGCCGCTGCGTCTCAGTCAGGTGGTCCAGGACGATCACCGGGACCTCGGCCATTTGGAGCTTTCGGGCCGCCGCCAGGCGCGCGTGGCCGGCGATGATGACACCGTTGCCGGAGACCAGCAGCGGGTTGGTCCACCCAAATTCCAGAATGCTGGCGGCGATCTGGGCAACTTGCTCATCCGTATGCGTGCGGGCGTTCCTCGCGTACGGGATGAGCCGGTCAACCGGCCACAACTGGACCTGGTAGCCTTCGCGGATCAGACTCACTGGACTGCCGCCTTCCGCTTCCTGCCGTAGTAGGGCGCCACACCTCTGTGCTTGATCGCCCGTGAGTCAAGCGCGCGTGGGCGACCGGCCTGCTCGAACAGTACCCCGCGGACCGCCGCGGCCTCTGTCAGAGGTTGGCGGGACTCTGCCAGCACCGGTTCCTCTCCCGTGAGATTCCAGATACGCCGCAGGATCACGTCGCAGTACGCGGGCGAGATCTCTGCGCCGTAGCCGATGCGGTTCAAAGCCGCCGCTGCCGCGATGGTCGTGCCGCTGCCCGGGAAGGGATCGAAGACCAGGTCGCCGGCGTCGGAGTAGGCCTTGACGAAGAACTCCACCAAGGCCCGAGGGAAAGGCGCCGAGTGAGAGCCCTGACTGGTCTCGGCCCGAATCTCAAGCACATTACTCGGGCGGGCCACCCCCCTATGGCGTCCATCCCGGCTCACAAAAAGGTGTTCCCATTCCCGCGATCCTCCGGCCATCTTGCCGCGCGGTCCGGTACCGAGCAGGCCGCTGCCGGATGTGGACTTCGGGTTGTCGGGCGAGTAGTCGAAGCAGTCCTCCGAAACGTGCCCGACCGCCCTGGCCCAGAACTTGATCTTCTCCTGCCGGCAGAAGTGGAACACCGGCTCCCAGGCATTCTTGAAGCGGTTGTTCCACCCGCCCGGCACGCCGTTGTCGGTCTTGCGCCAGC
>JBBITL010000067.1:0-24572 GCA_037440765.1 Solibacteraceae bacterium
TTCTGTGCAACACCTCGAAAGCACAGAACCGCGCGTCAGCAAGCGGGCGCATTAATTCAGCGAGCTTCTGACTCGGGAGACTAGACGCTAGGCTGTTCCGGGCTACGCCCCTCACAGCCTGGCGTTCACCAGAGAGAGGATCATCAGATACAGAGGATTGGCGTGAGTCTTCTACCCGCGGCGGGCGGTGTAGAGCACCCGGCCGGTAAGGTCGCGGACAGTGGCCTGGATGGGCATCTCGCCAGGCAGGGCGTGCGTGGCGCAGCCCAGGCATGGATCGTAGGCCCGGAAGGCCATCTCCACCATGTTCAGTACGCCGTCCGACATGCTCTCCCGGGTCACGTGGCCCTTGGCCGCTTTCTCCACGCTCATGGCGATGCGGGCAGCGTTGTTCTGCGTGGCCACGACGAGATTGGCTCGCCGCACCAGCCCTCTCTCGTCTGTCGAGTAGTGATGGAACAGCGTCCCGCGCGGCGCTTCCACCACGCCCACGCCCTCGCGGGGCGCCGCGGTGGGAAGGCGGCGGATGTCGGGGCTTGAGACTTCCGGATCGCCGGCCAGTTCCTGCATGCGCTCGGCGGCGTAGAGCAGCTCCACCAGCCGCGCCCAGTGGTTGGCCAGTGTCTGGTGCACGGGCTTGCCGCCAAGCATACTCACATACTTCTCGTAGGCGGCTTGCGCGCGCGGCGTCGCCATGCCGTCGGCCGCGTTGAGCCGCGCCATCGGGGCCACGGCATAGACGCCGCTGCGGGGACCTTCCTCGAAACCCGCCCAGCCCGGTTGCTTGAGGTAGCAGAACCGCATGTAGGACCACGGCTCGGTGCGCTCGCCGATAAAATCCTGGTACTTGGCCGGATCGAACTTCGCGACCTCCTTGCCGTCGGGCGCGACCACACGCAGCAGGCCGTCGTAGAAGTTGACCTTGTTGCCGGCGTCCACCATGCCCATGTAGTGGGTGCGGTGCGTGTAGGCATCCGACAGGATCAGGTCCACGTAGCCGGAATTCTGCAAGACAATCCGGTCGAACACCCCCAGGGTGAACTCGGCGAACTCGACGGCTTCGCCCGCCACCTTGCGGAACTCGGCCCGCTCCTGCTCGCTGATCCGCCGGGCCACCCCTCCGGGCAAACCGAAGACCGGATGGCCGGCCTTGCCCGCCGCCAGCGACACCAGGCCGCGCAGCTTGCGGCGCATGTCGATGACCTTCTTGCCGGCCTCCAGGCCGACCTTGCCGATGACGCCGAGCACGTTGCGCTCCGCCTTGGGCGCGGTGGGACCCACCACGAAGTCCGGCCCGCCCAGGAAGTAGAAATGGAGCGCATGGTCCTCGACCATGAACGCGGAGTAGACCAACTCCCGGATCTTCCTGCCCGCCGCGGCGGGCTCCACGCCGTACACCGCGTCGAGCGCCTTGGTGGCGGCCATGTGGTGCGCGGTCGGGCAGACGCCACAGATCCGCGAGGTGATCTGCGGGAGGTCCTCCACCGGGCGGCCCTCGGCGAACTTCTCGAACCCGCGCAACTCCGGCACCTGGAAGTAGGCGCGCTCCACGGAGCCTTCATCGTTGAGAAAGATCTCGATCTTGCCGTGACCCTCCAGGCGGGTGACCGGATCGATGGTGATCCGGTTCGGGCTGCCAACCTCAGCCGGCATTGGGCGTCTCCTCCATCCTCTTCCTCGCCAGCAGCGATGCCGGCAGGCTATAGCGGTAGAAGGTTCCGATCGGGTCGGGAACCGATTTCAGCGCCTCAAGGATCGCCTTGTCCTCCTTGGCCTCCATGAGCGAGGTCAACGCGCTCATGGCCTTGGCGCCGAAGTCCCTGACGCGGCTGGTGGGGCCGAAACAGCCCGTGCAGGGCATGTTGCCGTGGATGCACCGGGCGCCGCAGCTTGCGCGCGTGGCGGCGCCGAGGCACATCAACCCCTGAGCCAGCAGGCACTGCTCGTGGTCGATCAGAATCTGGTGCGGCCGCTTGAACTCCGCTATTGAGAGCTTCTCCGGCTTGGACTCTTTCCTCGGGCACTCGTCGCACAGGGCCCGGTCCGGGGCGAGCACCGCCCCCTTGGGCGGAAGCTTGCCGGCCACGAGCGCCGCCACGGCGTCATTCAGCAGCGCCGGAGTGGGCGGGCAGCCGGGCACGGTGTAATCCACCTCGACCACCTGGGCCAGCGTCTTGACGGTGTCGTACAACAGCGGCAGGTGGACGCTCCGCCCGTTGTCCTGGTGCGTGGTCCGCGGCTCCCCGCCCTCGCCGCCGCCGTAGATGCGCTCCATCAGGCTGTTGCGGTCCCACATGTTGGCCAGACCCGGAATGCCTCCAAGCTGGGCGCAGGCGCCGAAGGCGATCATGAGCTGCGACTTGCGGCGCAGCAGGTGCGCCATCTCCTCCTGCTCGTCCGAGCGTATGGCGCCGTTCAGGAAGGTGGCCGCGATGCTGCCGTCGGCCATGGCCTCCACGTCCTGGCGCTTGAAGTCCATGGCCACCGGCCACAGCACGATGTCCACGGCCGCCGCCACGTCCAGGATCCCCTCGGCCAGGTCCACGACGGCTTCCTCACAGCCGCCGCAGGCAGCGCACCAGTAGAAGGCTACTTTCGGCTTCGTGCTCACGCGGTAACCTCCTGCTGCGGCTTCGGCCGCAGCGGCCCGAGCGCCCGGATCTTGCCCACCATGTCGTTAACCACGATCTTGACGCGCTCGCCCTCGGCCGCCGAGATCCACTCCAGGCGCAGGCGCTCGTCCTCGATGCCCATCTGGCGGACTATCTCTTTGAGCGCGTAGAAACGCCTCAGAGCCTTGTAGTTGCCCTCCTGGTAGTGGCAGTCGTTTGGATGACAGCCGCCGATCAGCACCCCGTCGGCGCCCCTGGCGAAAGCCTCCAGAATGAACTGCGGGTCCACGCGGCCCGAGCACATGACTCGGATGACGCGCGTGTTGGGGGCGTACTTCATGCGCGAGGTGCCGGCCAGGTCGGCCGCCAGGTAGGTGCACCAGTTACAGAAGAAGGCGACAATCTTGGGCTCGAACTCAGACATTCGCCAGCACTCCCTCGATTTCCTCGAAGATCTCGGCGTCCTCGAACAGGTGCTGCCCGATGGCGGCGGACGGGCAGGCCGCCACGCACGTCCCGCAGCCCTTGCACAGGACCTGCTCGATGCGCGCCCGGCCGGCCGCCGCGTCGAAGACGATCGCGTTGTAGGGGCACATGGGCACGCAGGTGCGGCAGCCCGAGCAGCTCTCCTCGATCACATGGGCCGTGTTGGGCTCGGTCTCCACAGCGCCGGCGTCGATCAGGGCCAGCGCCTCGGCCGCCGCCGCGCCGGCCTGCGCTACGGTGTCCGGGATGTCCTTGGGCCCCTGGCAGCAGCCCGCCAGGAAAATCCCGTCCGTGAAGGTGTTCACCGGCGCCAGCTTGGGATGCCGCTCCAGGAAGAAGCCCTCGCTGGCGCAGGAGATGTTGAACAGCCGGCGTACCTCGCCCGCGTCGGCGTGCGGCTCAAGGCCCACCGACAGCACCACCATGTCCACCGGGATCCGGCGCACGGTGCCCAGCAGCGTGTCCTCCACCCGCAGCACCAGCTTGTCTTCTTCGGTGGGGTCGAGAGCCCAGTCGGTGACCTCCGCCACGCGGCCGCGGATGAAGTGCACGCCCTCGTTGAGCAGTTTCTGGTAGAACTCCTCGAAGCCCTTGCCGGGAGTGCGCATATCGATGTAGAAGTTGAATATCTCCGCGTCCGTGTGTTCCTTCAACAGGTGGGCCAGCTTGAGCGAGTACATGCAGCAGACACGCGAGCACCAGCGGTTGCTGTCCACGTCGCGGGAGCCCACGCAGTGGATGACTCCCACCGACTTGGGCCTGCGCCCGTCGCGCAGCACCACGTCGCCGCCGGTGGGCCCGCTGGCGTTCACCAGGCGCTCCACTTCGAGCGAGGTGTACACGTTGGGGTAGACGCCATAACCGTAGTAGGGCACGCGGGAGGCGTCGAAAGGCTGGAAGCCGGTGGCGATGACGATGGCCCCCACCCGGATCTGCTCGATCTTCTCCTTCTGCTGGAAGTCTATGGCCTGCCGGTCGGCGCAAGCCGCAACGCACGTCTTCTTGCACTTGCCGGTCTTGAACTGAATGCAGGTCTCGGGATCAATCACCGGGACCTGCGGCACCGCCTGCGGGAAGGGCAGGTAGATCGGCTTGCGCTTGCTCAGCCCCATGTTGAAGCCGTCGGGGAACCGGGCCTCCTTGTACACGCAGGCTTCGACGCACTGCAGGCAGCCGGTGCAGAGGTCCTCGTCGATGTAGCGGGGCCAGCGGGTGACCTTCACGTCGAAGTTGCCCACGTAGCCTGCCACCCCGGTGACCTCCGCGTTGGACCACAGCGTGATGTTGGGATGCGCCTTGACGGAGGACATCTTTGGGGTGAGGATGCAGGCGGCGCAGTCCAGCGTCGGGAAGGTCTTGTCGAACATGGCCATGTGCCCGCCGATCGACGGCTGCCTCTCCACCAGGTGGACCTTCTTGCCCGCGTTGGCCAGGGTCATGGCGGCGTGAATGCCGGCGATGCCGCCGCCCACCACCAGCACGCCGGGGTTGATCTCGACCCGGCCCCGGGACAGGGACTGCTGTAGCGCCACGCGCCGGACTGCGGCGCGCACCATGTCATTGGCCTTGGCGGTCGCCTTGGCCCGGTCTTCATGCACCCAGGAGTTGTGCTCGCGGATGTTGACCATGTGCATGAAGAACGGGTTAAGGCCCGACTTCTCGACCGCGGCCCGGAAAGTGTGTTCGTGCAGGTGCGGGGAGCAGGAGGCCACCACGATGCGGTTGAGCCCGTGGTCCCGGATGTCCTGGCGGATAAGCTCCTGGCCCGGCTCCGAGCACAGGTACTTGTACTCCCTCGAAACGGCGACCTGGGCCAGGCTGCGGGCGTAATCTGCAACCTCCCCGCAACCCACCACAGCCGCGATGTTGGTGCCGCAGTGGCAGACGTAGACCCCGATGCGGACCGGCCCGCCGGCTTCAGACATACGCCTCGACCTCCTCTTTGGCGGCGAACCACCGCTGGATCAGGCTCTGGCCGGCCAGAGAACGGTGCAACCCCAGTTCGCGCGGCTCGCCGCCCAGGGCCCAGCCCAGCACCTGCGTGAAGAACAGGACCGGCATGTCGAAGCGCTCGCCGCTCTGCCGGGCGATCTCCTTCTGGTACACGTCCAGATTGAACTGGCACAGGGGGCAGATGGTGACGATTGCCTGGGCGCCCTTGCGCGCGGCTTCCTTGAGCAGGATGTAGTTGAGGCGCAGCCCCACCTCGGCCGTGGTCCCGGTGAGGGATCCGCCGCAGCACTTGGTCTTCAGCGAGTAATCGGTGGTGGGCGCTCCCACGGCCTGCATGAGCTCGTCCATGCGCATCGGGTTGTAGGGCTTGTCGACCTCGTCGTAGGGCCGCACCACCTGGCAGCCGTAGTAGCAGGCGATGCGTCCGCCGCGCCACTTCCGCGTTGTCAGCGACTGGATCCGCGCCACGCCGACGTCGTTGTAGAGGACCTCCAGCGGATGGCGCACGCGCACCGTGTTGAGCGGCCCCAGACCGGCCCGTTCCAGGCTTTCGGTGACCTTGCGCCGCACCGAAGGGTGGTGCGCCACGTAGTCCTGCGTCTTGCGCAGCACCAGGTAGCAGGCGCTGCACGGCGCCAGCACCTCCTCGGCCCCCATCCGGTGCGCGATCGAAAGGTTGCGGGCCGACAGCAGGAAGGCCGAGCCCTCGTCGATGCTCATGTAGGCCGTGGCGCCGCAGCAGTTCCAATCCTCCAGTTCACGCAGCCCCAGCCCCAGCAGGCGGTACAGGGTCCTGAGGCTCTCGTCGTAGGCGATCCCGTTGGCGCTGAGGGCGCAGCCCGGAAAGTACACATAGCCATCCCGGCGCGCCGGCTTCTGGGCCGTGCTCATTGCGGCTCCTCCTGGGGAGCCGAAAGCTCCCGTTGCAGTTCCTTGGTGCGCTGGATGCGGTCCTGGCGCAGGCTCAAGCGGCCTGTTCGCAGCAGCCCAAAGCCGTACTTCGCCATGCTGAGCAGCGCGAACGGGTTCGATTTGAGGGCCATCCGGACCACCAGCCAGACCTCCGAGTTCCGCCCGTGGCGCTGCACCAACCGGAAGAACTCGCGCGCCAGCACGGGTATCGGGAAGCGCTTGGGAAACATCCGGTACTGGATGGCTTCCCGCTTCAGCCGGTACATCAGGTCTGTGATGTGGACGTTCTGCGGGCAGTGCGCCGTGCATGAGTAACACGATGCGCACAGCCAGATGGTCTGGCAGCCCAGCGCGTCGCCGCGGAACCCTTCACGCACCAGGGCGACGACGCGCCGCGGCGTGAAGTCCATGTAGATAGACAGCGGGCAAGTCCCCGAGCAGGTGCCGCACTGGACGCACGACCAGATCCGGTCGATCCCAGGCTGCTGGCTGATCTGGTCCGCCCAGACCGGATCAGCTTCCCGCTGGAACTTCATCTTCCTGCGGATCATTGCCAGCACAATATGACTCCTGCAACAGACTATGGATGCTTCGAAATTGCATGTATGATGCCATTTGGTTAATACAGGACAAAGAGATCTTGTTGTAGAAAACAGGCCACATCCAGGCTCTGGCAGTCCCGGCTGAAGCGGGGCTGAGCGAATTGCCCCAGTCCTCAGTGGGGCTTGTGGGGCAGGTCTCCTGTCCTGCCCGCTATGCGGGCGTAGATCCGCCGCGCGAGCGGCTCGACAGCAGCGGCCACCGCCGGTGTCATCTCCTCGGAGATTGTTGAAGTATCCCCTGCCTCAACGGCGAAGATGTCCAGAACCGGCGGCATGGGGATGCCCATTCTGGCAGCCAGCTGAAATGCATGTGTGATGCTGACTTCGTGCGCGTTGACCAGGCGCGCGCTGCCGGCCACGTGATCCAGGCTGAGCTGCCGCACGCGGCCCGGTGAGGGGTGGGGAAGGGTGAGGCAGTCGACGATCACGGCTTCTGAGAAGCCGCTGAGCAGGTCGATCAGTTCCAGACCGCCGCGCGTGCTCTCAAGCACCGTCACGCCCTCCAGCGGCGAGGCTTCCAGCAGCCGCCTCACCTCCTCGGCGACAGCCAGCCCCACGCGGTCGTCGGACACCACGGGGTTGCCCATCCCTAGCACTGCGATCCTGCCTTCGCCCATATTCCACATCCTCTCAGAACCAGGGCCGCCCGGGGGGGGCTTGTGCGGATGACCGGCGGGGAGTATGATTGAGGTCTCAGATGCAGAGACTCTATTCCAACGCGTTCATCTTTGCGTTCCGGGGCTGGTGCTGGCCCCGGGCTCGCTAGAGTGGCGTTGGCGTAGATAGCGGTTTTCAAAGGATTCGTCGAAACCAACCCACTCGAAAGAGTGGGTTTTTTGTTTGTGCCGGCCGGTCCGGCTGAAAAGAGGAGAGCGTGATCATCTCGATGGGGCTACACGCCACGCGGGAGCAAATCGACAACGTCTGCCAGCGCATCCGCGAGTTCGGCTACAAGGTCCACTCGATCCAGGGAGAGCAGAGGGTGGTCATCGGGGCGGTGGGCGTGGGCGACGTCAGCGCCTGTCTGTCGCAAGTGGAGGCCATGCCGGGCGTGGAGAGCGCCGTGCGCATCTCCGCTCCCTATAAGTTCGTCAGCCGGGAGTTCCGCGCAGAGCGCACCCGGGTGCGCGTCAACGGGACCGAGATCGGTGGCGATGACTTTGTGGTCATGGCGGGGCCCTGCTCGGTGGAGAACGAGCGGCAGATAATGCAGGCGGCCGAAGGCGTTGCCAGCGCCGGAGCACGCCTGCTCCGGGGCGGCGCCTTCAAACCCCGCACCTCGCCTTATGAGTTCCAGGGACTGGAACTGGCGGGACTGAGGCTGCTCCGGAAGGCCAAGGAAGCCACCGGCCTGGCGATCATCACCGAGGTGATGAGCGAGGGCGACGTGGAACTGGTGTCGGAGTACGCCGACATCCTCCAGATCGGCGCGCGCAACATGCAGAACATACCCCTGCTCAAGGCTCTCGGGCGCACTACGCGGCCCATCCTCTTGAAGCGGGGCATGAGCTCGACCGTGCTGGAACTGCTGATGTCGGCCGAATACATCGTGGCGCACGGCAACCCCAACGTGGTGCTGTGCGAGCGGGGAATCCGCACCTTCGAGGACTCCACACGCAACACCTGCGACATCAGCGCCGTGCCCGTGCTCAACGAGCGGACCCACCTGCCGGTGGTGGTGGACCCGAGCCACGCCACCGGGCGCCGCAGCCTGGTGCCGCCGCTGGCGCGCGCGGCGGTGGCCATCGGAGCGGATGGCCTGCTGGTGGAGGTTCACCCCACGCCGGAGAAGGCCATCAGCGACGGCGCGCAGTCGCTGAACATCGCCGAGTTTCAGTCCATGATGCTGGCGCTCCAGCCCTACATCAAGCTCTGGCGGGAGGCCCGGCTGGCCGTGGCCGCCGCGAAGTTGTAAGCTACTGGATTGTGGGCTTCCGCCTGAATCCCGCCGTGGTGGTGCTGCTGGTGATAGGAGTGTGCGTGGGTTCCGTCGCCGGGCTGGCCTACCTGCGTGACCGCCGCGCCGCTTCGCCCGCCGCCTTGGCGCGGCACCTCCCTGCCGAGGATGGGGTGGTGCTGGCGATCAACCTGGCGGAGTTGAGGTCGGCGGGCGTGCTGGCCTCGCTCGATGGCGCCGGCATCGGTCAGGAGCCGGAATACACTGCCTTCATCGAGGCCACCGGTTTTGACTACCAGCAGGACCTCGATTATGTGCTCGGCTGGTTCGGAGGCGGCACGACGCTCATGCTGCTGAGGGGCCGGTTCGACTGGAGCAGGCTGAAGGCCTACGCCGCCGGCCAGGGCGGGGAGTGCCGCAACTCTCTCTGCCGCATGAGCGGCAGCGCCGCGGGCCGCCACTTGTCATTCTTCCCCTTGCGCCGGGACGTGATGGCCATGGGCGTCGGAGCGGACGACTGGGCGGCCACCCGGCTGATGTCAAGACAGGATTCGCGCCGCAGCGGGCCGCCGGCCCGGCCTGTATGGCTGCATGTGCCGGCTGCCTCCCTGAGGAATCTGGGGACGCTTCCGGCCGGGACCCGCCTGTTCGCTCAGGCCATGGCTGGCGCCGAGAATGTGGGCCTCTCGCTCACCATGTCGGAAAAGGGCGCGGCGATCGAACTGGACGCCACATGCCCGTCGGCCGAGGAGGCGGCGACGCTCTCCTTCCAACTGGAGGGCCTCACCAGAGTGTTGCGGGAGATGATTGCGCAGGAGAAGCAGGCCCCCAACCCGGGCGACCTCAGCGGAGTGCTTGCTTCCGGCGTCTTCAACCGTTTGGACCGCCGCGTGGTTGGCCGCTGGCCCGTGGAGCGCGAGTTCCTGGAAGGTATACTGAGAGATCCGCAATAGCCTATGTCCATCGACCAGCCGGCAGGCGTCCTGTGCGCGGGTAACGTGGTGTTTGACATGCTGGTCCACCCCGTGGACCAGCTGCGGTGGGGGGCCACCACCTGGGTTGAAACCATCGGGCACAGCATGGGCGGCAACGGCGCGAACACCAGTTACGCGCTGGCGCGGCTGGGCGTGCCGGTCAAGCTCGTCGCTGTGGTGGGAGACGACAACTACGGGGACGAGATGCTGGCCGGACTGCGCAGCGCCGGGGTGGACACGCGGCCCATCACGCGCGCCTACGGAGCTTCGGCCACGACGATTTCCCTGGTCCGCTCCGACGGCAACCGCCTCTTCATACACAAGCCGGGCGTGAACCTGCACGCGCTGGCGGCACCCATCGAATTTCCGCCCGCACTGCTGCACAGGACCACGCGCTTTCATGTGGCGAACCCTTTCTCCCTTCCGGCGTTCCGTCAGCACGCGGCCGAGAGCCTGAGGCGCGCCCGCGCCGCCGGCCTGGCCACATCGCTGGACGCCGCCTGGGACAGCCAGGGACGCTGGCTGAAGGATCTGGGCTCCTCGCTGCCGCACGTGGACCTGCTTTTCGTCAACGAGGATGAGTGCCGCATGCTCACCGGCCTGGAGGACCCGCGCCAGGGGGCGCTCGCCCTGCGGGAAGCCGGCGCCGGCACCGTGGTGGTGAAGTTGGGGCCGAAAGGATGCATGGTACTGGCCGAGGGCGGGGAGTTCTCGGCGCCGGCCTTCGCCATCGATGTGGTCGATACCACGGGAGCGGGGGATTGCTTCGCCGGGGGCTTTCTGGCCGCCCTTCAGCGCGGTTTTCCGCTGGGGGAGTGCGCTTCTTTCGCCAACGCGGTAGGCGGGCTCTCGGTGCGCCGGGTGGGCTCCGTTGCGGGTCTGCTCTCCTGGGAAGAGACTGAGGAGTGGATCCTCAGACACAGCGCCGGGGCCTAGTGTCCCGAGGCTACTTTCGCTTCAGGTGCGCTGCCAGGAACGGCAGGCCCCGCCTGCCCCAGAACAGGTGCCCCCCGTCAAAGAACTCCGTCTGGAATGACCCGGCGGCGCCGAAGGTCTCATAGATCCTGGCAACCTTATCGAAGCTGGCGCGGCTGGCGGCCACGGGGAAGATGTTGTCCTTCTCGCCGGCCTCGGCGAACAGCGGCCGCGGTGCGATCAGGCCGGCCACGTCGTACATCTCGGCCCAGTTGAGGATGCCGGGCACGTAGTTGTCGATGCAGTGCGAGACGCTCATGATGCTGTCCCGGAAGGTGTTGAGCGCGCAACTGATCATGACGGCGCGCAGGCGGGGCTCCAGGGCGGCGGCGAACAGCGCGCAGGTGCCGCCCCCGGAGATGCCAACGCAGCCCACGCGCGCGGCGTCCAGTTCCTTGCGGGTCTCTATCCAGTCGATGGTGCGCATCACGTCCCGGGCGCGCCAGCCGATCATGGTCTCCCCCAGCAGCAGCGCGGAACCGGCCGTGGGCTGGCAGGCCGAGGTTTCCAGGCTCCGCCTTCGTGTGACAGGATCCCGCCGGCAACCGAACGCCATCAGCTCTATGGCGACCGCGGCCAGGCCCTGCTCGACGGCTTGAATGGCGAAATCGTACTGGTAGCTCACTCTTTCCGTGCGGTCCCGGCCCTCGCTGTCAATCCCCACGAGGTCGTCTACCCCCCGGCCATGCCCGGCCAGGCAGCTCAGAGCGGAGTGCGGCTCCGTGGCCGCCTTCGGAGTGAGCAGGTAGCCGAGAACATGGACCCCGGGCCGGCTCTGGAAGACGAATCTCTCCCGGCGGTAGGCAGGGAAGTCGCGCACCTCGAGCGTCTGGGGCGCGAGCGGCGCTCGCTCAACCGGGAATCCCCCCAGCAACTCCGAAACCCTGGCCCGCAGCCGCTTCTGCCACTCGACCGCCTCCCTGCGGCTGCGCGCGCGGAAGGTCATGCGCAGCGGCGCCGAGGAATGCCGCGTCAGGGTGTAGCGCACGGGGTCGAAAGCGTCCAGATCGACTTTCGATTCAAAGCCGTCCAGCGCGCCCGAGTATTTCTGGGCTGCGCGGGCGGATGATGCCTGCTTGATGACGGCGCCAGAGAGCGCCGCCTTTCCGAGGTCACGTCTTGTCAAGGGCCGCACAACCCCTCCCTCCACGTCCAAGTGGGCGAGTTTATCATGGTTCAAAGGGCCGGGAGGACCATGACGATCCGGACCATGCGGAAGACCGTGTTCCTTGCCCTGGCGGCGGCCGTGCTGACGTCCGGTCAGCAGGCCAGGCCACGCGGCGCGGTGCGGGCCTCGGCCGGCTACGCCATGCAGTACCTGGACGAGCCGTGGCGCCCGGCCGCCGGCGGATCGGTGCGGTTCAATGTCACCCGGCGCTTCGGCGTAGAGCCGGAATTCGTCATCGCGCCAGGCCCGCGGTTCAGCCAGTGGACGCTGATTCCCAACATTGTCTATGACCTGCGGGACCCGGGGCGGAACGCGGCGCCATACATCATCGGCGGCGCCGGGTACTTCTCGGAACTCGACAAGAGCATAAGCTACAAGCGGAGCGAGCCGGCCTGGAGCGCCGGCTTCGGAGTGAGGGTGCGGCTGGCCGGCGGGATGTTCGTGTCGCCGGAGTTCCGCCTCGGCTCAATCACGCGAGCCGCCGTGGGCGCCGGCTATCAGTTCTGACGCCCGCGCAGATACCGGCCCGTGTGGGAGCCGGGCGCGGCGGCGATCGCGTCGGGCGGTCCTTCAGCCACAATGCGGCCGCCGAGCGCGCTGCCCTCCGGGCCGAGGTCGATGATCCAGTCGGCGCGCCGGATCACGTCCAGGTTGTGCTCGATGATCAGCACGCTCCCGCCGTTCTGTATCAGCTTCTCGAAGGCGCCCAGAAGCCGGGCGATGTCGTCGAAGTGCAGGCCCGTGGTGGGCTCGTCGAAAATGAACAGCGTGCCCATGCAGGATGCGTCCGCCAGGTGGCCGGCCAGCTTCACGCGCTGGGCCTCGCCCCCGGACAGCGTGGTGGCCGACTGCCCCAATCGCAGATAGCCGAGGCCGACGTCGGCCAGCACCTTCAGTTTCCTGACGAGCCGTGGGACGTCGCCGAAAAACGTGAGCGCCTCCCTGACCGTAAGCTGAAGCGCCTGGTGGATGTTAAGGCCCCGGTAGCGCACGTCGAGCACGCTCGACTTGAATCGCGTGCCTTTGCACTCCTCGCAGACCAGCTCCACATCGGCCAGAAACTGCATCTCAACGGTGACGGTGCCGTCCCCCTGGCATGCGTCGCAGCGTCCGCCCGAGACGTTGAAGGAGAAGTGTCCCGGGGTAAAACCGCGCCGGCCGGCGTCCGGGGTGGAGGCGAACAGGCCGCGGATGATGTCGAAGGCCTGGATGTAGGTCACCGGGTTGGAGCGGGGCGTACGGCCGATGGGCGACTGGTCCACCAGCACCACGTCGCCTATCAACTCGGCCCGCTCCACCCGCCGGCAGGTTTGCTTCGGACCGGCCTCGGATGAATCTTCGCCATCCCGGATCTCGCCGCCCTTCAGCCGCCGCAGGTTAGCGTGAATCACCTCGTGAACCAGCGTGGACTTGCCCGAGCCCGAAACGCCCGTGATCGCCACCATCATGTCCAAGGGCACGGTGACGTCGATGCCTTGCAGGTTGTGCGCCCGCGCTCCCAGGAAGCGGACCGTGCGCTTGGGGTTCACCGCGCGCGGGGTGAGCCTGGCGCCTGAGCCGGTTTCGCCCCTCAGGTAGCGGGCCGTGAGCGATCCGGCGCCGTCGGCCAGCAGCTTATGAAGCGGACCCTCGCAGACGATGCGGCCGCCAAGTTCACCGGCCCCCGGTCCCAGATCCACAATGTGGTCGGCGGCGCGCATCAGGTCGGCGTCGTGTTCCACCACTACGATGGTGTTGCCCAGGTCCCGCAGCTCCTCCAGGATGCGGATCAGCCGCGAGGTGTCGCGGCTGTGCAGGCCGATGGATGGCTCGTCCAGCACATAGCAGGCGCCCACCAGCCGTGACCCCAGGCAGGTGGCAAGCTGTATGCGCTGCGCCTCGCCGCCGGACAGCGTGGCCGACAGGCGGTCCAGCGTGAGGTAGTCCAGCCCCACGTCGTTCAGGAACTTGAGCCGCTGGCGCACCTCGAGGAGCACCTTGCCGGCCACGGCCTCCTGTTCGGGGCCGAACTCCACGGAGGCGAAAAACGCCTGCGCCTGGGCGATGTTCATGCGCGCGACCTCGCCCAGAGTCCTGTCTCCGACCCGGACGTGCAGCGCTTCCTTGCGCAGGCGCGTGCCGCCGCACTCAGGGCACTCGGTGTAGCCGCGGTAGCGGCTGAGGAACACGCGCACGTGGACCTTGTACTTCTTGGTCTCGAGCTTGCGGAAGAAGCCCCGGACGCCGGGGAAGCGCCCCTCGCCCTCCAGTACGAACCGCCGCTCCTCCCCGGTCAGTTCGTTGAACGGGACGTCAAGCCGCACGCGCCCGCGGGCCGCGCGTTTCAGCTCATAGAAGGGCCAGCGGTAAAGGGGCTTGTTCCAGGGCTCTACCGCGCCCTCCTCCAGCGTCAGCGTGGGGTCCGGGACCACGCGGTCCAGGTCGTAGTCGATGGTGTTGCCGAATCCCTGACAGGCCGGGCAGGCGCCGGTGGGGCTGTTGAAGCTGAACAGGCCCGGCTCGGGGTCGGCGAATGCGAGCCCGCACTGCTTGCAGGCGAAGGCCTCGCTGAACCTCAGGCGGCGCGGGATTTCGGCTCCGGCAGCTTCAAAGACCGCCTCACCGGCCTGCCGGTAGCAGATCTCCAGGCTGTCCACCAGGCGCTGGCGCAGGCCCGGGCCCAGCACCACGCGGTCCACCAGGACATGGAGCGGCTGTGTGAAATCCACCTCCAACAGCGACTCAGGCGTGGAGAACTCGAACATCCGGCCGTTCTGGAACAGGCGGTTGAAGCCTTTATGGCGAAGCTCGAAAAGCCGGTCCTTTCCCGCCTGCGGCCCGGCCGGGAACAGGACGAACCACCGGGAGCCCTCGGGCTCGGCGAGCATGCGCGCGGCTACCCGGTCTACCGTGTCGCGTTCCACCCGCCGGCCGCACTGAGGGCAATAGGTGCGACCGGCGCGGGCGTACAGCAGGCGCAGGAAGTCGTAAAGTTCGGTGGCGGTGGCGACCGTGGAGCGCGGGTTGCGCGTGGTGTTGCGCTGGCGTACGGCAATGGGGGGCGCCAGCCCGCCGATGTCCTCGACATCCGGCTTCTCCATGCGCTCCAAAAACTGGCGCGCGTAGGCCGAGAGCGACTCGACGTAGCGCCGCTGGCCCTCCGCATAGATGGTGTCGAAAACCAGCGACGACTTGCCGGAGCCGGACACACCCGTGACCACCGTGAGCCGGTTATGCGGGATATCCAGCGAGATGCCCTTGAGATTATGGACCCGCGCCCCGCGGACCGAGATCGAATCCTCCACCAAACCCTATTCTCGCAGAGGCGCGGAAGGGCGCGGCCGGCCCTGCTGGTCGACCCCTCGGTCCCGCCCAGGTGCGCTTTGTCGAAGCCAGGGCGCGGGTCGATCATCCGCGTGAACCGGCCCTGCTGGCGCCCATCGAGGCGATCTGCGGCGGGCGTTCTGACCGCTGGTATCATGGACCGTAAGGAGGCCGTGGGCAATGCGTACAACCTGGAGAGGCGCCGGCGCGCTGGTGCTGTTGGCAGCTGCGGCTCTGCCCGCGCCCGGGCAACTGAGCACTTTCAAGCCGGGATTCAACCTTTTCTCGAAGGACCAGGACATCCAGCTTGGCAAAGAGGCCGCAGGCGAAATCGAGAAGCAGGTGGAGATCGTCAATAATAAGGAGCTGAGCGCCTACATCAACTCGATCGGCCAGAAACTGGCCGCGCAGCCGCAGGCGGATAAGTACCCATACACGTTCAAGGTGGTCAACGACCCGAGCATCAAC
The DNA here is from genome assembly GCA_037440765.1 of Solibacteraceae bacterium. Taxonomy (GTDB): domain Bacteria; phylum Acidobacteriota; class Terriglobia; order Bryobacterales; family Bryobacteraceae; genus DTKY01. Next base: position 15,351 of record JBBITL010000067.1, read on the forward strand.
GCCTTCGCGCTGCCCGGCGGACCGACCTACATCAACACCGGACTTATAGCGGCCGCCGACAACGAGGCGCAGATTGCGGGCGTCATGGCGCACGAGATCATGCACGTCGCCCTGCGTCACGGCACCAACCAGGTCTCCAGGGCCAACTTGATCCAGTTGCCGCTCATGCTGGCGGGAGGGGCCGTCGGCAGCGAGTCCATTCTGGGGAAGCTGACCCAGCTTGGAATCGGCCTGGGAGCGAACTCGTTGCTGCTCAGCTTCTCGCGAACGGCCGAGACGCAGGCCGACCTTATGGGCGCGCAGATGGCGGCCCAGGCCGGCTACGATCCCATAGCGATCGCGCGCTTTTTCGAGAAACTGGAGGCCGAAGGCGGCTCCCGTGTGCCTCAGTTCTTCTCGAGTCACCCCAACCCGGGCAATCGCACCAAGGCCATCGAGGAGGAGATCCGCAACATGCCCAAGCGGAGCTACAACGCGGATACCGGCCGGTTGGCGCATATGAAGGCCATCATCGCCAGGCTCCCGCCTCCGAGGAAACAGCCCGGACGGGCCGGAGGCTCCGCCTCCCTCTCGATTCCGGACAGCAGGCCGTCGGCCCGCATGGAGCAGTATCAGGGAAGGGACTTCAGCCTCTCCTACCCCGACAACTGGAAACCGTCCCCGTCCCAGAATGCGCAGGGCGTCACAATTGCGCCGCCGTCCGGCGTGCAGGAGTCCGCACAGGGAACGGCGATAGGTTACGGCGCCATAATTAACGTCTACCGGCCCAAGGATCCGAAGGGCAGCCTGTGGCAGGCCACCGACGAGTTCATCGCTCAACTGCGGGCCTCCGATCCCAAGCTGCGGGCGGGCCGCGAGATGCCGCGGGAGGTCCGCGCCGGCGGGAAGAGCGCCATCCTCTCGACGCTGAACAGCGAGTCGATTTTCCGGGGTCAGACCGAGGTGGACCTGGTGATAACGCTTGCCCACCCGGACGGGATGATGTACGTGGTATTGGTTGCGCCGGAGGGCGAGGCGCAGTACGCCAACCGCGCCTTCGACCAGATGCTCCAGAGCCTGCGTTTCCGCTTCTAGAAGTCCGCTGGACAAATGCGCCCGCTTGCCGGCGCGCGGTTCCGTGCTTTCGAGGTTTTGCACAGAACCGCGACCGTGAGGGAGCAGTCTTGCAGGCCGGCGGACTTCTGACTCCTAGCGGAACTGGCCCAGGAACGGGTGGTAGGTGTAGACCGTGGAGAAGGACTCGGGCAGTTTCCAGCGGCGGCGCGTCGTTTCGGCGGGATTGAGGAACCACTCGCCCAGCGGGCGCGCGCGTTCCTGTCCGTCGAACCAGCCCCAGGGCGGCCGCGACATGTTGGGCGCGCCCACCGCGCCGTTCAGCGCCGAGCCCATCACCCCCAGCTTGACATGGCGCAGCACGTCCTCAACGCCATTGGCGAGGCGCACGCTGAGGACGCCGTAGTCGTGCTCGGCCCCGTAGGTTTCGTTTCTGCCCGAGCGTGAGCGCGGCCAGAACGTCTCATAGGTTGGCGTCAGTTCGTAGCCGATCGCCCGGTTGGGATTGGCGTCGGGGTCTTCGGCCGAGGCTGCGAACACGTACACCAGGAATCCGTTCTCGGCCTGCTTGTGTTGGGCGGCGTCGTCCCGCCAGGCCTCGATGCCGTGGCCCTTGGGCTCGACGAACAGGCGCGGTCTGACGCCCGCCACCATCAGGGGGCCTCCCGCCAGCGGGCTGCCGGGCGGCACGTACTTCAGGTAGTTATTGTGGGCCAGCGTCTCGACCAGCATCAGCCTGGCCCGCGTGTAGTCCTCGCCGTCCTTTTCGGCCACTACCAGCGCCCCTTCGAGGTCGTTCTCGTGGGCCATGACCGCCTCGTCGGCCCGGCCCGTGGGATCGTACTGGCCGCCCATCTTGACGCCGATGCGCATGGCCTCGCTCAGCAGCGCTCCACGGCTCTCGCCTCCCTTGTAATCGCGGGGGTGAAAGGCCGCGTAGTGAATGAAGAAATGCGTTCTCGTCTCGAAGACCGAGTAGTAGATGTAGGCCTTGAGAGGATAACGGGTGTCGGCGGCGTTGTTCCAGTTGTTGTCGCCGCGCCAGTCGCCGTCGAAGTCGAAGTTGGTGATGTAGTCGAAGCGCGGCGAGGGGCCCAGGGCCTGATGAAACACGGGCGCGAAGCGCGCCGCGATGTCGCGGTCGCGGATCATGTTCCGGATACGCGTGTCGCCGTCCGGCTCGCCCGGAGAGGCGGCGGCCGCGGCTGCTTCGGCCGCGGCTTTGGCCGCCTCCACCTCCGGGCGGGGCAGGGAGGCCAGCCGCTCCCTGATCTCCCGGAAAGCCGGGCGGTCGACGGCCGGCTTGGACGTGGCCTTGAAGGCCGCGATCAGAGCCGAGACGTTCTCGGAGCGTTCCGCCGGACTGGGATGCGAGGCGAAGAACTTCTGCACAACGTTGGGCTGGCTTTTCTCCACGCTGGCGAGCGTGTCGAAAAAGCTGATCATGGCCCGCGGGTCGAAACCAGCGTCGTGGAGCATGCGTGCGCCCAGCTGGTCCGCCTGGCGCTCAGCCTCCCGGCTGAACCGCATGAAGACGCCCGTGGTCACCATCTCGGCGGCCATCTTGGCCATGGACCCTGATGTTCCGCGCCCGAGCAGCGTTCCCAGCGCTCCCAGCCCGCCCTGAGCCAGCCCGAAGCGCACCGCCTGATCGGCGCCGTGACGGGCCACAATGTGTCCTATTTCGTGCGCCAGCACCCCGGCCAGTTCATCCTCGCTCCTGGCCGCCTCGATCAGGCCGCGGTTGAGGTAGACGAAGCCCCCCGGGAGCGCGAACGCGTTGACCTCCGGGCTGTCCAGCACCTTGAACGTGTAAGCGATTCCCCTGCGGGCCGAGTTCCGCGCCAGGGTCTGGCCGAGCGCGTCTATGTACTTGACGACAGACTCTTGTTCGACCAGCAGGCTGCTTTTCTCAATCTCCCCGGCGGCCAGGCGTCCGATCTCGATCTCATCCTTCTCGCTCAGCGTGAAAAGGCGCTGTGCATGGACGCCGGCCGCGAGCACGGACAGGACCGTCAGCCACTTGACACCGCGCATGGCTGCCCCCAAACAGGGGCAGGCGCCGGAATTCCGGTTTCGCCCGCGCATCGTCTTCACCCTCGCACAATCTGCTGAAGCTGCTGGCCGTCGATGTCGGTATTGATCTGCATCCACAGCGGCAGGTGGTCTGACATCTGGTAGGTGAAATCGGCCTTGGACATCCCGCCGGGGAACAACTCCCCGATCCTGCTCTCGTCGATGAAGAAGTCCAGCACCCCGCCCGCGTTAGTGAAGTTCTCCGGGTAATTGGCGTAGTGCAGGATCTGGTCGTAGCGCTTGTTCTTCTCCAGGTTGCTGCCGTGCCCGACGCCGGTGAGGGCCTTCGGTATCGAAAGGCCGTGTTTGGTGACGGCCTTGAACAGCGCATCCGTGCGCGAGGGGATGTTGAAGTCCCCCATCACGATGATGTCGTTGTCCTCGTTATGCCTGTCCCGCCGCCGCCCCTCCACCCAGTCGGCCAGCATCTCCAGTTCCTGCCGCCGGGCCTCCAGACTGTCTCCCCAGCGCACGTGAACACTCAGCACCACGAAGTCGAAATTGCCGCTTCGGAAAGAGGCGGTATAGGGGGCGCGCCAGAAGTTCTTATCGGAGAGGTACTCAAGTCCCTTCTTCTTTCGCGGCGGGTTAGCCTCGGCCGCCAGGCCGTTGAACACCACGGCGCGCTTGTCGTAGACGTAGGCGATGCGCTCGCGGTTGCCGCCTGCGTCCGGGATCATGTCGGAGTACACGGCGCGCCAGTAGGGTCCCAGAATCTCGAGCACGCGCCCGAGGTCGGCCAGGTTGTCCCTCAGTTCGATCACGCCCACCAGGTCGAACTGGCCCAGGATTTCGGCGATGTAGTGGACGGCGGCCTGGCTGCGGGGCTTCTTGCCAAAATCCCGGATGTTCCAGGTGGCGATGTTGAGTGTCTCGTCGATCTTAGATGAGGGTATCTTGGCGGCGCTGATGCGCTCCTGGAGCGCGAGCAGGCCCGCGGCGATCTGCCTGGAAACGGTTCCGTGGTTCATGGGCGCGGATGGCCTCCGTACGCCTCCAATTATCCGCCAACCGCCGGACTCCCGGCACGAGCATGCTAGACTGGCGCAGTGTCCAGGCGCTGGGCGGTCTTCGGGGGCATCTTCGCGGCGCTGGCCGCCGGCCGGCTGTGCCACGTCGGCATACTCTGGGCCGACGGCGACTAATCGCGCGCGGGAGCGTGCCCTACCGGGACTTCTGGTTCGACAAGCCGCCGCTCACCCCGCTGCTGCACGTGCTGTTCGGCGCCCGGGAAGGCGTCGCGCTGGCGGCCGGTAGCGCCTGTTATCTGCTGGTGGCCGCCATCCTCGTCTACATCCTTGGCAGGCGGCTGTGGGGCGAGCGCGAGGGGCTGCTGGCGGCCTGCCTGCTGGCTTTCTACCTGACCTTCTACCTTCCCTCGGCGGTGATACCGCTTCCGGTTGACCTTGCCATGCTGGTGCCTCACCTGGCCGCCGTGGCGTGCCTGGCGAGCGGCATGCCCGCGCTGGCCGGCGCAGTGGCGGGGATCGCCTGCTTCTTCAACGCTAAGGGCCTGTTTGTGCTCGCGGTGTGCCTGCTGTGGAGGCCCGAGGGGCGGGTCCGGATCCTGTTCGGCTTCGGCGCGGCCGCTGCGGCAGGTCTGGGTGCGCTGGCGGCCCTGGGGGCGCTCAAGGGGTATTGGGAGCAGGTTTGGGTCTGGGGCGTGCGATACGCAGGCGACAGCCCGGAGCCGCAGCCGCTGCTGAACGGCCTGAAGCGTTCGGGCAACTGGCTGGGCTTCCATGCCGCCGCCGCGCTGGGAACGCTGTTCTTCTTCGTGCGCGAGCGTGGCGGGCGCTTCCGGGAGGCCTGGGTGTGGATACTGGTCTCCATGGCCGCCGTGGCGGTGGGATTCAGGTTCTCCCCACGCTACTACTTCCAGCTTCTGCCGGTTGTGGTTGTCTTCGGCGCCCGTGGCATTCTGCTCGCCGCGGGCGTCCGAAGGCGAGCGGCGGTTGCGGCGGTGTGCATCCTTCTGTTGATCCCCGCGGCGCGCTTCGGCCCCCGCTACTTCCGGCTGGCCGGCGACCTGGCCGCGGGGCGCGGGCACCAGTGGACAGACACAGCCCTGGACCAGGACAGCAGATTGGCGGCCCGAATCGTGAACGCGCAGGCGAGTGAGACCGATACGCTGCTGGTCTGGGGATACAGTGCGGGGATCTACGTGTACACCGGTCTGAAGCCCGGCTCCCGCTTCCTGGACTCGCAGCCGCTGACCGGGGTTCCAGCCGACCGCCACTTGGCTGTCTCGATACCCGTGGCGCCCGAGATGGCCCGGGTCAACCGGGCGGAACTGGTGCAGTCGTCCCCCACGTTCATTGTGGACACGCTGGGCGTCGTCAACCCGCTGCTGGGGATAGAGAAGTTCCCCGACCTGGCGCCCTGGCTGGCGCACTACGAGCCTTGGGGACGGACCGCGCTGGCGCTCATCTACCGCCGCCGCGAACCGGGCGCTGCCGGGGTGCTGGCGCGCCACGGCCGGGCCAGGCTTGTGGAACAAGCAGCGGTGCTGGCGCGTTAACAGTTTAAGATGGGAGAAGCATGAAGACTGGTGCGTCGTTCGGTGAGGCGATCCGCGTGGCGATAGCTTCGCTGCGATCCAGCAAGTTGCGTAGTTTCTTGACTTTGCTGGGCATCATCCTGGCCACGGCCACGTTGATTGCGGTTGTGAGCGTCATCAACGGGATGGATGTCTACATCGCCGACCAGCTCTCAACCATGGGGGTCAACAGCTTCCGCGTGGTGCGGCTGGCCATGATCGGGAATTTCGACGCCAGGCAATTTCTGGAAATGCAGCGCCGGAACCCGCAGTTGACGCTGGAGGAGTTCGCCTTCCTGAAGGAGAACGCAACGCTGGCGAGCGAGATCGGCATCGTCGCCAACCGCAGCGCGCCGGTCCGTTACGGAGCGGAACTCCTGGAGGGGGTGCAGTTGCAGGGCGTGACCCCCAACGTCGGGGCCATCACCAACGTGCAGACGGCCATGGGGCGATTCCTGACCGACTCGGAGGACTTCCGCCGCCTGAGCGTGGCTTTCATCGGCGAGGACATCCGGAAGCGGTTCTTCGAGGGACTGGACCCGGTCGGCAAGACCATCGCCGTGGAGGGCCGGCCTTTCCGTGTGGTGGGCGTGGCCAAGCCCTTGGGATCGGTGTTCGGCCAGTCCCGCGACACGTTCGTGTGGATCCCGGCTCAGACGTACTTCCAGATGTACGGCGCCCGCCGCGGCTTCGCCATCGCCGTCACCGCCATCGACCAGGCGCACTTCCTTCAGGCTCAGGACGAGGTGCGGATGCTGCTCCGTTCGTTCCGCGGCCTGCGGCCGAACGAGGAAGACAACTTCGCGATCTTCGGTTCGGACTCCATATTGCAGGTGTGGGACCAGATGACGGCCATCATCGCCGCCACTGCCATCGCCATAGTCAGCGTGTTCATGGTGGTGGGGGGAGTGGTGATCATGAACATCATGCTGGCGGTGGTGACAGAGCGGACGCACGAGATCGGTATACGCAAGTCGGTGGGCGCCAGGAAGACGGACATCCTCAATCAGTTTCTGGTCGAGTCGCTGGTGCTGTCGGCCAGCGGCGGCCTGATCGGGGTGCTGCTGGCCTGGGCGGTGGCCGTGCTGGTGCGTAACACCACCCCGGTGCCCATGGCGGTGCCGTACAACGCCGTGATCATAGGCGTTGGCCTGTCGGCGGCCGTTGGCCTGTTTTTCGGAATCTACCCCGCCCGGCGGGCGGCGCAACTGGACCCCATCGTGGCCTTGAGGTTTGAGAAATGAGCGGCTCGGAGATCATGTCGGCGATCGGGATGGCGCTGGGCACCATCCGCGAGCACAAGACCAGGAGCCTTCTGACCGTGCTCGGCGTCATTATCGGCACCGGGACCGTGATCGCGGTGGGATCGATCATCACCGGCGTGGACGCCGCCATCGCCAACATCGTGCGCAGCTTCGGCCCGGACACGGTCTTCGTCTACAAATTCAACCTCGGTTTCCGCGGGCGAATCACGCGCGAGGAACGGCTGCGCAAGCCGCTCACGCTGGAGGACGCGCAGGCGATCCGGGAGCGCTGCCCGTCGGTGGCCTACGTATCGCCCTACCTGTTCCCGCCCAGCTTCATGGGCCGCGGCATCGACCGGGTGCGCTACAAGGGGAATGACGTCTTCCAGATCGAGCTGGCTGGCACCGAGGAGGGTTACGCCGAGAACGAGACGATGAAGTACGGCCGGTTCTTCACGGACGCCGAAAGTTACCGCCGCCAGCCCCTGGTCGTTCTGGGAGAGGACATACAGACCGCGCTGTTCAGCCACGAGGACCCCACCGGCAAGTGGATCGACGTCAACGGCCAGCAGTTCGAGGTCCTCGGCGTCATGGGCCGCCCCGCGGCTTCCTTCCCCGGCCAGGAGGACCGGAGGGTCCTTCTGCCCTACCACACCATGCGCAAGATGTTCCCCAACGCCAAAGAGAACATGATCATCTTCGCGGCGCATCCCGGGATGCTCAACAAGGCCATTGACGAGGCCACCGTGGCGCTCCGGATCAGCCGCCGGGTGGCCTACAACGATCCGGACAGCTTCTGGATGTCGACGGGCCAGCAGATGCTGGACGATTTCCGGAACATCACATCCATGGTGGCGCTGGTGATGGTGGTGCTGAGCTCCATAGGCCTGCTGGTTGGCGGCATCGGGGTCATGAATATCATGCTGGTCAGCGTGACCGAGCGGACCCGCGAAATCGGCGTGCGCAAGGCCATCGGCGCCAAGCGCAGCGACATCGTCGCGCAGTTCCTGACCGAAGCCGTGGTGCTCACCTTCGCGGGCGGGGTCATCGGAATGCTCTTCGGCTGGATGATATCTACGGGCGCCCGCATGGCCTTCCCCACGCTGCCCACAGCGGTGCCGCTGTGGGCAGCCGCTTTGGGAGCGCTGGTTTCGGTGGCGGTCGGGCTGTTCTTCGGCGTCTGGCCGGCGACTAAGGCGGCTCGCCTTGATCCCGTAGTCGCGCTACGCTACGAGTAATGAGGGCAGAAGCCGCCGCCTCGCACCGGACCGCGACCGTAATGGAGCGGACATGGCGGCCGGTCCGCCCGCTCGCGCTCGCGGTGCTGTGCGGTGCCGTGGTCTGGGGTCAAAGCTCGCAGGAACGCGGCAAGCGGGTGGTGATGGAGGCCGTCGAAGCGCTCGGCGGAGAGCGCTTCCTGACAGTGCGGGATCGCACCGAAACCGGGCGCGCCTACTCGTTCTATCGTGACCAGGTGGCGGGCCTGTCGCGAGCCACCATTTACACGCAGTTTCTGCCGGCCGTGCCGGACGGGGCGTCCGTGGCCTTGCGGGAGCGCCAGTCCTTCCTTCACAACGGCAAGGAACTGAGCGCCGTGCTGTTCACCGGCGGCCAGGGCTACGAAATCACATTCAGGGGCGCCCGGCCGCTGCCTCTGAACACCATCGAGCGCTACAACGTTTCGACCCTGCATAACGTGTTCTACATCCTGCGCGCGCGGCTCAACGAGCCGGGCATGATGTTCCAGCCCAGGGGAACAGATGTATGGATGAATCATCCTGTTGAGATCGTCGACATCGTGGACGCCGCCAACGACGTGGTCACGGTCTACTTCCACCAGTCCAGCAAGTTCCCCGTGCGTCAGGTCTACTTGCGGAGGGACCCCAGGACGCGCGAGCGCTTTGAAGAGGTGACCGAGTACGGCAAGTTCCGGGAAGGGGAGGGAGGCGTCTGGTGGCCGCTGACGCTGCTGCGGACCCGGGACGGGCAGAAAATTTTCGAGATGTTCTCGGAGACCGTCGCCGTCAACCAGGGGCTGAGCGAAAGCCTCTTCACGCTCCCGGCGGGAATAAAGATTCTGAAACGCCTGTAAGAGTTGCTACCAACGGAGATCCACATGAAATACGGATTGAGCATTCCTTCTGAAGGTTCCCTAGATTTCCTGTCGCTCGGGGCCCTGGTGCACAGGCTGGACCCGGGGATCATTCCATTCCGCAAGGCCAGCGAGTGCCGTATCCACGTCAGCGGCGGCGAGTTCAACTGCGCCGCCAACCTGGCCGACTGTTTCGGACTGAAAACCGGCATTGCCAC
>JBBITL010000068.1:0-24100 GCA_037440765.1 Solibacteraceae bacterium
CTCCAGGTAGTCGCCGGGCAGTCCGAGCAATCTCATATTGGAGAGCTGCATGGCCAGCGCCGCCTGCGTCTCCAGCCCGATGACGAAGTTGCCGCTCAGGTAGTTGTGCGCGCCGGCCAGTTCCGTCTCCGAGACGGGCTCGCTGACCAGCGTCTCCAGTTCGGCCATGACCGCCTGCAACGCAGGCTCCAGAACCTCGTTCCACACCTGGGTGACGGTGGTGAAAAGACCGGCGCTCTTCCGGGGATCGTGGCTGCTGTGGGCGTCGTAGGCAAAGCCCTGCTTCTCGCGGATGTTCGTGAACATACGCGAGCTGGCGCCGCCGCCCAGGATGGTGCTGGCCACCACCAGCGGGAAGTGGTCGGGATCGGTCCTGTCCACGCTGAGGCGGCCCACGCGGATGTCGGCCTGCACTGAACCCGGCCGGTCTATCAGCGTGATGCTGCGCGCCGCAGCCGGGAACCTGGGCTCAGGGCGCGCCACGAGGTCCTTAGCCTGCCATGCGGCGAAGCGGCGCATGATGAGGTCCAGCGCCTGATCGCGCGCGGGAATCGCGCCCAGCAGGACGAGCACGCCGTTGTTAGGCGCCAGGTGCGCGTCGCGGAATGCCGTCAGGGCCCGGCAGTCGAGGCGCGCGATCGAATCCGGCGTGGGATTCTCCCGTGAGTAGGGATGCTCGCCGAAGACCACCTGAGCGAGCTTCTGGTCCGCCCAGAAGGCGGCCTCTGAGCGCTCGGCCATCAGTTCCTGCGTCCGGCGGGACTGGTAGAGCCTGACCTCCTCTTCAGGAAAGGACGCTTTCAGCGCGACGTCAGCCAGCAGGTCGAGCAGCTTCGGCAGGTTCTCGGCAAGCGCACCGGCAGAGACGGTCAGCCCGTCCGGGCCGGAAGACGCGCGCAGGGCGCCGCCCAGGTCCGCAAGTTCCTCGGCGATCTGGCGTGATGTGCGCGTCACGGTGCCGTCGGTCAGCAGCGAAGCGGCTGCTTCAGAGAGGCCGGGGATCTCCGGCGGGTCGAACTTGATTCCCGCCTCGAAGGCCAGCCGCAGCGTCACCAGCGGGAGGCGGTGGTCCTCCACCAGCACCAGGCGCAGGCCGTTTGGGAGTGTCGTTTCGAAGACCGAGGGCAGCTTGAACGGCGGCAGCGCTCCCGTCTCAGGGGGCTTGGTGCGATCGATCGTGAGACCCGCGCGCGTCATGCCGCAGCCTCCTCCGCGCACGGCGCCGGAGCGATCTCCAGCGTGCAGCGCCTGCCGGGAACGCAGTACTTGGTGGCGGCGGCTTGCAGTCCGGCAGGCGTGACTGCCAGCAAGGACGCCATCTCAGTATTGATGAGGCCGGGATCTCCATCCAGCAGTTCGTACTGGCCCAGCAGCCGGGCGCGCTGCATCGACCCCTGAAGCCGACCCAGAGCGGTTGCCCGGAGCAGAGTCCGGATTCGGTTGAGGTCTTTCTCCTCAACGCCTTCCTCCTGCACCCTGCCGATCTCCTCCTGAACCTGCCCGATAATGTCGGCGGCCTGGAAGGCGGGATTGTGAAGCAGCAGCATGGCGTACAGGCCAGGGTCCTTGTAGTCGCCGGCGCCGGCGAACGGCCAGCCGAGGTCGGCCTGGTACTGGACCACGGACTGCCTGCCCCTCACCAGGTTCTGCTGGAAACGGGAGCTTTCGCCGCCCGTCAACAGCACGTCCAGCATGACCAGCGCGTAGTAGTCCGGGCTCCGGCGCGCAGGCGCCCGGTAGCCGATCACCACGGCGGGCACCTGAGCCAGCCGGTCGTGATACACCTCGGAACGGGGCCCGGCGTCCTCCGGTTCCGCAAGATCCGGGCGCCCGGGCTGCGGCTGCGAGGGAATGTCGGCGAAGTACACGGCGATCAACCTCTTGGCCTCGGCGGGGTCCAGGTCGCCGGCCAGCACCAGCACGGCGTTGTTGGGCGCGTAGTAGGTTCTGAAGAAGGCAACGACATCCTCCACCGAAGCGGCGTCCAGGTCCTCGAACGAGCCGATCAGCGAGTGCGAGTTCTGCCAGTTGCGGAAAGCGACCTGGGGCCAGACGTCCACGATGGCGGTGTTGTAGGGCTGGTTGTCGAAGTTCCGCCTGCGTTCCTGCTTGACGGCGTCCTTCTGGTTGGCCAGGTTCTCTGCGTTGACGGCCAGCGAACGCATGCGGTCTGACTCCAGCCACAGGCCCACGGCCAGCTTGTTGGAGGGGAGCACCTCGAAGTAGTCGGTGAAGTCCGGGTGCGTGGAGCCGTTCATGGAGCCCCCGTTGGACTCAACCAGCTTGAAGTGCCGGCCCTTGGGGGCGTTGGCGCTGCCCTGGAACATCATGTGTTCGAACAGGTGCGCGAACCCGGTGCGGCCTTTCTCCTCCGAACGGGCCCCGACGCCGTAGATCAGGTAGATACTGACCACGGGCACCGACCGGTCGGGCGACAGGATCACGCGCAGACCGTTCGCCAGAGTGTATTTGTCGATGGGAATATTGAGGCTCGATGGGCCCAGGTTGTGTCGTGCCACTAATTCCAGGATATCGCGGTGTTCAGGATGTCGGAGGACTCCAGCCAGCCGCGGCGCGCGGTTATCACGCCGTAGCGCATATTGGCGAGGTGCCTGGGATGGTGGGCGTCGGTGGAGATGACGAACTTCACGCCCTTCTCCCTGGCGGCGCGGAGCAGCGCGGCGTCCAGATCCAGGCGCTCCGGGCTGGCGTTGATCTCGAAGGCCACGCGGCGTTCGGCGGCGCTGGCCGCGACGCGGTCGAAGTCAAACGGGAAAGCCTCGCGCTGCAACAGCAGCCGGCCGGTGGGGTGGGCCAGGACGCGAACATAGCGGCACTCCAGGGCGCGCAGCAGCCGCTCGGTCATGGCGGCGGGTTCCAGGTTCATGTAGCTGTGCACGCTGGCCACGACCACGTCCAGGGCCGCCAGCGCCTCGCCGTCCAGGTCCAAGGAGCCGTCCTTGCGGATGTCGCACTCGATGCCCGATAGCACGCGTATGCCCAGCGCCTGGTGGTCCAGCCGCCGCACGCGCTCGGCGAACTCGATAACGCGGGTTTCGTCGAGACCGTTGGCCATGGCCAGGGCTTTGGAATGGTCCGTGATGGCGATGTAGCGGTAGCCGAGAGCCCGGGCGGCCGCGGCCATTTCTTCGACGGAGGCGTGACCGTCGCTGGCGGTGGTGTGCATGTGCAGGTCCCCGCGGATGTCGGCGAGCTCGACCAGGCGCGGCAGGCGCCCGGCGGCGGCGGCTTCCACCTCGCCATGGTTCTCGCGAAGCTCCGGCGGTATCCAGGCCAGACCCAGGGCCTGATAGACGCCCTCTTCCGTGTCTCCGGCTATCCGGGCGCCGTCGGCCTGGCGGAACAGCCCGTACTCGCTCAGCTTCAGGCCCGCTTTCTGGCAGCGCGCGCGCAGGGCGATGTTATGGTCCTTGCTGCCGGTGAAGTATTGCAGGGCGGCGCCGAAGCTCTCCGGGGCAAGCGCCCGCACGTCCACCTGCATTCCTTCCGCTCCGAGCTTGGCGCTGGCCTTGCTGGGGCCTCTGCCGAGCACCTCGGTTACCTTGGGATGAGCGACGAAACGGTCAAGAGCCCCGGCGGCGCCGGGGCCGGTGACCAGCAGGTCCACGTCCCCGACGGTCTCCTTGCCGCGGCGCAGGCTCCCGGCCGGAGTCACACGGTCGATTCCCTTCCCCTCCAGCAGGTAGGCGGACAGCTCCGCGGCCGCCTCGCCGGCGAAGCTGAGCAGGAAGCGGCCCGCGCTCCTGCGGTAGTGCGCGATCGAGCGCAGCACCTTCTCCTCGAGCTTGGCGCCCATGCGGGGCAGCAGGCGGAGTTTCTGATCCAGGCACAGGCGCTCCAGGTCGTCCATGGTGCTGACCCGGTAATGCTCCCAGATAAGGGCGATGCTCTTCGGGCCGAGGCCCTGAATCTTGAGGAACTCAAGGGCGGTGGGAGGATACTTCTCCAGCAGTTGGTCCCGGCGCTCGAAGGAGCCGCGGGCGGCGATCTCCTTGAGGACCGCCTCCAGTCCCTTGCCGATGCCGGCTATTTCTGTGACACTGCGCGCGGGATCGTTCAGCAGGTCGATGATCCGTTCAGGGTGGCTCTCGATCGAACTGGCGCCGTTGCGGTAGCTGCGGATGCGGAACGGGTCCCCGCCGGCGATTTCCAACAGGTCCGCCGTCTCGGCGAGCAGGCGTGCGAAGTCCCTATTCCCGGTCACGGGGCGCCGCTTCCATCAGCGGCGGATACGGCTCGACATGAACCAGAACGTCCGCCACCCAATCCAGTTCGTCCACCACCCGGTCGCGCACCGACATGGCGAGGTCGTGCGAGGCGCGGACGGTCAAGGAGGGGTCCACTTCCAGGTGCAGGTCCACGTGATGCTTCAAGCCGGTGTTGCGGGCGAAGCACTTCTCCACGCCCAGGACTCCGGGAACCCCCATGGCCACGCGCCGGATCTCGTCCATCAGGGCGGGAGCGGGCATGGTGTCCATCAGTTGATAGGTGGTGTTGCGAACCACGCGCAGCCCGAGGAACACGACGATGAGGCCCACGGCGAAGCCGCCGTAGTGGTCGGCCGCCGCGAAGCGCCGCGGGTCGTAGAGGGCGAGCCCGACCCCCGCCATCGCGGTGCAGCCGGAGAGCACGTCCACCATGTCGTTCCAGGCGTCGGCCACCAGCGCGGTGCTCCTGGCCCTGCGGCCGAGGTGGAACTTGACGGGCGCCAGCGTCCCCTTGAAGGCGATGGAGGCGACCAGCGGCCAGATGGCGTAGGAGGCCGGAGCTGCATCGTGCGAACTCAGGTTCGCGAGCGAGCGCACGCAGATGATGGCGCCCGTTGCAGCGAGCAGCATCCCCACCGCTCCACCCATCAGGGTCTCCAGCCGCCCGTGGCCGTAAGGGTGATTGGCGTCGGGCGGCTTGCCCGCAACCACCAGCCCGAACAGCACGACGCTGGAAGCGAAGATGTCGCCGGCCGACTCGACGCCGTCGGCGACCACGGCCGTAGAGCTGGCCATCAGGCCCACCACGATTTTGGTCGCGGCGAGCAGGGCGCAGATGCCCATGCTGAGGAGAGCAACCCGCTTACCCAGGCTGTAGGCCGTGGCCATGACCGCAGGATAACAGGTTACGGCAGAGAGACCGTCTGCGCGCCGCCGTACAGCAGACCGTTGAACAGAAGCTTGAACGTGGCGTGCGGCTGTGCCCGGAACGCCACTTCCGTTCCGAGCAGGATCACCTTCCCCTTGCCCAGTGCGGTCTCGGCAATGGCGGTGCCGCCATCCAGGTAATGCTGTCCCCAGGCCCAGCCGCTGACGAGCGTTTCCGGTCCCCTGAACCAGCCCACGGCAGAGGTCTTCCTGAGCGCCGCGTCCGGCTCCAGCCGGAACACCGGACTGTTGTTGAAGAACACGTGAACCTGCCCGGGCATGCCGTAAGCCAGGGGGTTGGTGTTGTCCACGGTCATTCTGAGAAGTGAGCCCGGCACGAAGTACCTCTCGCGAGGGAGCGGCCGCTCGGCGCCGTCGGAACCCCTCTCGCTGAGGTGGTTTCTCACCGGCAGGCCGAGGAACTCGGCCATCCCCGTGGAGCTGCCGATGGTGACGATGGACCCGCCGGCCTCCACGAACGCCTTGACCTGGGGCATGGTGCGGTCCTCGGTGATCCGTCCCAGCCACGCGCGATACTGCTCGGGGACCGCGCCGGGGTCCGGTCCGCCGGGTTTCGCCCCGCGGCCCGCCCGCGCCACGCCGTCGGTGAACACCAGCACGTCGAACCTGTCTCCGAGGTTGCCGGCGTCGAGCGTCTGCGGGAAGACCACATCGAAGGGAAACTCGAACTGCTCCAGCAGCCAGCGCGTCCAGCCGGAGGTCATCGAGCCGCCGTACTGATCATACAGGCCGATGCGTACAGGCTTCAGCTTCCACGCTTCCCCGCGAGGCGCCGCGGCCAGAGCCTGGGAAGCGACCCCCAGTTCCTGCGCTCCCCGCTCGAGGATCGGACGCGCGCGCGGACCGGCAGGAACCCAGACGGCCCCGGCCCGCTCGGACCCCTTCAGCCAGTAGGCCTCCGCTCCCGCCTTGAGCAGCCGGTTCACCACGATGAACGAATTGTTGATGCGGTTGTCGATCAGGTACCCCGCCGGGCTGGAAGGGCCGCTGATCGAGGCGGGGGGCGGCGACAGCAGTCCGGTCACCTCCGCGAACGGCCCGTCGAACCCGTCCAGGATGCGGTCGAACTCCACGCCCATCTGCAAAGCCAGCGTCCAGCCTGCCGTGTCATAAGGCGGATTGGGCGGCCCGCCGGGGTAGCGGAAGTCGTGAGGGTGGTCCTGCGGCTCGAACATGTCCATCACGTGCGGCCGGAAGGCCTGAGCCGTCTTGATGACGAAGGAGCCCGCCGGATAGCTCCTGCCGCCCGCCTCGAAAGCCGCTGCCGCCCTGAGGACTTTAACGCCGGTCTTCAGCAGCGCGTTGACGAAAACGGTCGCCGTGGGGAAGTCAGCCTGGCTGGAGGGGATGATGTAGCCGCGGGGGTCGCGGCGGGCCGGGTCGCGCAGGACGCTCTCGTAGAGCGAGGCAGGCAGCGGCCGCGCCGCGGAGGCCGCCTGGAGCGCTTCGATACGCTTGGGCGTCACTGTCCAATTGTCCCGGCTGCCCTTTTCGATCGAATTCATACCCATGCGCCAGATGTTGAACAGGAACGTCTCCCGGTAGCGGCTCGCAACGTCGAGTACGGCGCGGTTGTTGGTGATCGAGTAGTCGATCGACTGGCGGTAGTGCCACCTCTGCGGGGCGATGGGCATGGGCCAGTCGCCCGTGGGCAACTGCTTGTCGGCGACCAGGGGGATCTCCATGGGCGTCGGGTTCCCGATGATTTCGGTGAGTATCCCGATCATGTTGTGAAAGTACGTGGTGGTGCGCAGCCCGCCGTTCCACCAGGTCGAATAGTTGGCTGCCGAGCGCATAACCGAGCCGCCCTTGCCCTCGGCTACCAGCCGGCTGTGCATGGCCGTGCCCACCAGTTCGACCCCCAAAGGCACCAGAGGGTCGAAGTGGTAGTTGAACGGGTCCCGGAATGGAGGCATGAAGACCACCGTGCCGGGCGGCGCGGTCTGGTGGTGGTTGTACACGATCTGTGGAAACCACTCCAGGAACAACTGGCGGTTCATGTTGGTGGTCTCCGGCATGTTGGACATGTAGAAATCGCGGTTGTTGTCGTGCCCTATGTACTTCTGATACAGGCGCGGCAGGTTGCCGGTGCTGCGCCTGGCCGGGTCGCTCTCGCGCATGTACCAGCCGGCCACCAGGTCCTGGCCGTCCGGATTGGCCGCCACGCACAGCAGGATCACGTCGTCCAGGAACCGCAGGGTCTCCGGGTCGTTCAGGCTGACCATCTGGTAGACCATCTCCATGAGCTGCTGCGAACCCACGGTCTCGGTGGCGTGCAGGCCGCCGTCGATCCAGACCACTGCCCTGCCCTCGCGCGCCAGCGCCCGGGCCTGCGCCTCGGTCAGGCCTTCGGCCAGCGCCAGCCGCCGCGAAATCTCTTTGTAGCGGTTGAGGTTTCTGATATTGGCCGGGGAGCTGATGACGGCCATGTACTGCCGTCTGCCCTCGGCGGTCGGTCCGATGTCCACCAGGTTCATGCGATCGGACTCGGTGGCCAGATTCTTCCAGTAGGCCTCCAGTTGGGCGTAGCTGGCCATCTGGTAGTCGTCGCCTATCCGGAAGCCGAGCGCCTGTCTGGGGTCGGTGACCTTGGGCGCGGGCTGGCCCGCCAGCGGCCAGCACAGGACAGCCGCCGCCAGAATGACAGGCAAATGCTGAAAGGTTCGTATTCTCATGGTTTGGGACCGATCTCTGATTATGCCCCGCTTCTGGCCGGGCGCGCCTCCCTGCGCTTTGGTGCTAGAATTCGAAGGTGACCGGGTAGGTGACGGCCCGCATATGCCGGACCAGAAGGATGCAGGCATGGACAAACTGGCGCAAAACATCCAAGAATCTTTTCTAAATAGCGCGCGCAAGGACAAGACGTACCTTACGATCTACCTGATGAGCGGGGTGAAGTTGTCTGGTCGAATCAGGAGTTTCGACAAATACTCTGTGGTGCTGGAGAGTAATAACCAGGAGCAGCTGGTTTTCAAGCACGCGATCTCGACCGTGGTGATCTCCAAGGCCGCTCATTCGTTCGCCGCGGCGTCTCACGCCCAGGCGACCAGCCATGCGGCCGCGCCTCACGCCGGACATTCCGCCGCCCAAGGCGAGCCCGGCAGCTAGCCGGGCGCTCGCGGGAGAGCTTTGCCGGAACGCGCAGTACTGGTAGGGATCGAGCTTACAGGCCGCGGGGGTCCGCGCGCGGGCGCTCGCGCGGACCGGTCGCTGGCGGAGTTGGCCCTGCTGGCCGGGAGCGCGGGAGCGGTTGTCCTCGATCAACTCATCCAAGCCCGTCCCGCCCCGGAGGCGGCCACCCTGATCGGCTCCGGCAAGGTCGAGGAACTCGCCCTGACGGTCGAGCAACTTCGGGCGGATGCGGTCATTTTCGATCACGAGCTCACTCCCACCCAGCAGAGAAACCTGGAGCGGCACCTCGGCTGCAAGGTGATCGACCGCACGCAACTGATACTGGATATTTTTGCCCAGCGCGCCCGAACCCGTGAGGGCCAGCTTCAGGTCGAGTTAGCGCAGTTGAATTACCTGCTCCCAAGGCTTACCGGACGCGGCAAGGAGATGTCCCGGCTGGGCGGCGGCATCGGGACCCGGGGTCCGGGCGAGACGCAGCTTGAGACCGACCGGCGGCGCATCTTCCGCCGCACCCGCAAGGTCAAGGAGGACCTGGAGCGGGTCCGCGGCCACCGCCGGGTGCAGCGGCAGCAGCGGGGCGCCATTCCGCTGGCTACGGCTGCCCTGGTGGGGTACACCAACGCGGGCAAGTCCACTTTGTTCAACCAGCTGACCCGGGCCGGGGTGGTGGCCGGCCCGCGTCTGTTCGCCACGCTGGATCCGACCATCCGCGCCGTCGCGCTTCCGAGCAACCGGCGCGTGCTGCTGAGCGACACGGTGGGCTTCATCCGCAACCTGCCGACCACCCTGGTCGAGGCGTTCCGCGCCACGCTCGAAGAAGTCACCGAGGCGGCGCTGCTGGTGCACGTGGTGGATGCGTCGAGCGAGGCGGCGGTTGAGGAGGCCGCCCAAGTCGACAAGGTGCTGGCGGAACTGGGCTGCGAGCATACGCCCCGGTTGCTGGCGCTCAACAAGATCGACCTGGCGGGCGGCGCATTCGACGCGCCGGCCTTCGCCGCGCGCTGCGGGCCGGCCTGCGCGGGCTCCGCAGCCATCTCCGCGCTCACCGGCGAGGGACTGGACGGATTGCTGGCCGCGATTGACAGGCTTATCCCGGTGGACCCGGTCACGCGGCTCCGGCTGCGCGTGCCGGTCGAGGAGGGCGCCGTGCTGCACCTGCTGCACGAACACGCCCGCGTCCTCTCGGCCAGGCACACGGGGGACTGCTGTGAAGTGGAGGCCGAGGTGCCTGAATCGCTGAAGCGAAGGGTCGGCGCATATGTCAAAACGGAGTGAGGCGGAGGACTGACTCCGGCGAACGCAGGCAAGTCGTGCTGGCAAGTCTGGAATACAGAATTCCGAAACGGGTGTTCCCCGCGCCGCCGGATTGGGCCGATGGGCGCGCCTACGAGGGCAAGTCGAAACTCGGCGTGCTTCTCGGAGAGGACTTTTTCTCCCAGGCCGCGGGGAAGACCGTCATCGATTTCGGCTGCGGCGAGGGCGCCGATGCCGTCGAGATTGCGAGCAGGGGCGCCGAACGGGTCTTCGGCATCGACATCCGCCCGGAGGTGCTCGAAAGGGCGCGGCAGAGAGCTCAAGCCGCAGGCGTGCAAGACCGGTGTGTGTTCCTGCGTCCCCCGGAGGCGCCGCAGGAAGTAGCGAACATAGTGGTCTCGGTGGATGCTTTCGAGCACTTCGCGGACCCGGCCGGGATCCTGGACACGATGCACGCGCTCTTGCGTCCCGGAGGCGCGGCCGTGATCGGTTTCGGCCAGCCTTGGCTCCACCCGCTGGGGGGGCACCTGTTTTCGGTCTTTCCGTGGGCGCATCTCGTCCTTAGCGAAGAGGCCCTGATACGTTGGAGGTCCACCTTCAAAACCGATGGGGCAAGAAGATTCAGCGAGGTGGCCGGCGGCCTGAATCAGATGACCATCAAGCGGTTTGAAACGCTGGTAGCGGACAGCCCCTTCGACCTTGACCGCCTGGAGCTGGTGCCGGTCAGGAGGCTCCGCAGACTTCACAACCGGTGGACGCGGGAGTTCACGACGGCCGTCGTGCGGTGCCGCCTGTCCAAAGGGAGGCGGTGACGGGACCCTGGCCGGCGCCGGACAACCCACTGCCGGCTTGTTCTATATTTGGTTAGACCGGATGAATCTTCCGAACCTGCTCACCATCCTGCGGATATTCTTCGTGCCGCTGCTGGTCGCGGTGGTTGTGCAGGAGTCCCCGCGCCTGGATATCCGGGGAATCGTTATCCCAACCGACCTGCTGGCGCTTGGCATCTTCCTTGCCGCCGCCGCCACGGACCTGGTCGACGGCTACCTGGCGCGGCGCTGGGGCCAGGTCACCACCGTCGGCACTCTGCTCGACCCCATTGCCGACAAACTGCTGATCTCGGCGGCCCTGATCGCGCTGGTTCAGGTGCGGCTGGTCCCCGCCTGGATGGTGATCATCATCGTGGGGCGCGAGTTCGCCATCACCGGCTTGCGCAGCATCGCCGCCGCCGAAGGCTACACCATCAAGGCCAGCGATCTGGCCAAGACCAAGATGGTGACGCAGGTCATCGCCGTGAGCCTGCTCCTTCTCAGCATGCGCTTTCCGCGCCTGCACCCCTGGGCGCTCGCCTGGATGTGGGGCATGCTGGCGTTCGCGCTGGTGTCCGCGGTCGCCTACTTCCGCAAGTTCTGGCGCCGGCTGGATGACCGGGTGAAGCTCAGGAGGCGCAAGGAGTTGCTCCTTCTTGCCAGGAGGCAGCGCCGCAAGCTGCGCGCCGCCCGCGTCCGGCCCGAGGCCGAGCACACCCGCCCCTGAGCGCATGGTCGGTTCGGTGAGCGGCGGCCAGAGAGCGGAGATCACGGTGGTGGTGGTCAATTGGAACCGCCGCGAGTTGCTGCGGAACTGCCTGGACTCGCTGGAGAAGCAGCAGGACGCGGACTTCGAGGTCATCGTCGTCGACAACGGCAGCAGCGACGGATCGCCGGACATGGTAGCGGAGGAGTTCGCCGCGCGCGGCCGGCTGAGGATTAGCCTGATCCGTAACTCGACGAACCGTGGATTCTGTGCCGCGAACAACCAGGGCTTCGCGGAGGCGGGCGGCCGCCTCCTGGCGCTTCTTAACAATGATGCGGAAGCCGGCCCGCGATGGCTGGCGGCGCTCTCGCGCCCGTTCAAGGACCGTGCGGAAATCGGGATGGCGGCTTCCAAGATTCTGGTGTACGAAGACCCGCGCCGTATCGACAAGGCCGGCCACCTGATCTACCTGGACGGGCAGAACCGGGGGCGCGGCTCGGGCGAACTGGACGCGGGACAATACGACCGTATGGAAGAGACCCTCTGGCCTGACGGTTGCGCCGCCATGTACCGGCGGGAGATGCTGGAGGAGATCGGCGGCTTCGACGAGGATTTCTTCGCCTATGGCGACGACGCTGAACTGGGCCTGCGAGCCCGGATCGCCGGTTGGGGCTGCCTGTACGTGCCGGATGCGGTGGTGCGGCACCACCGGGGCTCGACGCTCGGCGTCACTTCCAGCCGGAGGCTGGAGTTGATCGAGCGCAACCGGGTCCTGCTGGCGGCCAAGTTATTTCCATGGAGCCTGCTATGGCTGAACGGCCCCTATTACCTCGCGAGGCTTGCCGCCGGAGTGCTGGCGGCCGCTCAAGGAAGAGGCGAGATCGGACGCTTCCCCACGTGGCGGGAGAAGTGCCGGGCGGCGCTGGCCCTGCTGAAGGGGGACCTCCAGGCGCTGGTGATGCTCCCCAGGACGCTCTGCAAACGCCGCCAGGTGCGGAAGTTCCGCAAGCTGACCCCGAGCCAGATACGGGCTCTCCTGCTGCGGCACAGGATACCGCTCCGCAGCCTGACGGAGAACGCCGTCTAGCCGCCGGCGAGCAGGCCGGCTCCTGCCCGGCGTGCGGCTCCCCCGAGATCACGCCGCTGTTCCACGCCACGGACCGCCTCTACCGGACCACGCCCAAGCAGTTCCAGGTCGTCGAGTGCCGCCGGTGCCACCTGATCCGGCTCTACCCGCAACCTCCCCCGCACGAATTGCCGGGATACTACCCGGCGAACTACTGGTTCGAACCGGCCGGCTCCAGCGCCGACCGGCTCGAGGAGATCTACCGCCGGTTCGTGTTGCGGGATCACGTGCACTTTGTCCGGGGCGCGCTGGCGTCGGCCGGGGGACATGGCATCGTGCTGGATGTCGGTTGCGGCGGCGGCCTGTTTCTCGGGATGCTTGCCCGGAGGGGCGTCAAGGTCGCGGGTCTGGACTTCTCGCTGGAGGCCGCTGGTATCGCCTGGAGGAAGCAGGGGGCGCCGGCGGTCTGCGCCACGCTGTCCCGCGCGCCTTTCGCCAGGGGCAGTTGCTCGGTCGTCACCATGTTCCACGTGCTGGAGCACCTGTACGAGCCCCCGGCCTACCTGGACTCGGCGCGGGAGATCTTGCAGCCCGAGGGCCGCCTGGTGGTCCAGGTGCCGAATGCCGCAAGCTGGCAGTTCCTGCTGCTGGGGGAAAACTGGAGCGGCCTTGACGTGCCGCGGCACATGTTCACCTTCCGCGTCAGCGACCTGGAAGTGCTGCTGGACCGCTGCGGCTTCGAGCCTGTCCGCTACAAGCACTTCTCGCTGCGCGACAACCCGGCCGGGCTGGCGACCAGTCTGATGCCGTCGCTCGATCCCATGGCGCGCCGGGTGCGGCGCACACAGGAAGGCCCGAAGACCAGGCTGATGAAGGACCTGCTCTACTTCTGCCTGGTGACGGCCTGCCTGCCGGTCACGCTTGTCGAGGCCGCCTGCCGGGCGGGGTCTACCATCATGGTGGAGGCCCGCAAGAAGAAGTGAACGCGAGACTTGACCGCTGGCTGGCAGGGACGGCGCTGATGCGCGGCGCGCGCGCCTTCGAGAACGCCATCGATCAGGCAGTCCGCGAACTGGCGGCGTCGCTGCCGGAGGGCTCACTGGTGCTGGATGCCGGCGCCGGCGAAACGCGGTACGCGCCCCTGTTCTCACGGCACCGCTACGTAGGCGTCGATCTGGCGGTGGGCGATCCAGGATGGGATTACGGCTCCCTCGACGTGATTTCCGACTTGACCCGTCTCGCGGTAGCCTCCAACCGCTTCGATGCCTGCCTGAGCATCGTCACGCTCGAACACGTCCGCGAGCCGTCCCGCGCCATCGCTGAGATGAGCCGCGCACTCAAGCCCGGCGGAACCCTTCTGCTGGCGGTGCCGCTGCACTGGGAGGTGCACCAGGCGCCCAACGATTACTTCCGCTACACCTGCTACGGAGCCCGGCACCTGTTGGAGAAGGCAGGTTTCGCCGGCATCGTGGTCCGGCCAGTGGGAGGCTTCTTCCGCCTCCTCAGCCGGCTCATGCTGTACGGCCTCAGGCTGTTCCCCTCTCCGCTGCGTTATCTTGTGGCGCTCGCCGCCGCGCCGCTGGCCCTGGCCATCCCGGTCCTGGACTTTCTGGACCGCGACCGGGTCTCCACGCTTGGATACATATGCACCGCAAGAAAGCCATCCTGATTCTTTGGGCCTGCTCCGT
The DNA here is from genome assembly GCA_037440765.1 of Solibacteraceae bacterium. Classification (GTDB taxonomy): domain Bacteria; phylum Acidobacteriota; class Terriglobia; order Bryobacterales; family Bryobacteraceae; genus DTKY01. The sequence continues at coordinate 13,833 of JBBITL010000068.1, forward strand.
GGCCGCTGCCACCGACTTCAGCGGCGCCTCCGCGCTGAAGTTCACCGCCGGCGCCGTGGCGCTCGGGCCCAGGCCGCCCGGGTCGGCGGCGATCGGAAAGCTCAGGGAGTACATCCGCTCCAACCTGAAAGACTGCCGGTGCGAGGTCACCGAGGACACCTTCACGGCCCGGACGCCGGCAGGCCCGATCCCGATGACGAACATGATCGCGCGGTTTCCCGGCTCTTCCGGGCGCGCCATCGCCGTCAGCGGCCACTACGACACGAAGCTCTACCACGAATTCCGGTTCGTAGGGGCCAATGATGCGGGCTCCTCGACGGGCTTCCTGCTCGAGATGGCGCGGGTGCTGGCCGGCAAGCCCCGCAAGGACGACGTGTACCTGGTGTGGTTTGACGGGGAGGAGGCTTTCGTTGAATGGTCCGCGACGGACGGCACCTACGGCAGCCGCAACCTGGCGGCGCGGTGGGCGGCCGACGGCACGGCGCGGCGGCTGAAGGCGCTTATCAACGTGGATATGATCGGCGACAAGGACCTCGGAATAGTCAAGGAGTCGTTCTCCACGCCCGCGCTCGGCAGGCTGGCGTGGCAGGTGGCCGCGGACCTCGGCCACGGACGCCATTTCCTTAACCAGTCGCTGGCCATCGAGGACGATCACATCCCCTTCCTGAGGATCGGCGCGCCCGCCCTGAACCTTATCGACTTCGACTACGGCCCCAATCATTCGTGGTGGCACACGGCCGAAGACACCATGGACAAACTGAGCGCCCGCAGTTTCCAGGTGGTGGGCGAGGTGGTCCTGGAGACCATCCGCCGCCTGGAGCAGTAGACCGCCGCTGTTCAGGGCCGCTGCGGCCGGACGGGTGTATACTGCCAGCATGGGGGTAGGCGCGAGGGGCCTTCGGGCGCAGGCCCGGGTGTGCGCGCTGTTCGCACTGACGGCCGCCGGAGCCGCCGCTCAGGAGTCGCGCGGGATTGTCCTCGGCCGTGTGAGCGACCAGGCCGGGTCCGTCATCCCGGGGGCCGCCGTCCTGCTGGCCAACCTGGAAACGGGCCAGTCGCTCCGCCTTCTTACCAATGACAGTGGCAACTACATCGCTCCACTGCTCCAGGTGGGCCGTTACAGGGTGGTGGCTGAATACCCGGGGTTCAAGCGGCTCGCCAGTGAGATCGAGGTCCACGTCAACGACCGGCTTCAGATGGACCTGGAACTGGAAGTGGGCGAGGTCACCCAGATTGTGGAGGTCTCCGTGGGCGCGCCCGCCGTCGAAATGGCCGACTCCTCCCTCGGCCAGGTCGTCGACGCCCGCCGTGTGGCCGAACTCCCCATCGCTCACGGCAACCCGTACCAGTTGATCGCGCTGGCGCCCGGCACGAACTTCACCGGGGACGCCAAGCTGAACCGCCCGTACGAGCCGACTCACATTGTGGCTTACTCGGTCACGGGAACCCGCGCCGGCACCGGCGACATAACCCTGGACGGGGTGGCCAACACCGCGGTGGGATCAGGCGGGCTGGTGGCGGCCTCGTATGTTCCGCCGGCGGATGCCGTGGCCGAGTTCAGGGTGCAGACCGCACCGTTCGATGCCCGGGTCGGGCAGAGCTCGGGCGGCATCGTCAACATCAGCCTGAAGGCCGGCACGAACACGGCGCACGGGTCGCTCTATTACACGAAGATGACGCCGCGGATGATGGCCAACGATTTCTTCGCCAACCGCGCCGGACTGGCTTCCCCGGAGTTCACCTACAACCGGTGGGGCGCCTCCCTCTCGGGCCCTGCCGCCCTGCCCAGGCTGTATGACGGAAGGGACAGAACGTTCTTCCTTTGGGCCTATGAAGGCCTCGGCGACCGGCGGCCCCGGGCGCCGGACGGCTTCATCACCGTCCCGACGCAGGCGCAGCGTGGAGGGGATTTCTCAGGGCTTCTTTCTCTCGGGCCCGCCTTCCAGATTTACAACCCCTTCACCCGCCGCCCGGCCGCCGGAGGCCTCTACCGCGCGGACGCCTTCCCAGGCAATCTCATCCCGGTGTCCCTGCTGGATCCAGTGGCGTTGCGGGTGCTCGGCTTCGTCCCTCTCCCAGGAAGCCAAGGCACGACGGCAGACGGCCTGAACAACTACCCCGCCGCAGCCAGCGAACCGGAGAACACGCGGTACTACAACCACGTCGGGCGTGTCGGCCACTCACTCTCCAGCCGCCACAGGTTCTTTGTGAGAGCCAACGTCTACAAGCGCCGGAGCCTGGCCAAGGACTACTTCCATTCACCCGCCACGGGCCAGGACCAGCAGTTCCTTTCCCGGGGCGCGTCGGCCGACCACGTCTTCATGCTCCATCCGGCGGCCGTGCTCAACGTGCGCTACGGCTACAACCGGTTTCTCAGGCGCACACAGCCGAAGTACGGCCGGGGCCTGGATCTGACCAGCCTGGGCTTCCCGGCGGCCCTGAACGCCGCCGTTTCCCCGGAATCGCGCGAGTTTCCGGTCTTCATCATCAGCGGCATGTTCGCCACCAACAACATCGGCGAGAACCGCAGCGCAGACACGCACTCGGTGGTAGCCGCCCTGACCGCCTCGCGAGGCAGCCACAACCTGGAGTTCGGCCACGAGTTCCGCGCCTACCGGCACAACCGTTACACGGTCACTTCCTCTCAAAGCGGTTACTACAGTTTCGACGAGACCTACGTCCGCGGGCCGCTGGAGAACTCCCCCGCCGCCCCCAGCGGCCAGCCCTTCGCCAGCTTCCTGCTGGGACTGCCGGAGCCCAGGACCAGCCACATCGCACGCAACGCGAGCTTCGCCGAGCAATCCACGGCCTGGATGTTCTACTTCCAGGACGGGTGGCGGGTGACGCGCCGGCTGAACCTGACCCTGGGCCTGCGCTATGAACTGGAAGGACCCATGACAGAGCGGTTCAACCGGAGCGTGCGCGGGTTGGATGCAGCCGCAGTCCTTCCGCAGAGCGCCGCCGCCGAGGCCGCATATGCCGCGGTTTACGCCGTCACTCCCACGCCGGAGCTTCCTCCCGGGAGTTTCGCCGTCCGCGGCGGGCTGACCTTCGCCGGCGTTGGCGGGCTTCCAAGGACCCTGTGGGAAAGGATCGGCTCCAACTTGATGCCGCGCGTCGGCTTTGCGTTGTCCCTTGGCCGGAACACGGTGCTGCGGGGCGGTTACGGGATATTCTTTTCACCGCTGGGGGTCCGCCGCGGCGACGTCCACCAGCATGGCTTCAGCCGCTCCACCCCGATGGTTGTGACGCGCAACAACCTGGACTTCACGCGGCCGCTGTCCAATCCGTTCCCCGACGGCATCCTCGAACCGCTCGGCGCCGCCGGAGGACTGCTGACCGACATCGGCAACAGCGTAAGATTTTTCAACACAACGCCTTCGGCGCCCTACATGCAGCGCTGGCAGGTCAGCGTGCAACGCGAAGTCAAGCCGGGCACGGTGGTTGATGCAGCCTACGTCGGCAACCGCGGCACCCGGCTGGAAACCGAGACCATGGGAGCGGCCAGCATCACGGCCGGCGTGAACGTCAATCCGGTGCCAGTGCGGTATCTGTCCCGGTCCCCGCTCCGGGACCAGGACAACACGGCCGTCAGCAGCTACCTGGGCAGCAACCTGCCGAACCCGTTCCTGGGGCTCCCGGGTATGGGCACGCTGTCGGCGGCGTCCACCATCACGCGGGAGAACCTGTTGCGCCCCTTCCCGCAGTTCGGCGCCATGACCACCTCCAACAACTCGGGCTACTCCTGGTACCACGCGCTACAGGCTCGATTCGAGAAGAGGTACGCGGCCGGGCTCACACTGGGGCTGGCCTACACCTGGTCGAAGTTCATGGAGGGCGTGACATATCTTAATGCAGGCGACAGCATGCCCGCCGAAAACCTGTCCGGACAGGATCACAAGCACCGCGTCTCGCTCAGTTGGATCTATGAGCTGCCGCACCTGCGCGGATGGCAGATCCAGGGCATCTACAGCTACCAGACCGGACCTCCCCTGCTGTGGGCGGACACAACCGGATTGGGATCCGGCAAACCGGCCTCAAGCGGAGGCCGCAACGTGCATCGCTGGTTCGACACAAGCGCATTTTTGACCGACAGCGCCCTGCGTCCTCAGCGCCGCTATCGCACCTGGCCGCTTCGCTTCAGCGACCTGCGCGCGGACAGGACCGACAACTGGGACCTGTCGGTCATAAGGAAATTCCGCCTCGCCGACAGGATGTACCTCCAGTTTCGCGGCGAGTTCCTCAACGCCTTCAACCGCGCCCGCTTCAAGTCCCCCAACATGGACCCCTACAACAGGGCCTTCGGACAGGTCTCGGATACGGCAGCCTACCCCCGCCAGATACAGGCCGGCCTGAAGGCGACGTTCTGAGGACAGACCAGGAATCGGCAGCGATTTCCCGCCCCCCGGCAGCACTACTGTAGGTGGACATCATCGATGCCTGGGTTGCCGCCTGCCTGCTGCCATTGGCCATCGTCGCCGTGCTGAGCGGGATCGACGACCTGATTCTGGATATGTCGGTGGCGTGGGGCAGGTTGCGCCGGCGCCGCCCGGAAGCCGGCCCGGGGCTTTGTCCGGAGAAGCGCATGGCTGTGTTCGTGCCCCTTTGGCAGGAGCACGATGTCATCACACGCATGCTCCGGCACAACCTGTCGGCGATCCGGTACAGCAACTACGATGTGTTCGTCGGGTGCTACCCGAACGACTCACTCACGCTTGAAGCAGTACGTGAGATTGAGGCGCTTACCCCAAACATACATCTGACGATAGTGCCGCATGACGGACCCACCTCCAAGGCCGATTGCCTCAACTGGATCTACCAGGCCATGCTGGCACACGAAGAGGCCTGCGGCAGCCGCTTCGAGCTGGTGGTGACCCACGACGCCGAGGATGTCATCCACCCGGAGGGCCTGAGCTGGATCAACTACTACCTGCGGAGCCACGACATGGTTCAGATTCCGGTGCTGCCGCTTCCCACCCCCGGCCACCGGCTGACGCACGGCGTTTACTGCGACGAATTCGCCGAATTCCAGACCAAGGACGTGCCGGCCAGGAGGATGCTCGGCGGGTTCCTTCCCTCCAACGGGGTGGGGACGGGCTACAGCCGCCGGGCGCTTGAGGCGTTGGCGTCGGCCGCCGCCAACCGTTTGTTCGATCCGGAATGTCTGACAGAAGACTACGACTGTGGCATCCGCCTGCACCGGCTGGGCTTCCGGCAGTACTTCATTCCGATCCAGTTCCTGGAAGGCCAACCGGTGGCGACACGGGAGTACTTCCCGCGGCGGTTCCGGCAGGCCGTACGCCAGCGCACGCGCTGGGTCACCGGCATCGCCCTTCAAGGTTGGGAAAGGCACGGGTGGAGGGGCGGGCTGGGCGTGGTTTACTGGTTCTGGCGGGACCGCAAGGGACTTCTGGGGAACCCGCTCAGCCTGCTCGCCAACCTGGTGTCGGTGTACGGCATGGCGACTCTGGCATGGGCCGCCGCCACGGGCCGTCCATGGGGTTTGGCCGGCGCCGTCCTCGCTGGCGCAACCGGCTGGTTGCTGGCCGTGGCGTTGATTTCGCAGGGCTGGAGAATCCTGGTCCGGATGGTCTGCTCCGGGCGCATCTACGGATGGGGCTACGCGGCCGGCGTGCCGGCGCGCGTGGTGTGGGCCAACTGGATGAACGCCATCGCCACGGCGCTGGCCGTCGTCCGTTACACCCGGGCGAGGCTGGGCCGGCGGAGCCACGCCTGGCTCAAGACCGAGCACACCTATCCGGCGCTGGAGACGGCCTCGCGCCGCCAGGTCCTGCCCCTTGCCCGGATCGACCCGGCGGGCGTGCGGCGCGAGACGGCGCGCGCCCTTCCGTTGCACGTGGTGGAGCGCTGGAAGGTGCTGCCCTGCCGGATCAACGAGGGCCGACTGCTGCTGGCCACCCCTCAGGAGCCGCCGCCTGGTGCCGACGCTGAACTCAGCAGGTTCACCAGCCTCCAGATCTGTTTCCAGATTGTCTCGCCCGAGGACTTCGAGCGCCTCCTCGGCGCCGCGGCGGTTCAGGTGCGGTAGCTGGCGTTGATTCGGATGTAGTCTTCGGTGTAGTCGCAGGTCCAGAAGCAGCTCTCACCGCGACCCTTGCCCCGGATGACGAACCGGATGACGCAGTCGGGAGAGTTCAGGGCGAGCTTCAATTCCCGCTCTTCGAAGTCCGCCGCCAGTCCTCCCTTGCAAACCGGTTCTCCCTGGAGGCAGATATCCACCTTGGAGACATCGAACGCCACGCCGCAGGCGCCGGCCGCGGACAGGATGCGGCCCCAGTTGGGGTCGGACCCGGCGATGGCCGTCTTCACCAGGGGGGAGTTGGCGATGGCGCGCGCGATGGCGGTGGCGGCGGCGTCATCGGCCGCCCCGCGCACGTGTATGCTGATCTTCTTCCGCGCTCCCTCGCCGTCGCGGGCGATCATTTCGGCCAGGTCCTGCAAGACCCAGCTCAGCACTTCGTCGAAGACCAGTTGCTCCTTGGCGTTCGGCCGGATCTCGCTGGCGCCGTTGGCCAGCAGCAGCAGCGTGTCGTTTGTGGACATGTCGCCGTCCACGCTGATCCGGTGGAAGCTGCGCTCGGCGGCGAAGGCCAGCGACTTCTTCAGCCGGGCCGCGGGAATGGCGGCGTCGGTCACGATGAAGCCCAGCGTCGTCGCCATGCGAGGGTGGATCATCCCGGAGCCCTTGGTCATTCCCGCGATCCTTACCGCTCCATGATTGAGGGGCAGCTCTCCAAAAGCGACCTTGGGCACCCGGTCGGTAGTCATTATGGCGCCGGCGACCTCATGGAAGTGCGCCTTGTCCAGACCGCCCACCAGCCTGGGCACGGCTTTGGTGATCAGGGCCGGGTTGAGCTCGACGCCGATGACTCCGGTCGAGGCTGGCAGAACCCGCCGCACCTGGATCTTGAGCCCGGCGGCCACCGCCTTGCAGCAGGCGGCGGCCACCTTCATTCCAGTCCGCGTCGCGCAATTGGCGTTCCCGGCGTTCACCAGGATGGCCTGCGCGGCTCCCCGGGTGGCGCGCAGGTGCGCGCGGCACAACTGCACCGGCGCCGCCTGGACCCGGTTGGTGGTGAAGAGGCCGGCAGCCGTGGCGGGCGTGTCGGACACGATCAGCGCGAGATCGTCCTTTGCCTGCTTCCGGATACCCGCGTAGGTCGAGGCGTAACGATACCCCAGAGGCAGTCTCACCCGTCCTGTCCTCCGAGGGTCTCACTCGTCCGTGGATGATGTCCGTTCAAAAAAACCTCCGCTGGGACTCTCTGGCGCCCCTCGAGCTGTATCTCCAGCAGCTCAAGCGCCGTGCCTGCCCCGCATCCGGCGAGCAGGCGCCGCCCGCGGACCGCCACTGATCCCGGCGGCCCGGGCACCGGGTCCGCGGCAACACGTGAGCGCCAGACGTGCAGTCCCTTACCCCTGAATCGCGTGTACGCGCCGGGCCACGGCAAAAAACCGCGGACTCTATTGTAGATCTCGCGGGCAGTCCAGTTCCAATCGATGAGGCCGTCCTGCTTCCGCAGAATGGGCGCAAGGGTGGCGAGCGCGTGGTCCTGCTTGACGGGATGGATGCCTCCGGTTTCGAGCGCCTGGAGGGTCTCCACGAGCAGGCCAGCGCCCAGGACCGCGAGGCGTCCGGCAAGTTGCGCCGCGTCCTCCTCATCGCCTATGGGCGTCTCGCGCGCCAGCAGCATGTCGCCGGTGTCGAGGCCGGCGTCAATGCGCATGGTGGTCACGCCGGTGACCGTCTCCCCCCGCGCCACCGCCCACTGAACGGGCGCCGCGCCGCGATACCTGGGGAGAAGGGAGGCGTGGACGTTGATGATGCCCAGCGGCGGAATGTCGATGATGCTTTGCGGGATGATCTGGCCGTAACCCACCACCACCATGGCCTCCGGCGCCAGCGCGGCAAGTTCCGCGACGACCTCCGGGCGGATGCGCTCCGGCTGGCGGACCTCCAGACCGCGCCCCAGCGCTGCCTGCTTCACCGGCGGAGCAGTCAGCGCCTGCTTCCGCCCGCTGGGGCGGTCGGGCTGGGTATACACGGCCAGAACCTCGTGGCCGGCTTCGAGGACTTTCTCCAGGGTGGGAACCGCGAAGGCGGGCGTTCCGAGAAAGACCAGCCTCACGCCCACTCGCCGTCCTTCCGGAGCCTGCGGGCCTTGCGCTTGATCACGTCCCGCTTCAGGGCGCTCAGGCGGCTCAGGTACAGGCGCCCGTTGAGGTGATCGATTTCGTGCTCCAGGGCGCGGGCCAGCAGTTCCTCGCCCGTGACCTCGAAGGTATCTCCCTTGACGTTCTGCGCGCGCACGGTGACGCGCGCGCCGCGTCGCACCGGCTCGCGGAAACCGGGAACGCTCAGGCAGCCTTCCTCGTTGACCTGCTTGCCCTCGATGCGCACTATCTCTGGATTTATCAGGACCAGCTTCTGCGGCGGACCTTCTCCGCCGGATGAATCGATCACGGCTATGCTGCGCGAGATGCCGATCTGCGGGGCGGCCAGACCCACACCCTTGGCCGCATACATCGACTCGAACATGTCTTCGATGAGTTGGTGGAGCTCGGGAGTATCGAACTCGGTCACCTTGTCGGCCTTCTTCTCGAGGACCGCGTCTCCGAGCTTGACGATAGGGTAGATCATCAGAAATCACTCACCTGACGGAGGTAGCCGTCATAGTTGCGGCGCGTCTCGGCGAGCGAATCGCCCCCGAACTTATCCAGCATGGCGCCCGCCAGCACCAGGGCCGCCATCGCTTCTCCCACGACGGCGGCCGCCGGCAGCACGCATACGTCGCTGCGCTCGTAAGCGGCCGCCGACGGCTCGTGCGTGGCCAGATCCGCCGATTCCAGGGGACGCCGCAGGGTGGAGATCGGCTTGAGCAGGCACCGGGCGACTATATCCTCGCCGTTGGAGATGCCGCCCTCTATGCCTCCCGCGCGGTTCGAACCGCGCCGGAAGCGGCGTTTTTCCCGGTCGTAGTGAATAGTGTCCTGGACGGCGGAGCCGAAGCTGGCGGCGTTGTCGGCGGCGCTGCCTATCTCAACGCCCTTCACCGCCTGAATCGAGACCAGGGCCTGGGCCAGCCGCCCGTCCAGCCGCGAGTCCCATGTAACATGGCTTCCCAGGCCCGGCGGCACGCCGCGAGCCACCACCTCGAAGACGCCTCCCACGGTGTCTCCGGTGCGCAGGGCCTCTTCCACCACCGCCTTCATCTCCTGTTCCACCTGCGGGTCCACGCAGCCGAGCAGCACCTCGGCCCTCTCGCTGAGGGCGACCAGTTCATCCCAGGAGACGCTCCGCGCGAGTCTGGCGCCGCCGGCCGCCACCACGTGGCTGAGGACCTGGATTCCGAATTCGCCCAGGAAGGCCTTGGCGATGGCGCCGGCGGCCACGCGAGCGGTGGTCTCGCGGGCGCTGGAGCGTTCCAGGATGTAACGCGCGTCATGGAAGTTGTACTTGATGGCGCCCGCCAGGTCGGCGTGACCCGGCCTCGGCCGCGTGACCGGCTTTCGCTTGAGCTCCGCGCCCTCGAAATCCTCGACTGGCAGCGCCTCGGTCCAGTTGGGCCAGTCCTTGTTGCGGATGAGAAGGGCGATGGGCGCTCCGATGGTGCGCGAATGGCGCACGCCGCTCACTACGCCGACCTCGTCCGTCTCGATCTTCATGCGCCCGCCCCGGCCCAAGCCCTGCTGTCTGCGCCATAGCTCGCGGTTGATAGCGGCCAGCGAGACGGGTATCCCGGCGGGCAGGCCGGTGAGCGTGGCCACCAGGCACTGGCCATGGCTTTCGCCGGCGGTCTCAAAGCGGAACATTCAAGCGTCCCCTGTCACTGGAAGAGTCCGCCCCCCCACGCTCGCGGCTCGCTGCAAAGGGGCGGTCACGGCGCTAGTTACCCTGGCTCGCCTGCAGTATGGAGTTGGCGAAGTGGTTCACCACCTTGGCCTCGTTGCGGGCCCGCTCGTAGTAGGCCGCCTTGAGCAGCGTGTCCTTGCGGTTCAGCAACTGCTCGCGGATGGTCTGCTGGACGCGCGGATCGTTCAGGTCGCGCTGTCCGGCGGGCTCCTTGGATATGACCTTCAGGATGCGGTAGCCCTCGGCGGTTCTGATGATGGGCGAGAACTGGCCGGGCTGGAGCTGCATCACCATCTTCCGCAGTTCCACATTGGCCTTCTCCAGCGCCGATTCGGGGATGTAACCAAAGTCTCCGCCGGTGGGCGCCGTGTCGGGATCCTCCGAGTAATTCTGG
>JBBITL010000069.1:0-23448 GCA_037440765.1 Solibacteraceae bacterium
CCCACACCTCCGGCCTCCGACTGCTCCGGCTCAACTCCTTACGGACGGATTACGGCTTCTTCGAAAATCCGGCCGGCGCAGCGTGTAAACTACGCAAAGGAGGATTGCATGCAGAATCGGACTCTCAGGCTGCTGCTGGCGGCGGCGGGCTTCGCCGGCGCGGTGTTCGGGCAGGCAGCGGCGCCCCCGGGTGACGAGCAGGTGGCTGCGCGGGTAGCGTCCCTGTTGAAGCAGATGACGCTGGAGGAGAAGATCGGCCAGCTAGTGCAGCTTCCGGGCGCTTATGTGCCGGAGGCCTCGCAGACCGAGGAGCGTCTGCGCAAGGGGCTTGGAGGGTCCGTGCTGTGGGTGCGGGGGGCGGCGGAGCTCAACAGGCTCCAGCGCATCGCGGTGGGAGAGTCGCGGCTGCGCATCCCGCTGATATTCGGGCTGGACGTGATCCACGGGTACCGGAACATCTTCCCCATGCCTCTGGCCCTGGCGGCCTCCTGGGACCCGGCGCTGGCTGAGCGCGCCCAGACGGTGGCAGCCCGCGAGGCGCGCGCCGCCGGGGTCCACTGGACCTTCGCCCCCATGCTGGACATCGCGCGCGACCCGCGCTGGGGACGGGTGATAGAAGGTCCCGGCGAGGACCCGTTCCTGGGAGCGGCAATGGCGCGCGCCCAGGTGCGCGGCATACAGGGGCCCTACATCGGCAGCCCGGGACACCTGCTGGCCTGCGCCAAGCACTTTGCCGGCTACGGGGCTTCGGAGGGGGGGCGCGACTACGACTCCGTGTACCTGGCCGACACCGAGCTGTTCAACGTCCATCTGCCGCCCTTCCGCGCGGCCGTCGAAGCCGGGGTGGGAAGCGTCATGAGCGCCTACATGGACTTCAACGACGTGCCAGCCACGGCGAGCCGCTTTCTGCTGCGGAACCTGCTGCGCGATACATGGGGATTCCGCGGATTCGTGATAAGCGACGCGCTGGGGGTGGGGAACCTGGTGACCCAGGGCCACGCCAGAGACCGGGCGGACGCCGCCCTGAGGGCGTTCAAGGCTGGCACCAACATGGACATGGCCAGCGGAGTCTTCGGCGAGAACCTGGCCAAGCTGATTGCGGAAGGCAGGATTTCCGCGGCGGAGCTGGACGAGGCGGTGCGGCCGATTCTCGAAGCCAAGCTCCGTCTGGGGCTGTTTGAGAACCCCTACGTGGACGAGTCGGCCGTGGAGCGCGTGCTGAGCACGCCCGAGCACCGGCAACTGACCCGCGTGGCGGCGCAGCGGTCGGCCGTGCTGCTGCGCAACGAGGGTGGGCTGCTGCCTCTCGCCAAGACTCCGGGCCGCCGCATCGCGGTGATCGGGCCGCTGGCGCACAACGCGGACAACATGATCACCGATTGGGCGCGGCAGGGCGATCCCAAGCAGACTGTGACCATCTACGAGGGCATCCGCGACAAGCTCGGCGCCGGGGCGCGTGTGGAGTACGCCAGCGCCATGGACCTGCAACGCAGGTTCGCATCCTTCTTCCCGGGGCCGACCCCCAAGCCCTGGACCCCGGAGCAGGCCAGGAAGGCTTACGCGGAGGCGGTCGCGCTGGCCAAGCGGTCGGACCTCATCATCATGGCTCTCGGGGAGAACTCCAACATGAGCGGGGAGGCTGCGTCGAAGTCCTCCATCGAGCTGCCGGGCCGCCAGCAGGAACTGCTGGAAACGGTCGTGGCCATGGGCAAGCCGGTGGTGCTGGTGCTTATCAACGGGCGGCCGCTGAACCTGGTTTGGGCCTCCTCAAACGTACCGGCCATCCTGGTGGCCTGGCACCCCGGCTCGGAGGGCGGCAACGCGATTGCGGACCTGCTGTTCGGCGATGCGGTGCCGGGGGGCAAGCTGCCCGTCACCTGGCCGCGCCACGCCGGCCAGATCCCGCTCTACTACGCCCACAACCTGACCCACCAGCCGGAGAGTGCCAAGGGCTTCACCTCCAGGTACTGGGACGAATCGACCTCGCCGCTGTACCCGTTCGGCTACGGGCTGAGTTATACGACGTTCGCCTACTCGAACCTGCGCCTGAAGCAGGCGCAGGTGAAGCTCGGCGGGAAGGTGGAGGTTTCGGTGGATGTCCGCAACACGGGCAAGGTGGCCGGCGACGAGGTAGCGCAGCTCTACATACACCAGCGGGCCGGCAGCAGTTCGCGCCCGGTGCGGCTGCTGAAGGGCTTCGAACGCATCACGCTGGCGCCGGGCGAGACCAGGACCGTCTCGTTCGTCCTCGGCAAGGACGAACTGTCGTACTGGAGCACCGGCGCGGGCGGCTGGGTGCAGGAGGCCGAGGCATTCGACCTGTGGGTCGGCGGCGACTCCACGGCCAGGTTGCATGCGGAGTTCCGCGTCGTGCCGTAGGCCTGCAAGCCCGCTCCCTCACGCTCGCGGTTCTGTGCAACGCCTGGAAAGAACAGAACCGCGTCAGCAAGCGGGCGCATTTGTTCAGCGAACTTCTGACTCGGGACACCAGTGTTCGTGGCCGGCGCCGAAGCGCCGGTCTTCGCCGCGGACGAGGATTCCACCTGCCACGCTCCCGGCCGGCGGCTGCCGGAAGGCTGGCGCGCGCAGCCATCGGCCTGGTTTCTGACGTGGGAGATTCTGTACGAGTTTCTGCTTCTTGAGCCGCTGGATCCTATGGCCTGAGGGGAGCTACCTTATGCGGCGGCGCTGGAATTCGTCCAGGGTGACGGCGAGGATGATGACCGAGCCGATGATCACCTGCTGCACGAAGGGCGAGATCCCGAGCAGGTTGCAGCCGTTGCTGAGCAGTCCCATGATGAGCGCGCCCACGATGGTCCCGTACGCCGTGCCCTGTCCGCCTCTCAGGCTGCCGCCGCCGATGACCACCGCCGCGATGACGCGCAGTTCGTAGCCTTCGCCCGCGGTCGGCTGGCCGGTCACCAGGCGCGCCGATTCGATCATGCCCGCCAGTCCCACCAGCGCCCCGCACAAAGTGTAGATGGCCACCGTGTAGGGGGCGACGCGTATTCCCGAGCAGCGCGCGGCCTCGGGGTTGCTGCCGATGGCGTAGCTGTACCTGCCGAGCTTGGTGTACTTCAGCACAAACTGTACCAGCGCCGCCGTGGCCAGCAGGAAGATCAGCGGGACGGGAATGTAACCCAGGAGGCTGCCCGTCGCCAGAGCGCCGAAATCCCGGCTGAGGTTGGCTACCGGCATGCCACCGGTAACGAGCAGCGTCAGGCCGCGGTAGACGCCCAGCGTTCCCAGCGTGGCGATAAAGGGTGGAATGCGCAGAAACGTGGCAGCGGCGCCGTTGAGCGCGCCGCAGACCGCCCCGGCCGTTACGGCGGCCACGACGGCGAGCGCCACCGGGTAGCCGCCGGCAATCAGCATAGTGCCGCAAACCCCGGTTAGGCCGACTATGGAGCCCACCGAGAGATCTATGCCGCCGGAGGCGATCACCACGGTCATTCCCATCGCCATGATGGTGATGACCGTGGTCTGGCGGATCACCGAAGACAGGTTACCCAGAGTGAGGAAATACGGCGAGCCCAGCGAAAGCAGCAGGAACAGGAGTATCAGGCTGGCAAACGGCAGGAACCTGTTGAATATCGCTCTCATGTCCGGTCCAGGGCGGCCTGACGCATGATCTCCTCCTGGGTGGCCGCCGCGGCCTCAATCGTCGCCACCATCTGTCCCCGCCGCATCACGGCTATGCGGTGGCTCATCCCCAGCAACTCGGGCAGGTCCGAGGAAATCATGAGAATGGCGCCGCCCTCCGCGACGAAGTCCCGCATGAGCTTGTAGATCTCGGCCCGCGTGCCGAGGTCCACGCCCTGGGTGGGTTCGTCCAGCAGCAGGATTCCGGATTCGGCGAACAGCCACCGGGCCAGCAGCGCCTTCTGCTGGTTGCCGCCCGAGAGCCGGCCGGCGGGTTGCCACGCCGACCGCGCGCGGATGTTCAGCCGGCCGGTCAGCTCCGCCGCCCGGCCCGCCTCCCGGCCCAGCTTCAGAAACGGCCCTGTCGAAAACCTGTCCAGGCCCGCCATGGAGATATTGTGCGCCAGTGCCAGGTCAGGGAAGATGCCGCCGCCCTTGCGGTCCTCGGTAAGGTATCCGAGCCCGCGTGCGATGGCCGCGGCCGCCGAGGGAATGCGCGCCTGGCGGCCGTCAATGAGCACACTGCCGCGGGCGGGCGGCTCCAGGCCGAAGATGCCCCGCGCAAGGGCGGTACGGCCGGCGCCCACCAGCCCGGCGAAGCCCAGGATCTCGCCGCGGCGCAGCTCGAAGGAGACGTTCCTGTACTGGCCGCCGTCCAGGCCGCGGGCTTCAAGGGCGACCTCGGCCCGGGGCGGAGGCAGACCCGGGTACAGCTCGGTGATCCGGCGTCCCACCATGTGGCGGATGATCCCGGCGGTGTCGATCGAATCGTAGCGGCCGGTGTACACGCGCCTGCCGTCGCGCAGTATGGTGATGCGGTCGGCCACGAGGGCCAGTTCCTCCATGCGGTGGGAGATATAGGCCACGGCCAGGCCCCGCGCCCTCAGATCGCCGATGATGCGGAAGATCCGCTCGCTTTCGCTCAAGGAAAGCACGGCAGTGGGTTCGTCCATCACAACAACCCGCGTCGAGGCAGCGAGCGCGCGGGCGATCTCCACGAGTTGCTTCTCGCCGCGCGTCAGCCGCGAGACAAGCGCGCCGGCCGGGATCGGGAAGCCGTACGCTTCCAGCAGCGCCGTGGCGTCGCTCCGGGCCCTGCGGTTGTCGAGGATGCCAGGCGCCCGGCGCGGCTCGCGGCCCAGGCAGATGTTCTCGGCGACGGTGAGGTGGTCCGCCAGGGTGTGCTCCTGGAATATCATCCCGATCCCGGCGCGGCGGGCGTCGTGCGGGCTTCCTATGTGCAGCTCACGGCCCGTTAGCCGGATGGAGCCGCCGTCCCTGGGGCAGACGCCGTTCAGGATCTTCATCAGGGTGGACTTGCCGGCGCCGTTCTCGCCCACCAGCGCGTGCACCTCGCCGGGATAGAGCGCGAAGTCGACCTCGGACAGCACGAGGTTGCCCCCGAATGACTTGGAGATTCCGGTCATCTCCAGCACGGGCTCAGGCCGGCGCGCAGCGCTCATTTCAGGTACTGGCCGGTGGGCGGGTTGATGAGATCCTGGATGGTCTTATCCTTGAGATTGGCGGCGGTTACAAGCGTGGCGCCCGTGTCTATGCGCTTTTCAGGCGTCTCGCCGCGCAGGTGCCTCACCAGCGTCTCGACGGCCAGGTAGCCCATGCGGAACGGATTCTGAACCACCAGGGAATCGATGTAGCCGGCTTCCAGGTCCTCGAGGACCGTGGGCGAGGAATCGAAGCCCACGATCTTGAGCTTCCCGGCCACTCCCTTGGACTTTGCGCCCTGGACCGCTCCGATGGTGCCGGATTCGTTGCTGCAGAACATGGCGTCCAGGTCCGGGTGCGCGGTGAGGATGTCCTCGGCGACCGCCAGGCTCCTGGCCCGGTCCGACATCCCGTACTGGAGCGTGACGATGCGGATCTTTCCGGCCTTCCGGGCGATGGTGTCCTGGAACCCCTTCTCCCGCTCTGTGGTGGACACGCTGCCCGGAACGGTGGCCATCACGGCGATCCGGCCGCCGCCGGGCAGCAGCTCGATCATGCGCTCGGCCGCCAGCGCGCCGCCCTTGTAGTTGTCGGTCGAGACATAGGAGAGGTACTTGCCGGTCTGTATGCCGGAGTCGAAGATAGTGACCGGGACCTTCTCCCTGGCCGCGCGCTCGACCACCGGGAGCAGCGACTCGCCGTGCGTTGGAGCCAGCGCGATGCCGTCCACGCGCTGGTTGATGAAGTCGTCCACGATGCTGATCTGGCGGCTGAAGTCGATCTCCGAGGCGGGGCCGTTCCAGCGGATGTCCACGCCCAGTTCGCGTCCGGCCGCCACGGCGCCGGCGCGCACTGTCTGCCAGAAGACGTGCGCCTGCGCCTTGGGCACCACCGCGATCACCGGCCTCTGTCTCTGCCGGCACCCCGGCCCGGCCAACAGGGCGAACAGCAGCAGCAGTCCGAGGGCTGGCATTGTGCGGCGCATGGTCCTACATAAACAGTAAAGTGGCGCCGGCGTGCGGTCAACCGGGCCCGGCACACGGCCCGGGTGGTTCCGGCCGGGCCTTAGTACCCGAAGGTCCGCGGCATGCCGGACGCCTCCGCACGGGGCCCAGTACCGGGCCGCAGCCGTCACGTTACCAGGCCGGCGTCAAAACCATGGGAAACCTGCGGCCCGCAGGCTACGCTGGCTGGTGGAGGAAGCATTGAGGAAATCGATACTTGTCCTGGCGGCGGCGCTTGTTCTGGCACAACCGTGCCTGGTTTGGGGCACGCTGCTGCCCGCGTCGCCGAACCCGGCTGATCTGAACGACTTGAGCCACGATACGCTGTGGACCTGGCGGCTGGACAACATCTGGTTCGCGGGCGCGCCGGTCACCTCGGCTACGCTCAGCATTAAGAACATTTACAACTGGCGGGAAGAGCCGAACCGGCTCTTCATACACTTGTTTGACACTGTGCCCAACGCCGGCACCGCCTCCCGGCGCGACAAGGCCGCGGGCATCCAGGACTACTTCCTGAACCCCCATCCGGGCTTTGCGCCCGCCTCCGGCGCGTCGAACATTCTGCTGGCCGCGCCTTCATTCGCTGGTGGTTACAGCAACAGGACTAACTACGTCTACACGTTCACTCCCAGTCAATTAACGATTCTGTCGGCGTTTATCGCGAACGGGGGAGACGTGGCATTCGGCTTCGACCCGGACTGCCACTTCTACAACAGCGGGATCACTTTCGACGCGACCCACGCTCCGGAACCCTCCACGATGATCCTGGCGGGAGCCGGGCTGCTGGTGGCGGCCATCGTCCTCCGGCGCATGCGGCGCCGGCAGGCCGGCCAGTGACGGCGGAGCGCACGGCGGGGATGCCGCCGGCTGACACGTAGGTCGGCGGCACAGGCTCGGGAAGTGCTTGGGATGAGCGGCTTGAGGCATCCGCACTTTCCACCGAAGATGTTACGTGTAGCGCTGGCGGCTCTGATGCCGGCGCCGCAGCCCCGCGCGCCAGTGGCCCGGACGCAAGCGCGAAACATAAACAACGGCTTCGGAGTGCAGATCAGCATCTCCGGTTAGCGTCCCTTGCAGAACGGCTTATTTCTGGACGGAGTGAGCCTTGTCTCGTACAACTGGTCGACGCCGGGGAGCATCAACGGGGTCAACCTCGGAGTGGACGCCATTGAGGAATTCAGCGTGCAGACCTCCACCCCGGGGGCGCAATACGGACGCTTTGCCGGGGGAGTGGTAAACGCCGCGACCCGCAGCGGAATGAATCAGCATCACGGCAGCCTGTTCTGCTTCCACCGCAACGACAACCTCGATGCGCGCGACTTTTTCGATGGCGCCCGCAAGCCGGAGTTCCGCCGGCGCCAGCACGGAGGATCGCTGGAGGGCCGGCGGCGCGGGACCGGGCGTTCTTCTTCGCCAGCTTCGAGGGGCTGCGCGAAGCCCGAGGCAACACCTGCCCGGCCGCAGCCGGGGTTTCTGGGAAACCTGGGCCGGAACACCATACGCGGGCCGCTGCCGGCCGGCACCGACTTCTCGCTGGCCAGGCGGTTCGCGCTTCCGGCTCTCGGCCGCGACGGGGCGCTGGACCTGCGCCTGGAGTCCTTCACCCTGTTCAACCGGGCCAGCTTCGATCCGCCCAGCCCGGACCGGATGGAGATCTTCACGGCGGCCGCGCGCCGTGAAGACGCCGGCCGGATCACCAGCGCGGGCCACGCCCGCGAGATTCGGTTCGGCCTCAGGATTCAGTTCTGACGATGCCCGGCAGGGCGGGCATGCCGTGGCGGCGGGCTTCGCCTTCCATGAGGCGGGTCAGTTCGGCCTTGCGGTCGCCGGCCAGCCGCGAAGGCTGATAACGGCCGATAATCCGCTCCACCTCGCGCGCCGCCCGCTCCCGCAATGTCCGCTTGCCGTCCCTGGCCCAGCGGGCGCGCGTGGCGCGATCGATCACCGGACCGGGGAACAGTATCTCCTGGCGCAGGTAGCGGCGCGTGTGTTCTGAGATCAAGAGGTGCTTCTCGGCCAGCAGTTCCTGGAAGATGGGGAGCGCCGGAAAATCCTCGCGGGGCTGGATGCCAGCGATAAGGCGGTATGACATGGCGCAGATCTCGTCGTCCAGGACCAGTTTCTCCAGGCTCTGGCAGCTTTCAAAGTCGAGCATGCCGGGTCCGGAAATGCTGTTGATGCCCGACAGAGCCGCCAGCAGCGCGCCGGCGCCCGTTTCCAGGCCGGCCTGCGCGTCCAGCAACTTCGCGTCGCTCATGGCGATGTAGCCCTGCGTGGGGACGCCCAGGTACCTGCCTATTTCGCTGTTGGCGCAGTTGAGCATCATGGTCTCGACAGCGCCCATGGGAGTCGTCTCGTAGCGCACGTCGAACACCGCCGGCGAGCCGCCGTACAGGACCGGATGGCCGGCCCGCGTGAGCTGGCTGATCACGATCCCGCTCAGCGTTTCGGCCGTCTGCTGCACCAGGCTGCCCACCAGCGTGACGGGCGCGACGAAGCCTGACAGCGGCATAGAGATGAACTCCACGGGGATCGACCAGCGCGCGCAGTCCACCAGGTTCTGGCTGGTCACGCCGCTCCACTTGATGGGCGCCGTGGGGCAGCAGGAGAAGATCGCCAGCGGCTTCGCCCGCAGTTCCTTCTCGTCTCCCCGCACCGCCAGTTGCAGGTCCTTCATGACGCCGAAGCCCTCGATGGTGAAGGCGCCGGTGACAACCGGCTTCTCTCCGTACAGCAGGCTCAGGTACAGGCGGTAGCTGTCGGAGATCTGCTCGTGAACGTCGGCCGGTATGAAGGCTGTGCTCTGGCTGGCGAGGCGCTGGAGGCCGCTTACGAGCTTCACGTAGCGTATGTAGTCGGCCGTGTCCGGACGGCGCATTTCCCCCGTGCCGCTGTCCAGGATGTTGATGGCCGCCGAGCCGGGCGTGAAGTAGACGTTGTCACCGGCGAAGTCATGGGTCTGGTCGCCGAGCACGTCGAACAGCTTGAAGGAGGATGGCACGGTTGCCAGGGCCTTGTCGATCAGGCCGCCGCCGATCCGGGCTATCCGCTTGCCCCGATCCACCTCCGCGCCGTGGTCGGCAAGGAGACCGAGGACACCCTCGTTGTGGATCTCCACGCCGAGCTTCGAGAGAATATCCCGGGCTTCGGAGAGGATCTTTTCGATTAGCTCGGTTTTCAGCAGTCTAAAAGTAGGTCTCATGTCCGTTCCCGCATTTGCATCCCGGCGACCGGGATCCTGGTCCCTTCACTTTCGGTAGGCCTCGCGCCTGTAAGCGATTCTCACAACCATGACCGTGCGCGCCCGGTCCTCGATCGCGCACAAGACGCGATAGTCACCCTGGCGTAGCCTGTACTTTTCCTCGCCGGAGAGTTTCTCGCTTCCGGCCGGACGGGGATCGGCGGCCAGGCCGGAGATCCTCGCCACGATCCTCTTCCGGTAGCTCGCCGGGATCGCCTCGAGCTCCCTGGCCGCGGAGGACTTGATGAGAAGCCTATAGCAGGCCACGCCGCTTCATGTCCTTCAGGACCTCCTCGAAAGACACGGCAGCCTCCTTGGCGCGCTCCTCGAAAACCGCCAGGTCGTCCGCGTCCTCGGCGAGCGTCCGCCGTACGGCGGCGTTGACCAGATCGGACAGGCTCCGATCCGTGTGGGCCGCCTTCACTCGCAGGGCCTTGTGCAGGCCCGGTTCGAAGTAGACAGTGGCGCGCTTGACGTCCGGCATCGGTACCATCATAACGTTACAGCGTCGAGACGCCACGAGGGCCAACCGGTGCGGGACCTGAAGCCTGTGTCCAAGGAGCGACTACCGGAGGGCTTTCACCATTTCGCTTTCGACCTGGCGGAAGCCGGCGGGAACCTGAAGCCTGGAGGGGTCCGCGGGCTTGGTCGAGAAGTTGGCCGTTTCGGTCGTCGTCTCCAGCAGCGACGCCGGGCCGCCGGCCGGCGCGCCGCTGGCGGCAGCCTGATCCTCTTTCTTGGGCTCCTCTTTCTTCCGCCGGCCGAGTCCGCCCAGCCCCAGCCCCTTCAGGGCGCCGCTGATCGAGGGAGCCTCGCGCGGCTCCTCCTGGGCCGGGGCCGCCTGGCCTGCGGGCTGACCCTGACCCACGCCGCCCATCGCCACCGTCGTAAGGACCGGGAAGCCCTCCAGTTTGGCTGACTCTTTCTGGAGGTCGCCGAACGCCTTGGCCATGTCGCCGCGGCCCTGCGCCAGCGCGTTGCTGCCCGGCATCCAGGCCAGCTTCTGGGACATGCGCCTGTTGAAGTCCTGGAGCTCTCCATAGCCGGGCACGTCCCTGGCGAGCCACATGTTCGAGGTCACCGTCATGGCGCCCTTTCCGCCACTCTCCTTGCCGGAGCCCTCCATGACGAGGGTCAGGACCACCTCGCGCGTGGCGAGCCCGGAAATCTGGCGGGTCTGCCCGGTCTCCTTCACGGAGGCCTTGAAGCTGACCTCGGCGCTGCCGCCGGTTTCCTTGGCCGTTTCCCGGGCCATCTGATCCAGCAATCTGGCCATCTGGGCGAAGGTAACTACCGAGTAAGTCTTCTGTTTGAAGTTGACTTCGGTGATTGTCTCGGCGGCCAGGTCGATGATGGTTGCGCTCTGGGGGTCAATGTGGGCCATGCGGTCGCCCTTCACCACGACCGACGTCCGGACGGGCTCGTTTGCGCCGCGGGAGAAGACCCCGGCGACTCTCATCACGGAGGTCATCATGCCGCCGGTGATCCTGGTGGTTTGATCGTAGCTGAAGTCGGCGCGCAGCCCGATGGCGGCAAGACATGCCAACGCGGCCAGCAGGCCGGCTCTCTTGAACAGTCCGGTTAGCTTCATTCCCTAATCATAAGTGATCCCCACACGGGGTAGAATGGGGCGATGTCCGCCCCGCCGAACGAAGAGCGACCGATGGCGAGTATCGAGAGCGCGCTGGACGAACTCGAAAAAGTCGTCAAGGAACTGGAGACCGGCGATCTGCCCCTGGAGCGCGCCCTGGAGCTTTTCGAAAAGGGGGTGGCGCTCGGTCAGGCCTGCCGCATCCAGTTGCAGGAAGCGGAGACCCGCGTCGAAATGCTGCTCAAGAGGAACGGCAAGATCCAGCCCGAGCCTCTCTGCCCCGATAAGGAATGACCTTCAGCGAGTACCTGGCCGGACAGGTCAGACTGGTGGACGCCGAACTGGCGCGGCAGACTCCGGGCGAGGACACCCCGCCCCAGACGCTGCACCGCGCCATGCGCTACAGCCTGCTTGCCGGCGGCAAGCGCCTGCGGCCGGTCCTCTGCATGGAAGCTGCCCGCGCCGTTTCAGGCCAGGCCGGGGGCGTGGAGCGGGCGGCGTGCGCGCTGGAGATGGTTCACGCGTACTCGCTGATCCACGACGACCTGCCGGCGCTGGACAACGACGACTTGCGGCGCGGCCGGCCCACCTGCCACAAGGTGTTCGGCGAGGCCATGGCAATTCTGGCCGGTGACGCGCTCCTCACATTGGCCTTCCAGGTGTTGGGCTCGCTGGAGACGGTCGACGACAGGCGCAGGGCCGGCATGATGCTCGAACTGGCTGCCGCGGCCGGCACGCCCTCCGGCATGGTGGCCGGGCAGGTGCGCGACCTGGAGGGGGAAGGGAAGGCTCCCGACCCTGTTTTGCTGGAGGCCATCCACCGCGCCAAGACCGGGGCGCTGCTGCGGGCCAGCGTGCGCCTCGGAGCCATTTACGCCGGCGCCGCCGAAGGCGAACTGGAAGCGCTGTCGCGCTTCGGCGAGCATATCGGCCTGGCCTTCCAGATCGTGGACGACCTGCTCGACGTGGAGGAGACCTCCGAGGCGCTGGGCAAGACGGCGGGCAAGGACGCGGCGCAGCGGAAGATCACATTTCCGGCCGTCTACGGGGTGGAGGAATCGCGCCGCATGGCCGGGCGGGAGAAGCGCAGCGCGCAGCAGGCTCTGGCCATATTCGGCGAACGTGCCGCCCGGCTCAAGGAACTGGCCGAATTCGCCGTCCTCCGCCGCGCATGAAGTCCTCCGGCAAACAGCGTCTGGACCTGTTGCTGGTGGAGCGCGGGCTGGCCGGATCCCGCGAGAAGGCCGGGGCGCTGGTGCTGGCCGGGCAGGTCCTGGTTGACGGCCAGAGGGCCGGGAAGGCCGGCCGCGCAATCCCGCGCGAGAGCCGGATCGAGGTGCTCGGCGGGCCCGCCTACGTGAGCCGCGCGGGGAGGAAGCTGGAGGCGGCGCTGGACCGCTTCTCGATCGCCATCGCGGGAAAGACCTGCCTGGACGTGGGCGCCTCCACCGGAGGTTTCACCGACTGTCTGTTGCAGCGCGGGGCGCGCCGCGTCTTCGCCGTGGACGTGGGCCAGGGGCAGTTGGACTGGCGCCTGCGGAACGACCCGCGCGTGGTGGTGCGCGAACGGATCAATGCGCGCTATCTGAAGATCGGGGACCTCGGCGAGCCAGTGGATATGGCGGCTTGCGATGTCAGCTTCATTTCGGTAACGTTAATCCTGCCCCCGGTTTCGGCCGTGCTGCGGGAGCAGGGCGAGATGGTTGTCCTGGTGAAGCCCCAGTTCGAGGTCGGCCGGCGACAGGTGGGCAGGGGCGGAATCGTGCGCGATCCGGAGCTGCACGAGGCGGCCTGCGCGCGAGTGGAGGAGGCAGTGCGGCGGCTGGGGTTCCGTTGGGATCGGATGGAGAGCCCTGTGGCCGGCGCTGAAGGAAACCGTGAGTTCCTGCTCTATGCCCGTCGTTGACACGGTCGGACTGATCTCGAAAGCGAACGCGCCGAAGGCCGCCGAGCTGGCTTCCGCGCTGGCGGGCTGGCTGGCCGCCCGCGGCATCCGCGTTCGCATGGACAAGGCCAGCGCCGCCTACGCCGGCCGGAGCCAGTGGCTGGACCGCGGCGAGGTTCCGGAGGGCTGCCAACTGGTGGTTGTGCTGGGCGGGGACGGCACGCTGCTGGCGGCGGCCCGCGCGGTGGGAGACCGCCAGGTGCCGGTGCTGGGCGTCAACCTCGGGGGGCTGGGGTTTCTGTCCGCCGTGAAGGTGGAGGAGATCTACCCGGTCATGGAGGCAGCCCTGCGAGGGGAACTGCGCATGAGCCTGCGGCGCATGCTGCGCTGCGATCTGGTGAGAGACGGGCACAAGGTGGCGACCTACGAGGCGCTCAACGACGCGGTCGTCACCAAGGCCTCCATAGCGCGCATAATCGACCTGGAAACCAGCGTGGACGAGCAACCGGTGTGCGTATACAAGGCCGACGGGCTGGTCGTCTCTACTCCGACCGGATCGACGGCTTACTCCCTGTCGGCGGGCGGGCCCATCGTCTTCCCGTCGGTCGACTGCCTGGTCCTGACTCCCATCTGCCCGCACACGCTGACCAACCGCCCGGTGATCGTCCCGGCCGGCAGCGTGATCCGCATCCGCAACCACGCGGCGGACAACGAGGCCTACCTGACCATAGACGGCCAGGTCGGCGAGCCCCTGCTGCGCGACGACGTGGTCGTGTGCAGGAGCAGCGAGTTTTCAGCCAGCCTGGTGCGGCCTTCCGCACTTCGTTTCTTCGACGTCCTGCGCGAGAAGCTCAAGTGGGGCGAGCGGTGAGGCGGATCTCGCTGACCGGCTGGATCTTCGTGGGCATGGCCGTGGGCGTGACGCTCGGCCTGGCGGCGCCGGAGTTCTCGCGCGGCCTTGCGCCGGTGAGCAACATCTTCCTGCGCCTGATCCGCTCCATCATCGCGCCGCTGCTGTTTGCGACCCTGGTCTACGGCATCGCCGGTACCGGCAGCATGAAGGCCATGGGTAGGATCGGGTTGAAGGCCATCATCTACTTCCAGGCCACTACGGTGATGGCGCTGCTGATCGGCCTGGCTGCCGTCAACCTGGTCCGGCCCGGGGCCGGGATGACTTTGCAGCGGGGGGATTCCGGCGGGCCGCTGGCTGCCTCGGCCCCGAGCGCCGCGTCATTTCTGGAGCACGTATTTCCGGCCAGCGTGATCGACGCCATGGCCCGGGGCGAGGTGCTCCAGATAGTGGTCTTCTCGCTGCTGTTCGGAGCCGGCTGCGCGGCGGCCGGCGACCGGGCCAGGCCGGTGGTGGACTTCACGCGGTCGCTCGCCGAGGTCATGTTCAAGTACACCGGCTACGTGATGTGGCTGGCGCCGGCGGGCGTGTGCGCGGCGATAGCGGTGACCATAGCGAGCCAGGGCTCGGGCGTGCTGCTGGGTCTGGGGAAGCTCATCCTGACGATGTACGCCGCGCAGACCGTGTTCCTGGTGGGCGTGCTGGGAGCGGTGCTCGCGATTGCCCGCGTGCCCGCCCGCCGCTTCGTTGACGCGGTCCGGGAGCCGTTTCTGATCGCGTTCTCCACCTCTTCGAGCGAGGCGGCGCTGCCGCGGGCGCTCGAGAGCATGGAGCGCTTCGGCGTGCCCAAGCACATCGTGTCGTTCGTCATCCCGACCGGCTACAGCTTCAACCTGGACGGCTCGACGCTCTATCTGTCGCTGGCGTCGGTATTCGTGGCGCAGGCCGCGGGGATTCAACTGTCGATGGGCCAGCAGGTGGTGATGCTGCTGATGCTGATGCTCACGAGCAAGGGGGTGGCGGGCGTGCCGCGGGCGGCGCTGGTGATCCTGGCCGGGACGCTAACGCAATTCAACCTGCCGCTGGAAGGGGCGGCGGTGCTGTTGGGCATCGACGCCATTCTGGACATGGTCCGTACCTCGGTGAACGTGACGGGCAACTGCCTGGCCACCGCGGTTGTCGCCCGCTGGGAGGGCGTGGATCTCAAGTGAGCCGGGAGGCAGTGGCCGGCCTGTGCCGGCGGCACAGGCCTCCACCAGCTTGCAAGCTGCATTCTGCTCCAGTATCTCATTGAAAACACACGGAATTCTTCTACCCCATTGACAGTAGGGGCAAAGGCTGTTACAGTCTTGAAATTGACGCCCGCGTCAGCTCCCGCCCCGGAAGTATGGGGTGAGGTCCCCCGGATGATGGCGGACCTGGAGCAGGGCCGCAAGGTCAAGGATAGATGAAGCAGCCCTACTTCGTGGTGGTGTTCGCGCATTCGTTGCACGGGCGCCTGCGCCGCGTACAGATTCCACAGAAGGCGATCTACGTCGTCCTGGTGCTGGCGCTGTTCGGCTGTTTTTCCGTGTTCGGCATCGTGTCCAGTTATGTGAGGATGGCCGGCAAGGTCGCCAACTACAATGCGCTGAGAAGCGAGGCCGAGTCGCTGCGGACGCGCTACGACGATCTCCGGAAGGAAGTCAGCCACACCAAGCAGCAGATGGCCACGCTCCAGTCGTTCGCCAGCGAGGTGTCCAGCGCTTTCGGGATCAAGCGCATGCTGGAAGGCCCGCCGGACATCTCCTCGGAGACCAGCCTGGTTCCCTCCTACCGCGAGACGCTGGAGGAGTACAACTTTCTGAGGAGCGCGAACCTCACCACGTTCCGCCAGTCTCACCCGCGGCTGTTGCAGGTCCACACGCGCCCCACGCTGTGGCCGGTCGAGGGGAGGCTGTTGGGATCCTTCGGGCGCAGAAGCGATCCGTTCTCCGGCGAGCACGCCTTCCACACGGGCGTGGATATAAGCGCGCCGATCGGAACTCCGGTGAGGGCGGTGGCCGATGGCGTGGTGCGGTCAGCCGAGTTCGTGAGCGGCTACGGGCGGCTTATCATCATCGACCACGGCGGGATGGAAACCTACTACGGGCACCTCTTGCGTTTCGAGGTCATCGCCGGGCAGGAGGTGCGGCGCGGGCAGCTGATCGGCGCGCTCGGCGCCTCGGGACGGGCAACCGGACCGCACCTGCACTATGAGGTCCGGGTGCGCGGCATCCCGGTGAACCCCTACAGCACCTTGTCCAGATCCACGGTGTCCCGCGCGTCGAAGCCGGATCTGCCGTTCTGAGCACTCCTGCCGCCATCACTTCCGCGCGGATTCCCCGCTTGCACGTACTGGCGGCGGCCCTGCTGTTCTCGACCGGAGGCGCGGCTATCAAGTCGGCCACGCTCGACGGCTGGGAAGTGGCCGCCTTCCGTTCGCTGGTGGCCGCTACGGCGGTTCTGGCGCTGATCCCCGGGGCGCGACGGGGCTGGAGCTGGCGCACGTTGCTGGTGGGCTGCGCCTATGCGGCGACTCTGATCCTCTTCGTGCAGGCCACCAAGCTGACCACGGCCGCCAACGCCATCTTCCTGCAATCCACTGCCCCCGTGTACCTGCTGGTCCTGGGGCCATGGCTTCTGAAAGAGCGGGTGCGCCGCGCCGACCTCTGGCTCATGGCCCTGGTGGCGGTGGGCGTGTCACTGTTCTTCGTGGGGCGCCAGGCGCCGCTGCGCACGGCTCCGGACCCGGCGACGGGCAACGTGCTGGCGCTCGTCTCGGGACTGGCCTGGGCGTTCACCCTGTCGGGTCTGCGCTGGCTCGGCAACCACAAGTCCGGCGGGGAGCCGGCCATGGCCACGGTGGCCGCCGGCAACCTGATCGCCTTCCTGGTGTCGGTCCCCGAAGCGCTGCCCGTGGTCTTCACCGCTCACGACGCGGCGGTCATAGGCTACCTGGGCGTGTTCCAGATAGGGCTGGCCTACATGTTCCTGACCCGGGGAGTCCGGCGTATCTCCGCGCTGGAGTGCTCCCTGCTGTTGATGGCCGAGCCGGCGCTGAACCCCGTATGGGCGGCCCTGGTCCACGGAGAGAATCCGGGAGTGGTGAACGTGGCGGGCGGAGCGCTGATTCTGGCCGCCAGCCTGGGGCGGGCGCTGCGGCGCAGCGGCGCGTAAGCAGTCCAGGCAGCCTGAGCGGAGTGGGGTGTCTAGGCCCCCGCCAGAAGTTGCTCGAGGAAGTCGGCAACCTCGAACACCGCGCGGTTCTTTATGGCGGCCGCGCTGGCCCGATATCCGGCCAGAACGCCGGGCTCCAGAAACCGGGCGACGGCTTCCTCCACCCTGTGGAAACCGGGCAGCACCAGGCCGGTTCCAGTCTGGCGCACCCAGACGGTGTTGTAGCGCTCCTGGGGCAGCGTCCAGGCGTTGCACTGCACAATGACCGGCAGTTTCATGGCCAGGGCCTCGCTGATGCTGCCGGGGCCGGGCTTGCCCACGAAGAAGTCCGAAAGGTGCATGTAGTAGGGCACCTCGGAGGTGAATCCCTCGACGAATACCCGGAGGCGTCCCTGGTGCTCGGCGAGCTGGCAAGCGAGGTTCTGGTTGTGGCCGCAGATCATGATCAACTGGAGGTCCAGCGTGGACCGGTCGAGCCGCCGCAGGATGCTCAGCATCGCTTTGGAGCCTTCGCCCCCGAACATCACAAGGCCGGTGGCGCGGTCCGGGTCCAGGCCCAGGCGCTTCCGTTCGGCGGCGCGGTCCACGGTGACCGGCTTGTAGAAGCGCGGGTGCAGGATCATGCCCGAGGCGCGGAACACTTTGTCCTGCGAGTAGCCATGCTCCCGAGCCTGCTCGACGGCGCGGTCCGAGCCGCAGACCAGATACTGGTCCTGGCGTTCGATCCAGAAGTGCGGCGGATAGTCGGCCAGGTCGGTGAGGACCGTGACAAAGGGCGCGGCCGGCCGGACGTTCCTGAGGCTCTGGAGCAGCGACCGGTTGAAGTTGGGGACGAGCGAAACCACCAGGTCCGGCTGGCTGGAGCGCCACTGCCGCTCTATCAGGCGCACCTGCTGGCGGTGGCTGGAGCGGACGGCCGCGTGCATCATCACGCAGAGGTGGCTGGTGCCGAGCGTCCAGCCCCGCCTGAGGAGCAGGTTGTAGACGTCCTGGAGGCGGCGGCCGAGCAGCAGGCGGAACACGTCGAGCGGGTCAAGGATTTCCTGGAGATTGACGAGACGGACATCCCAGGGCCGCCGCTGTTCCTCGATGACCACCTTGAGTGCGTTGGCGGCCGCACGGTGGCCTCCTCCGGCCTCAAAGTAGACAAGATCGATCCGCTTCAACGAATCTATTTTTCCACAGCCGTGGCGGCCGCGGGAGACGGCGGGCGGGGTTGTCGTGCTATCAATGGAACAATGAGTTTCCTCACCAACAGCGCCGGGTGGATTGAGGTGATCTGCGGCCCGATGTTTTCGGGCAAGAGCGAGGAGTTGATCCGCCGGCTGCGCCGGGCAATGATCGCCCGCAAACGGGTGCAGGTCTTCAAGCCGGCGCTCGACAGCCGCTACTCGCTCGACGAGATCGTCTCGCACGGGGAACTGCGAATGAAGTCGGAAGTGGTCGAGAGCGCCCCCGGCATCCTCAAGGCGCTGGACTGGCGCACCGAGGTGCTGGGCATCGACGAGGCCAACTTCCTGGGGGATGGTCTGATCGGCGTCGCCACGCAACTTGCCGACAGCGGCAAGCAGGTCATCATCTCCGGGCTGGACACCGACTATATGGGCCGGCCCTTCGCGCCCGTCCCGGACCTGCTGTGCCTGGCCGAGTCCATCACCAAGACGCTGGCCATCTGCATACGGTGCGGCGCCCCGGCCAAGCATACGCAGCGGCTGGTGGCTTCCGACGAACTGATCGTGGTGGGTGCGGCCGGCATGTACGAGGCGCGCTGCCGGCGCTGCTTCGAGCCGGGGGTCCCCAGGCAGGAATACCTGGAATTCGCGCGCCCCCGGGCCGCCCAAGCCTCCCCGGGGACTTGAGCCCGGCGCCGGGCCTGTGGCGGAGATGCACCCCGTTCCGGTAAACTGAAGTTGCCCGGCTGTCTATGTGGAAGTTCATCGCTCGTCGTGACCATCGGCTGATGAAGCGGGTACACAGGTGGCGTCCGCCCAAATGGGTTCGCCTGTGGATGGTCTGCGCCACGCGCGGCGGCGACGGCTGGCTGTGGTTCGTGCTCGGCCTGGTGATTCTGCTCTACGCGGGAATGGAGGCGCTGGCGGCGCTGGCGGCAGCCGGACTGGCGACGGTGGCCGGAATCTCGCTGTTCATCTGGCTCAAGCGCAAGACCCGGCGCAAGCGCCCCTGTCACATAGAGCCGCATTGTTGGGCCAGGATCCTTCCGCCCGACCACTTCTCGTTCCCCTCGGGCCATTCCATCACGGCGTTCGCCGTGGCGCTGCCCATAGGCCTGTTCTACCCTCCACTGATGCTGGCGCTGCTGTTCTGCGCGGTGAGCGTCGCGGCGTCCCGCATCCTGCTGGGAATGCACTTCCTCAGCGACGTGCTGGCCGGCTCGGCCATAGGCTCGATGCTGGGATACGCCGCGTTCAGGCTGTTCAGCTAGCGGGCGCCCAGCCATGGACGCCTGGACCCTCTTCCTTGCGGGGCTGGCCGCGGGACTGCTGACAGGCGGCCTGGCGTCCGCGCTGGTGGCCCGCTCCAGAATTTCGCGGGCCGAGACCGCGCAAGCCGTGGCCGAAGCCAGGCTGGCCTCGGCCGAAAGCGCCGCTTCGAAGCTCGGCGAGACTTTCCAGGCGCTGGCGGATACGGCGCTGCGCACCAGCCAGGGGGCGTTCCTGGAGGCGGCGCGCGGGACGCTGGCAACCGTGCGCGCGGAGATCTCCGGCGACCTGGCCCAGCGCCAGACCGCGGTGGAGGGCGTGGTGCAGCCTCTCGCGTCGGCGCTGGAGAAGCTGGAAGGGCAGGTGCGGGACCTGGATCGCGCGCGCCAGGACGCCTTCGGCGCGCTGCGCGGGGAACTCCAGCGCCTGGCCCAGGAGACCGGCACGCTCTCCAATGCTTTGCGCGCTCCACAGGTCCGGGGCCGATGGGGGGAGGTCACGCTGCGCCGGGTGGCGGAACTGGCCGGCATGGTGAAACACTGCGACTTCACCGAACAGGAAACCGGCCAGACCGAGGACGGGCGCATCCGGCCCGACATGGTCGTGCGGCTGCCCGGAGGCCGCTCGCTGGCGGTGGACGCCAAGGTGCCGCTCGCATCCTTCCTGGATGCAGCCTCCGCCCCCGACGACGCCCGCCGGCGCGAGGCGCTCGTCCGCCACGGACAGCAGGTGCGCGCCCACGTGAACCAGTTGAGCGGCAAGCAATACTGGAGCCAGTTCCAGCCCGCCCCCGAAATGGTGGTGCTGTTCCTGCCCGGCGACCAGTTCTTCAGCGCCGCGCTCGAGCACAACCCGACCCTGATCGAGGACGCGCTGGAACGCAAGGTCCTGCTGGCCACCCCTACCACGCTGATCTCGGTTCTCAAGGGCATAGGCTACGGCTGGCGCCAGCAGCAGCTCGCTGACCACGCTGAGGAGATCCGCAAGGTGGCGGCCGAGTTCTACGAACGGCTGCGGGTGATGCAGGGGCACTACGAGGACTCAGGGCGCCACCTGGCCAGAGCGGTCGATGCCTTCAACCGGTCGATGGGCTCATGGGAGGCCCGCGTTCTCCCCGCGCTGCGCAGGGTGCGGGAGTTGGGCGCGGCCGGCGGCGATGAGCCGGCTGCCCCGGAGCGCATCGACACGGTCCCCAGGAATCCGAGAGGAATTGAACCATGATAACGGCACTGTTATTGCTGGCTGCCGCGCCGGCCGTGAGCGCCGAACTTTCGCCCAAGCTGGAATGCGCGGCTCTGGCCGGCCGGGCGATCCCGGCCAAGGCCATCGCGCTCGCCACCGGCGGCGCGGTCATCCGCGAGGCCGGCCTGAACGGGGAGGTCTGCACCGTGAGCGGCGCTATCGCGCCCGTGGACCCGCAAGCTCCGGAGATCCAATTCCGCGTGCTGGCCCCGGTCAAGTGGAACGGGAAATCCTGGCACCTGGGAGGCAGCGGCTCGAACGGCGTCATCCCGCCGCTCGCTGCCTTCCGGGGAATCGGCGCGCCGCCCGGCGCCCCCGCGCTGGTCTCGCAGGGCTTCGCTCTCTATGGCGGCGATTCGGGCCACCAGGCGGGCAACGCCTGGATCACGAACGAGGAGTCCTGGCGCAACTTCGCCTACGAGCAGCTCAAGAAGACGCACGACGCTGCTTTCGAAGTCCTCAGGATGCTTTTCGGCGAGGCGCCACGAGTCTCCTACTTCGCCGGGACCTCGCAGGGCGGGCGTGAGGCGTTGCAGGTGGTCACGCGATACCCCGAGGACTACGACGGCGTGATCTCGGCCGTGCCTTTGGCATACTTCGGCGGGCTGCTGATTGACCCGACGGTGAAGGGGGTCACGCAGCTCGCTCCGGGCGCCTGGGTCCCTCCGGACAAAGCCGCCGCCGTCCGCGACGAGATTCTGCGGCTCTGCGATTCGCTGGACAACCTGGATGACGGCGTCATCGGCAACTACGCGGCCTGCAACGCCCGGCTCGACTCATCGGTTACCGCCAACCCGCTACAGGGCATCCGCTGCCCGGAAGGCAAAGACGCGGGGAACCACTGCCTGTCGGACGCGCAGATTGCGACGGTTAACTCCTTCCATTCGCCGGTGAAGTTCGGCTACAAACTGGCCAGCGGCGAGACGGACTGGCCCGGCTGGGGGACGGGGATGGAAGGCGCATTCGGATGGCTGCTGTCGGCCTCCCAACCCGACGTGAGCAATCCCAAGGCGTTCAACGCGGGCCTGGGGACGGCGCTCCAGAAAGGCCGCCTGGACGGGAGCCAGGATTTCAACCTGCTCACCCTGGACCTGGCGAAGCACCGGACGCAGATTCAGGCGATCTCCGATCTGCTTGATGTACGGGAGGACTTCTCCGGCTTCCTCAAGCGAAAAGGCAAACTCATCATCATCACCGCCAACTCGGACTACATCGCCAATCCACGGGCAACCATGCGGTTCTACGAGCGGGTTGTGGCCCGGCACGGGCAGGCGGCCGTTGACAGCGCCGTGCGCTTCTACGTGATGCCCCACGCCGGCCACGGGATGAGCGGCGCCAGCGCCAGGGGCGTGCCGCTGCCGCAGTTCCACGACTTGATGGCGCACCTCCAGGATTGGGTGGAGAAGGACGCCGCGCCGCCGGAACCGGTCATCCAGACGCGCAGGGACCCGAAGAGTCCCGCCGCGGTGCTGGGCTCGCGGCCGTTGTGCCGCTATCCGGCGTACCCCCGCTACAAGGGCAGCGGCTCGCCGGACGACGCGGCCAGCTTCGCCTGCGAGTCCGGCCGCTAGAGATGCTGAGACGGTTGCTGCTTTTCCTGTCGGAGCAGCGCCGTCTGCGCGGCTGGATGGAAACCTCCGCGCCGGCCCGGCGGCTGACCAGGCGCTTCGTGGCGGGCCAGACCCTGGAGCGGGAACTGGAGGTCTGCCGCAGGCTCAACCGCGAGGGCATCCTGGTGACGGTGGACCACCTGGGCGAGAAGGTCACCTCGGCGGAGGAAGCCCGGGCCTCGCTCGGCGACTACCTGGAGGCGCTCCGCGGCATCTCGGCGGGCGGGCTGCATGCCAGCGTCTCGATCAAGCTCAGCCAGTTCGGGCTGGGGGTCTCAGACGAGGTCTGCATGGAGAACGTGGAAACGCTGATGCAGGCGGCCCGGGACGCGGATGGCTTCGTCGAGGTGGATATGGAGTCGCACGAGTACGTGGACCGCAACCTGCGCATCGTCACCGCCATGCACCAGCGCTACGGCCGGGTGCGCGCCGTGATCCAGGCTTACCTGTACCGGAGCGAATCGGATGTCGCCGGGCTCGTGCAACTGGGCGTGCCCGTCCGGCTTTGCAAGGGGGCGTACCGGGAGCCGGCCTCGGTCGCCTTTCCCCGCAAGAGCCAGGTGAACGCCAGCTACCGGCGCCTGGCCGCTATGCTGCTGGAAAGGGGCGCCTGTCCGGCGCTGGCGACGCACGATCCGCGCCTGATCAACGACGCTCTCCGTTTCGCCGGGCAGAGAGGAATCCGCAGGGACGCCTTCGAGTTCCAGATGCTGTACGGCATACGGCGCGACCTCCAGCGCCGGCTGCTGGCGGCGGGGTGGCGCCTGCGGCTGTATGTGCCGTATGGGACGGCCTGGTATCCGTACTTCATGCGGCGCCTGGCTGAGCGTCCCGCCAACCTGCTGTTCCTGGCCAGGAACCTGCTCCGTCGGTGAGAATAGAGGGATGAAGCCCTCCTGGGTGCGTATGGCCGCGGGCGCCGCGGCGCTGGCGCTGCTGATCCTGGTGGGCGTCCGGCTTCTGCCGGCCTACTGGCGCAACCTGGAATTCCAGCGCGCACTCAAGGATCTGGCGGCGGCGGGGCTGAAATCAGGCGCGACGGACGAAGCCATGCGCGTGGGGGTGGTAAACGCGGCGGCCAGGCTGGGGATAGGCGTGAGGTTCGGGGATGTGAAGGTGCGCCGCGCGCACGGCAGGCTGGAGATCCAGGCGCTCTATGTGGTGCCCGTGAACCTGCCTGTGTACGCGGTGGACCTGCACTTCCGCCCGCGCGCGCGGGTGCCGTGACCCGCTCCGGCGCCGTGTTCCCGGCGCCGGGTCGCGTTCTGAGAGAATAGGCACAGGGACGGCCGTTGTGGCAC
>JBBITL010000070.1:0-18781 GCA_037440765.1 Solibacteraceae bacterium
CGGCAAGGGCATCGTCGTCAACGAGCCCTCCATTGTCGCCATCAACAAGACCACGGGAGATGTGGAAGCGGTCGGCCACGAGGCCAAGGAGATGGTCGGCCGCACGCCGGGCAACATCGTGGCTATCCGGCCCATGAAGGACGGCGTGATCGCCGACTTCAAAGTCACCGAGCGTATGCTCGCCTACTTCATCCAGAAGGCGCACGGCCGCAGAATGCTGGTGCATCCGCGCATCGTCATCGGGGTGCCGAGCGAGATCACCCAGGTGGAAAAGCGGGCGGTTGTGGACTCGGCCTACCGGGCCAAGGCGAGCGAGGTTCACCTGGTCGAGCAGGCCATGGTGGCGGCCATCGGCGCGGGGCTGCCCATCACCGAGCCTTGCGGGAACATGGTGGTCGATATCGGCGGGGGCACCACCGACGTGGCCGTCATATCGCTGTCCGGCATCGTGTACTCGCGCTCGGTGCGGGTCGCCGGCAACGAGATGGACGAGGCGATCGTCCAGTACCTGAAGCGCAAGTACAACCTGTTGACGGGTGAACGGACCGCCGAGCAGATCAAGATGCAGATCGGTTCGGCCTACCCCCTGGACAAGCCCATCACGATGGAGATCAAGGGGCGCAACCTGATCCAGGGCGTGCCGAAGACGCTTACGATCGATGACAGCGAGATCCGCGAGGCGCTTTCGGAGTGCGTGGCGACGATTCTGAACGCGATCCGCGTGGCCCTGGAGCGCACCCCGCCGGAACTCAGCGCCGACATCAGCGATCGCGGCATCGTGCTGACCGGCGGAGGCGCCCTCCTGAAGAACTTCGACAAGCGAATCAAGGAAGAGACCGGCCTGCCGGTCTCGATCGCGGAAGACCCGCTGGCCTCGGTGGTGCTCGGCACCAGCAAGATGCTGACGGACTTCAACTTGTTGCGCAAGATCACCATCGAGTAGCCAGTCCGCAAGGTCGGCCATGGGATCGTTGCTCAGCCGTTACCGCAGCTTCACCATCCTGTTGCTGCTGCTCGTGGCCCAGTTGATCCTGGTGGCCTATCAGGTGCGAACCGGCCATGACGTCCGCCTGCTCCGGATCTGGGCCGTCAGCGCCGTGACGCCGGTGGCGCGGCTGCTGGCGTCGGCGAGCGACGGCGCCTCCGGCCTGGTCAGGGACTACGTGGCGCTTTGGGGAGTCAGGCGCGAGAACGAACGGCTGGCGGAGGAGGTGGACCGGCTGCGGCTGGAGAACCGGTTCCTGAAATCGGAGTTGAGCACGGCCGAGCGCGCCGCGGCCCTGAGCGCGTTTCAGGCGCGCACGCCGTCGCGAACCGTGGCTGCCAGGGTGATCGGCGCAGGGCCGGCCATCGACTCGCGCGTGCTGCTGGTGGACCGCGGATCATCCTCCGGAGTCCGGCCCGGCATGGCGGTCATCAACGCGGATGGAATCGTGGGAAAAGTAACGGCGTCATTCCCCGCCGCCAGCCAGGTGTTGCTGGTAACGGACCGGGGATTCGCGGCCGGAGTGATCAGCGGGGCTTCCAGGATCGAGGGGACGCTCAGAGGCGCCGGCCGTTCACAATGCCGGGTGGAATACGTGGAGATCGAGGACAGGGTCCAGGTGGGCGAGTGGTTCTACACCTCGGGTGACGACCGGCTGTTCCCGAGGGGGTTGCCGGTGGGCCAGGTGCAGTCGGTGACGCCGGGCAGAGTCTTTCAGGAGGTGCTGGTCGATCCCAGCGGACTCAGGCGCGGCCTGGAGGAGGTGCTTATAGTAGTGGAGGGCGTGCACCAGCCACTGCCCGCTGCTGAGGAATCTGTGCCGCGCGCGCCCCTGCTGCCGCCTCCACCAGCCGAAGGCGCCGCGCCGGCCGCGCCGGATCCGGCGCAAGGCGCAGTGGCGCCGGGCACCGACGCCGACCGCATTGTGGAACGGCACCGGAAGGCGGCCGAGACATTGAAGCGGCCGTTCGGCGACAACCTTCCGCCCGCGAGGCCCGCAACGCCCCCGCCCGGGGGACGGCCCGCGCCCGTGAAGCCATGAACAGCCAGGATTGGACAATGGCGGCCGCCGGGCGCGGCCATAAGAAGGTCGCCCGCATACGGCCCTGGGTCATGCTGGCGGCGCCGGCTGCGGCGATCCTGTTCCAGGTCTACGTTCCGGTCTACTTCCCGCTGCTGCAATACCTGGAACTGCCGCTGCTGGTGACCGTTTACCTGGCGATCTCGCGCCGCGGTCCTATCGGGGGGGCGCTGACCGGGGCGGCGATCGGTCTCGCGCAGGACGCTCTCTCGCACCAGCCGATCGGCGTTCTCGGGATGGTCAAGACCACGGTCGGCTACGCCTCAGCCGCGCTGGGGGTGAGGCTGGACACGGGGCACGCGGTGGTCCGGCTGGGGCTGATACTGACCATGTTCGTGACGCACCAGTCCCTGCACTGGATGGCCCGGCGTTTCCTGCTGGGCATCCCTTCCGGGGCGGAGTTCCTGCCGGTCCTGCTGGCGATGCCGGTTAACGTCGCCGCCGGTATCCTGTTGTTCCACCTGTTGGATAAACTGAGAGACAGCGGAAGATAGAGGAGCCCGAACCGCGGTGCACCTTCCTGGCGAGAAGCCCGAACGCCCCCAGACGCCGAGGGGGCCCCTGAAGCGCGACGACGCCAAGTTCGCCACCGGCCGAATCGCGCTGTTTCAGTACCTGATAGTGGCTGTGTTCATCTTCCTGCTTTCCGGCTTCTGGGAGTTGCAGGTTCGCAACCCCGATTACTACTACGAACAGGCCGAGCGGAACCGCATCAAGGCCCTGCCCATCCCGGCGCCCCGCGGCAAGATCCTGGACCGCGAGGGCCGGGTGATCGTCGACAACCACTCCTCGTTCAGCCTGATGCTGTTGCGCGACAACCTGAAGCACGAAGACGTCCGGCCGGTGGCCGAAGGTCTGGGCTTGCCGTACGAAGAGGTCCTGGCACGGCTGAAGCGGTTCTCCGCGCAGCCGCGCTACCGGCCGATCACCATCAAAGAAGAGCTCAGCCGCGGCGACCTGGCTTTCGTGGAGGCGCACCGGGGTGCGCCGGGCTTCCCCGAAATGGAGTTGATCCACGCGCAGCGCCGGCTGTACCCGCGCAACGGGCTGGCCTCGCACCTGGTCGGCTACGTGGGGGAAGTGAGCGAAGCGGAGCTGAACACGCTGGAGTTCGCGCGCTACAACCAGGGAGACCTCATCGGCAAGGCCGGCGTCGAGAGGCAGTACAACGGGGTCCTCACCGGCGTGGATGGCCAGCGGCAGGTGGTGGTGGACAGCCGGGGCAACGAACGCCAGGTGATAGGGCTCAAGGAGGCCGTGCCGGGCAAGCCGCTCCGCCTGACCATCGACCTGGACTTGCAGGCCGTGGCGGAGCTGGCCATGGAGGGGCGCAAGGGCGCGGTCGTGGCGCTGGACCCGCGCAACGGAGAGGTCCTGGCCATGGTCAGCCAGCCGGCCTACGATCCGAGCAAGTTCACCGGCGGCATCCGCAGCAGGGACTGGCAGGAACTGGTGGCTAACCCGGACAATCCGCTGCTGAACCGGGCCATTCAGGCGCAGCTCGCTCCGGGGTCGATCTTCAAGCCGATCGTGGCGCTGGCGGCGCTGGAAACCGGCGCCGTCGACGACGGGTTCAAGACGCATTGCCCCGGAGGCGCCAGTTTCTACGGCCGCTACTTCAAGTGCCACCTGAAGGGAGGGCACGGGACGGCAGACCTGCATCGAGCCATGGTCCAGTCCTGCGACGTCTACTTCTACAACGTGGGGAACCGGCTGGGGGTCGACCGGATCGCCGAATACGCCGAGCTGGCCGGGCTTGGCCAGAGAACCGGAATCGATCTGCCCCAGGAACAGGCGGGGCTGGTTCCTTCCACGCAGTGGAAGATCCGGACGACGCGGCAGAAGTGGTACGCCGGAGAGACGATTTCGGTCTCCATCGGACAGGGCGCCCTGACGGTCACGCCGGTTCAGATGGCGTATGCCATCGGCGGCCTGGCGATGGGGGGCGTGTGGTATACGCCCCACGTGGTGGCCGCGCCGGGCCGGCACGAGACCCCGCGGCGAGCAACACTGAACCCGGAGAACGTGGCCAAGGTGGTGTATTCGATGTGCGGCGTGGTGAACGAGGGCGGCACGGGGGCGCGGGCCAGGATCGAGGGCGTTGAGCTGTGCGGGAAGACCGGCACGGCCCAGCTCGCATCGAACGAGGCTCTGCGGTCCATGAAAGACGGCGAGTTGCTGAAGGACAACGCCTGGTTTGTGGGCTTCGCCCCGCGGGAGTTCCCGGAGATAGCGGTCGTGGCGCTGGTGGAGGGGGGGATGCACGGCAGCACGGCGGCCGCGCCCGTGGTGCGGGACGTGATCAGGACCTACTTCGACAAGAAGAGCAGCCGCCAGCCGCGGCCGGTTCTGGCGAGGGACGCCACCGCCGCGGCCGACGCCGGAGTAGGTCTGGCCCGATGACCGGCTATCGCTCCAGCCGCGATCTGGACTGGTCCCTGCTGGCCATCACCTTGATCATCTCCGCGCTTGGCGTGCTCCAGATCTACAGCGCGACGGCGGGAACGGCGTGGCAGGACACCTGGTGGAAACAGTCCATATTCATCGTGGCCGGCCTGGTGGCCATGCACGTAGTCTCCAGGATCGATTACCACCGCCTGCTGGAGTTCGCCCCCACGCTGTACATCGTGAGCCTGGTCCTGTTGCTCGGAGTGCTCCTGGTGGGCAGAGAAGTGTTCGGCAGCCGCCGCTGGATCCCCCTTCCAGGCGGCTTCACATTCCAGGTGTCCGAATTCGTTAAACTGATACTGGTACTGCTGGCGGCCAGGTATTTGAGCGGGTTGAAAGGTGACCGTCCGGACGTCCGTGATCTTTTGAAAGTGTGCCTGCTGGTGGGGATTCCGATGGCGCTGGTCATGAAGCAGCCGGACCTGGGCACGTCTCTGACCTACGCCGCCATCGCCGGCGCCGGGGTGTTCTTCGCGGGCCTCCGCTGGCAGCATGCGGTGGTGATCGGTCTGCTGTTCGTGCTGGCGATGCCTCTGAGCTGGACCATGCTGAGGGATTACCAGAAGGCAAGGCTGACTTCCTTTCTGGACCCCGGGGGCGATCCGCTCGGCAGCGGCTACCAGGTGATCCAGTCCAAGATCGCGGTGGGCAGCGGCGGCATGTGGGGCAAGGGCGTGTCACAGGGCACACAGACGCAATTGCGGTTTCTGCCGGTGGCGCATACGGATTTCGTATTTTCGGCTTTCGCCGAGGAGCATGGATTTGTTGGAGTGGCGGTTGTACTGACGCTGTATTTCCTGATGCTCATGCAGATTGTCCAGAACGCGCAGGCCGCCCCTGACCGGGCCGGCATGTATGTCTGCATGGGCGTGTGCGCGTTGTTGCTGTTTCATTTGCTGGTGAACGTTGGGATGCTGGTCGGCCGGATGATCGTCACCGGCGTCCCGTTGCCGCTGATGAGCTACGGCGGCTCCAGCATCCTGACGGTGTTCTTGATGCTGGGGCTGGTGAATAACGTGAGACTCCAGCGGTTTGTCAACTGAAGCGGGACGCGGTTCCGCGAGGAGATCGAGGCAAAAGGGTTCCCCGGTGTAATTAGGAGGGGCGGAGGTCCCCCTCCGGTGCGCAAGCGTGGGGCGGGGCTCCACGCCAGGCCTTCCAGATTCTGAAGTCCCGCCCGATGGCGGGTTTCGCCTCTGACCCTCCCGACTGCCGTGCTGTTCGCTTCCATAGGGTGAGGAGTATCCATGGGAAAAGAGCTGGTGATTTCTTCCAACCGGCACGAAACAAAAGTGGCGGTGCTGGAGGACGACCAACTGGTCGAGGTCTATTTTCAAAGGGCCAGCGAGTATTCGCTGGCCGGGAGCATCCACAAGGGGCGGGTAACCCGCGTACTGCCTGGAATGCAGTCCGCCTTCGTCGATCTCGGACTGGAGCGCGACGCCTTCCTCTACGTAACCGACTTTTTCGAGGAACACGAGGAGTACGACAAGATGGCCGCCAGCCCCGAGCAGCGGGGCAGGAGGGCGGAAAAGGCGGAGCCTGCGCGGCCTGCGGCCGCTGCCGGGCCGGCTGCCGCCGAGCCGGGCCCGGAACCGGAGAGCGGGGATCACAGAAGCCGGCGCGCCCGGCGCCGCCGCGGCAAGGGAAGAGGTATTCCGGAATCCAAATACGTGCCTGCGGCCCCTCCCGCCCCCTCCACCGAGAGTGCGGACTTCGAGTTGCTTCCCGGTGAAACCCTCGCCAAGTACCGCGCGGACGAGGCCGCCGCTGAGCCTGACGCCGGCCCCGGCGCGCCGCATGAGGCGGCCGAACCGGTGGCCGAGGCCGAAGTGGCCGCCGGGGAAGCCCCCGGGCCCGAGCCCGAAGCGGACATTGAGGCGGCGCCCGCCTTGTGGGACGAACCGGAGCCCGGTTTTTTGGGTGAAGCCGAGCAGGCGGAGGTGGCCGGGCCGGAGGCGGCCCTGCTGGCGGATGAGGAGGCAGTCTCCGGCTCCGGCGCCGAGTCTGTGGAGGCTGTGGAGCCTCAGGAGGAACCGGCCGCGCCGTCCGAGGGTGAGCCCGCCGCGGAACCTGCCCCGGCCCTCAGGGCGGATGTGCGGGAGACGTCGGCGCGCTACCCTCACCGGCTGAGCCGGCGGCTGCGCCGGAAGATGCGGTGCGGGGGCGCGGAGGCCGAACCGCGTCCGCAGCACCGCGAGCGGCCTGAGCAGGCCGCGCGCCGCGAGGCCCCCGAGGCGGCCGCGCCGCAGGCCGACAGGCCCACGCCGTCCATAAGCGACCTGCTGCGCGAGGGGCAGGAAGTCCTGGTGCAGATAGCCAAGGAACCCCTCGGGCAGAAAGGCGCCCGCATCACATCGCACATCGCCCTTCCCGGCCGCTACGTCGTTTTCATGCCGACCGTTGATCACATGGGCGTCAGCCGCAAGATAGCCTCCGACGAGGAGCGGCACCGCCTGCGCCGGATTCTCCAGACACACCGCACCGGCATGTCGGGCGGCTTCATCGTCCGCACGGCGGGCGAGGGCCAGAGCGAGAAGGACATCGCCGCCGACATGGCGTTCCTCTACAACCTGTGGCTCGATATCCGCCAGAAAGCCGAGAGCCGGCCGGCTCCGACGCTGGTTCATCACGACCTCGACATTGTGCAGCGTCTGCTGCGCGATCAGTTTGCCGAGGACTTCAAAGCCGTCTGGGTAGACAACGAACAGGTGTACGAGAGCGTCCTGAGGTTCGTGGAACGGATGCAGCCTCGCATGGTTCCCCACATCAAGCTCTACACGCGCCAGGCGCCCGTCTTTGACGTGTTCAATATCACCGCAGAGCTGGAGCGGGCGTTGCGGCCGAAGGTCTGGCTGAAGTCAGGCGGCTACATCGTGATCAACCAGACCGAGGCGCTGGTGGCGATCGACGTCAACACGGGCAAGTTCGTTGGCAGGTCGAACCGCCTGGAGGACACCATCGTCAAGATCAACACAGAGGCCATCCGGGAGATCGTCCGTCAGATCCGGCTGCGCGATCTGGGTGGCATCATCGTCGTGGACTTCATCGACATGGACGAGCGCAAGAACCGCCAGAAGGTGATGCAGGCGCTCGAAGACGAGATGCAGCGCGACCGGGCGCCGTACAAAATTCTCCAGTTCAACGACTTCGGGCTGGTGGCCATCACCCGTAAGCGGGTCAAGCAGAGCCTGGAGCGCACG
This sequence comes from Solibacteraceae bacterium, assembly GCA_037440765.1. Taxonomy (GTDB): domain Bacteria; phylum Acidobacteriota; class Terriglobia; order Bryobacterales; family Bryobacteraceae; genus DTKY01. The sequence continues at coordinate 7,718 of JBBITL010000070.1, forward strand.
CTGTGCTCGCCATGCCCCGCCTGCGAGGGCGCAGGCTACGTCAAGAGCGTGCAGACCGTGATCGGAGACATCCTTCAGGAGGCCGTCAAGATCGCCCCGGCCATTGAGACCCCCAACGCCGTGCTGCGCGTCCATCCGGAGGTAGCCAGGGTGATGAAGTCCACCGGGAACAGCTACCTGGAGGAACTCGAAGAAATCCTGCGGCGGCCGGTGCTGGTGACCGGCGACGCGCTGCTTCATCCCGAGAAATGGGACCTCGCATGAGAACGGCGCTGGCGGCCTGGGTGGCGGCGCTCGCCTCGGCGGCGTGCGTTTCGGCGCAACTGCCGTCGGTCAAGGTGTACTCAGGCTTCCAGCGCATCGACCCGTTTGGCAACGTCGTCGCTGCGGACCGCGCGCCAGATCCCGATATCGGGCCGCGCGAGATTCTCTCCCCCGCCATCGGGAGGAATTCGAGCACCGTCTTTCGAGTGGCGGTCACCGTGCCGCCGGGCAAGGACTTCGCCCTGTACATCGGACAAAATCCGGAAGACTACCTTGGCGTGGCCATGTACCGCGAGATCTACGCCCGCCACGGCGACCAATGGATCCCCGACGCCCTGGAACCGGCTGCGCTCCCCATCACAGGCAGGCTCCCCGAGACAGGCCAGCGGATTGCCGGCCAGACCACGGTGACCTTCCTGATGGACGTCTCGGTGCCGGCGGGCGCCGAGGTCCAGCGGACGAAACTGGAGCCCGAACTCTACGTGGACGGCCAGTGGATCATCTACCCGATGGAAATCCGCCTGGTGCAGGCCGTGGTCCCGGAGCACAAGCCGGTGGACGTGCCGCTGGCGCCCGTGACTGAGCCGGTGGACGCCACGGCGCGCGCCGCCGTCCGGTCGTATCTGTGTGGCGGCGGCAGGGCGGAGCCGGCCGCCCCCGGCGGCAACGTACGCTGGTTCCTGCTGCGCGACGTTTCACAGGACCTGGCGCTGGCCCGCGTGCGGGAGTCTGCGCCGGGGTCCAGTCTGCTGCCGATCATCACCGGTGCGGGGAATCCGGCGGCTGCGGGGAAGGGGAAGTGGTGTGAATCTCCCCTCTGGCCTGAGCGCCTCGGCCCCGAGTGGTACCTGCGTATTCGCGACTCCCTTTACCGGGAGCGTTAGCAGGCTGCCGGCGGGCCGGGAGGCCTGTCGCACCAGACAGGCGCACCCGCCTGTCCTTCGCAAGTTGCTAACGCTGCGCGGCCTTGGCGGCGGCCGACTCGATGGCTTCCAGGCGCTTCTTCACCACCGCCGCGTCTCCGGCGGCAGGGGCCAGCTTGAGGTAAGTCCGCAGGTATCCGGCGGCGTCAGTCAACTCGCCCTTGGTGGCGAGAATCACGCCCAGAATGTGGTTAACCCCTGGAAAATGGTTCTGCTTGTCCAGTCTGAGCGCCTCGCGGGCGCTCTTCTCGGCTTCTTGCACGTGCCGCAGGTTGAACTGGGCCACGGAGTCATAGTAATAGATCCCGGGGTAGTTGTAGGGATCCAGCCGGAGGACCTTCGAGGTTGCGTCCGCCAGTTGACTCCAGTCGCCGGCCCTGGCGGCCATGCTAGCCAGTTGGAGGTACGGCTTGACGAACTTGCCGTCGGCGTCGAGCGATTGGGCGTAAGCCTTCCTCGCGCCCTCCGCATCGCCCAGCCTCTCCCTGATGAAGCCAAGCTCGTACCAGGCAGCGGCGTAACTGGGATACTGTTTCACGGCAGTTTCGAACTGCTTGCCGGCGTTGGCCCACTTCTCCTTCTTCTTCTCCTCCAGCCCTTTCTCGTAAGCCCGCCTGGCATTGCTGGGCGCCGCCAAGCTGGTGGCGCTGATGGTGGTCCCCTCCACGTTGCCGTACCGTCGCAGCACGATCGTTCCGACTTCCGGGTTGTCAAGGAAGCGGCGCCCAATCAGGGGCAGCACGTCGGAGACGTAGCCCGCCAGCGACGCGCGCAGATCGCAGGCCGACAGGTCGCGTTCGCTAACGCCCGTGCTTGAGCCCAAGCCGCCCGTTGAACCGGTCCTGCCGAAGCCGGCATCGCCTCTCCAACTGGCATCCGGCACAAACTGGGAGCCCTGGCCGAGCTGGAAACTGAACCGTCCCTTGGTATCCGTGTAACCCTCCGGGCGGACCTGGCCGCCGCAGACGCGCTCTATGACTGCGGCTTCCGGCGGCGGCGTGCCGTCCTCCAAAACCACTCTGCCCGACAGGAATATCGGACGCTGGATCTCCGGGAGCCGGTCCTGCGGCCTCTCGGCCGGTGTGGGAGTAGTGGGGATGGTTGGCCGGGTCGGAGTCGGGGTTGGAGTTGGTGTTGGAGTCGGGGCGGTGGGAGCGGTCGGCGCCGCTCCTCCACCCCCGGCGGGAGGCGTCGGATCCCCCTGTTGGCCGCCGGCCGGCGCCGTCAGCAGACACACGACAACCAGGCACGAGATTGCTACACTCACTGTATTCCGCACAGAGAGGCCCCCTCTCCCGAATCTAGGTTGCTCCTAAGCATAGCACGGGACGCCCTGCCCGCACACGCTGTCCACAGTGGTAGGATGAAGGCATGCAGATGCTACGACTAGCGGTTTGCTCTGCGCTTGTGCCCCTCCTGTTCCTGGCGGGTTGTGGCGGCACGCCGCAGCCGCCGGCCGAGAAGCAGGCCGAAGCCGTCAAGCCTCCGGAGCCGGTAAGCGGCCTTACGGGGTTGTACCAGATGTACGGAATGGCCCGCCAGTGGGCGCCGGATGTTCAGGTGCTGCGCGTGCGGAGCATCCGCCTGTCGGAGGTCGAGTCCAAGGGCGGCAAGTCGGGCGCCTGGGAGGCGACGTTCATCTCACAAAGCCTCTCGGCCGCGCGGATGTACACCTACTCTGTGGTGGAGGCCCAGGGGAACCTGCATAAGGGTGTGTTCGGCTTGCAGCCGGAGAGCTACTCGGGTCCGCGGGGCCAGGAGCGCCCTTTCCCGATCGGCGTCGTCCAGACCGACACCGACAAAGCATACGAAATCGCCATGAAGAAGGGCGACTACTACGCCAAAGAACATCCCAACACTCCGATCTCCTTCCTGCTGGATTTGACCGGGCAGCACACTGACCCGACGTGGCGCGTGGTGTGGGGCGATTCGGTGGCCACCAGCGGCTTCTCCATCCTGATCAACTCGGCCACCGGCGAGTTCGCCCAGGCCCTTCGCTAGCTCCTGCCGGTCTTCCTGCGGGCAGGCTTCTGATCGGCAACCGGCGACAACCTCACCACCGGGACAAGCGAGGTTTCGGCCCGATGCTGCTGCTGCCGCAGGCGCAGCGCCATTTCCTGGTTGAGGGATTCGACGAACTCCTGGATCTGGCACTGCATGGCCGACATCTTCTCGCGCATGTTCAGGATGATTTCGACGCCCGCCAGGTTCACCCCCAGTTCGCGGGTCAACTGGAGAATGACCTCCAGGCGGTCAAGGTCCTCGTCCGTGTACAGGCGGGTATTCCCGTCGCTGCGGGACGGCTTCAGCAGGCCTTCCCGCTCGTACAGCCTGAGGGTCTGCGGATGGACCTGGTAGCGCTCGGCCACGGCTGAGATCATGTAGGCGGCTTTGGACCTGGGTCTTGCCATGCGTCACACTTTCTCCCAGATGCCGGCGCGCGGGTCTTCGCTGTTGAGCGAAGCCAGTTCCCGCAGCAGTTCCTTGGTCCGCTCGTCGCGGACACGGGGCGCTTCCACCGCCACTTCCACGATCTGGTCGCCGCGGGTGCCCTTGCGCGAGTTCATGACGCCCCTCTCCCGGAGCCGGAACTTCTGGCCGTTGTGCGTGCCCATGGGGATCTTCAGCAGCGCGCGGCCGTCGATGGTCGGCACTTCAATCTTGGCGCCCAGCCCGGCCTCGGTGACCGTGACGGGCACGCGGATCTGTATGTCGTCACCCTCGCGCTGGAAGAAGGGATGCGGCTCCACACGTACGCTGATGTAGAGGTCGCCCGGGGGCGCGCCAAGAGTTCCGGCGTTGCCCTTGCCCGGCACTCGGAGCCGGGCCCCGCTTTGCACGCCCGCCGGAATCCTGACTTCCACGGTCTCCGCCCGCGAGATCCGGCCCTCTCCGCGGCAGCGCTGGCACTGGTCCTTGACGCGCCCCTGCCCGCCGCAACGCGGGCAGGTCAGGCTGAAGCGCATGGCGCCGGCCGCCTGCGTGACGTTGCCGCTGCCCTGGCACTCCGGACAGGCCGCCGACCGGCCGCCTTGCCGGCCCGACCCCCCGCAACCGCCGCAGCTTTCAAAGTGGTTGACGACCAGGGGCACCTGGGAGCCTCGAATGGCCTGCCAGAAGTCTATGCTGGCGGCATACTCCAGGTCCGCGCCCTTCTCCGGCCGTAGGGCTTGCTCCGTCCGCTGCCCTCCGAAAAACTGGCTGAAGATGTCGCGGAAGCCGCCCGCCGCGCCTCCCGCCGCCGAGCGGCCGGCTCCGGCGCCCGCCGCCTGCGTGAAGAAATCCGAGAAATCGAAGCCCCCGAAGCCCATCCCCGAGCCGGGTTGGGGGCCCTCGGCCCCCGGCGGGAAGCCCGTGGGGGAGTAGAAGCCGTGCTGATCGTACATCTGCTTCTTCTTGGCGTCGCTCAGAACGTCGTAGGCTTCCTGCACCTTCTTGAAGCGTTCTTCCGCGGACTTATCGCCCGGGTTGACGTCGGGATGGTACTTGCGGGCCAGACGCCGGTAGGCCTTGCGGATCTCCTCGGCCCTGGCTTTCCGGGGAACCCCCAGCGTCTGGTAGTAGTCCGGATTCGGCATCGGTCGCGGTCAGCTATTTCTTCTTGTCGTCCACGTCGACGAACTCGGCGTCCACGACGTTGTCCTTTGGGGGCGGCTGTGCGGCCTCCGCCCGGGCCTGGCCGGCGTCAGCGGAGCCGCCGCCCGGTTGCTGCGACGTGGCGCGGTACATGGCCTCGGCCAGCTTGTGGCTGGCCTGCGTCAGCTTGTCGGCGGCCGCGTTGATTCGCTCGGCCGGACCCGAGGCGATGGCGCTCTTGGCGTCGGCCACGGCGGCCTCAATGTCACTGGCGTCGCTGTCGCCGATCTTGCCGCGGTGCTCCTTGAGCATCTTCTCCACGTTGTACACCATGGAGTCGGCGCGGTTGCGCGCCTCGACCTCGTCCTTGCGCTTGCGGTCCTCGGCGGCGTGCGATTCGGCGTCCCTGGCCATCTTGTCGATCTCGTCCTTGCTCAACCCGGAGCTGGACGTGATGGTGATCTTCTGCTCGTTGCCGGTGGCGCGGTCCTTGGCGCTGACGTTCAGGATGCCGTTGGCGTCGATGTCGAAGGTGACCTCGATCTGGGGGATCCCTCGCGGCGCCGGCGGAATCCCCACGAGCTGGAACACGCCGAGCAGCCGGTTATCGAGCGCCATCGAGCGCTCGCCCTGGTAGACCTTGATCTCCACCGAGGTCTGGCTGTCGGAAGCCGTCGAGAAGACCTCGCTCTTGCGGGTCGGGATCGTGGTATTGCGGTCGATCAACTTGGTAAAGACGCCGCCCAGGGTCTCTATGCCGAGCGACAGGGGGGTCACGTCGAGCAGGACCACGTCTTTGACCTCGCCCCCCAGCACGCCGCCCTGCACCGCGGCGCCCACCGCCACCACCTCGTCCGGGTTCACGCCCTTGTGGGGCTCCTTGCCGAACAGGTCCCTGACAATCTGCTGCACCCTGGGGATTCGCGTCGAACCGCCCACCAGCACCACTTCGTCTATCTTGGAGGGGTTGATGCCGGCGTCCGACAGCGCCTGCTTGCACGGCCCCACCGTGCGTGACAGCAGATCCTCCACCATCTGCTCGAAGCGGGCCCGCGTGAGTTTCATCACCAGGTGCTTCGGGCCGCTGGCGTCGGCCGTGATGAAGGGCAGGTTGATCTCGGTCTCCAGCAGCGTGGACAGCTCGATTTTGGCCTTCTCGGACGCCTCTTTCAGCCGCTGGAGAGCCATCTGGTCCCGGCTCAGGTCGATGCCGTTCTCCTTCTTGAACTCCGCCACGATCCAGTCGATGATGCGCTGGTCGATGTTGTCGCCGCCAAGGTGCGTATCGCCGTTGGTGGACTTCACTTCCACCACGCCCTCGCCGACCTCCAGTATGGAGATGTCAAAGGTGCCGCCGCCGAAGTCATAGACCGCGATGGTCTCATCCTTCTTCTTGTCGAGGCCGTAAGCCAAAGCCGCCGCGGTGGGCTCGTTGATGATGCGCATCACCTCCAGCCCCGCGATCCTGCCCGCGTCCTTGGTGGCCTGGCGCTGGGAGTCGTTGAAATAGGCCGGCACGGTGATCACGGCCCGGGTGACCTTCTGTCCCAGGTAGGCCTCGGCCGCCTCCTTGAGCTTGGTCAGGATCATGGCCGAGATCTCCGGAGGTGACTGCTTCTTGCCCGAGACGTCCACGCGCACATCGTCCCCGCTCCCCACCACCACCCTGTAGGGGACCATCTTCATCTCTTCATTGACCTCGTTGATCCTGCGGCCCATGAACCGCTTGATCGAGTAGACGGTGTTCTCCGGGTTGGTGACCGCCTGCCGCTTGGCCACCTGGCCCACCAGGCGCTCTCCGCTGCGCGCGAAGGCCACAACGGAAGGAGTCGTACGGGCCCCCTCCTGGTTGGGGATGACCACGGGTTGCCCCCCCTCCATGACGGCAACGACCGAGTTGGTCGTTCCCAGGTCGATCCCGATGATCTTGCTCATGACTTTGACAACCTCCTTAATCAGTGCGTCACTATAGATTTAGCACACTACCATTATCAAAGCTTAGTGAGGCATTGTCAAGTCTTTTCACGCCTTGGGGTGCGCCTTGTCGTAGACCCGCATCAGGTCTTCGAGCGAAACCTTTGTGTACCGCTGCGTTGTGGAAAGCCGGGCATGGCCCAGAAGCTCTTGAATCGAACGGAGATCCGCACCGTCGCTCAGCAGGTGGGTGGCATAGGCGTGCCGGAAGCTGTGGGGGTGGACCGAGGAATCACCGGTCAGCAGCGTGGCGTAGAACTTGACGATGTTCCGGACCGAACGGTCCGTCAGACGGCCGCCTCTGTGGTTCAGGAAGACCGCCGTTTCGCTCCCGGCAGGCTTTCTGGCGTTAAGGTAGCTCTCCAGTGCGGCAGCCGCCTTGGACGGGATGGGCGCCTGCCTCTGCTTTCGTCCCTTGCCCCGGACGCGCAGCCAGCGTTCGCCGAGGTCGATGTCCTCCAGGTTGAGGCCCGCCAGCTCACTGACCCGCAAGCCGCAGCCGTAGAGAAGCTCAAGAATGGCGACGTCGCGGGCCACCTGCGGGCGCTCCTGACGCCCGGGAGCGGCATCAAGCAGGTTGTTGGCCTGCTCGGCCGTCATCACGCGAGGGATCTTCGCATGGGCCTTGGGGGCGCCTAGCAGCCGGGCGGTCCTGGCCGGGGCCAGGCCTTGGCTGGCGAGGAAGCGCAGAAAGGAGCGCAGCGCGGCTACCTTGCGGCGCATCGATGCCGGATCCAGGCGCCGGCCGTACAGGTCCGCCAGCCAGCCCCGCATCAGGAGCAGATCGATTTCGACGGCGCCCCTGGGCAGGTAGTCGAGGAACTGGCGAAGGTCGGAGGCATAGGCGCGCAGCGTATTCTCGCTGACGTTCTGGCGGCGGCGGCTGGCCAGGAATGCCTCGACCTGCGGCTCCAGATCAAGCATGGGTCGCCAGGTGCTCCTCGAGCGCTTCCAGAGCGCGCCGGCACTGTGCCGCGCGCCGCGCGCGTTTGTCGCGGCCTTCGAGCGGAGGAAGCAGGTCGAAGGTCATGTTGGCCGGCTGGTAGCCGGCCGGGCTGGCGCCCGAGACATAGGCGCTGAGCGACCCCAGGGCCGTCGGCCGCGGCAGTGGCCTTGGCTCGCGCCCGGCGGCGCGCGCCGCTGCGTGACGGCCGGCCATGAGGCCGGTGGCTATGGCCTCCACGTAGCCCTCCACGCCTGAAATCTGGCCGGCGAAAAAGATCCCCGCCTCCTGCTTCAGCTCCAGTGTGGATGATAGCAGCGCCGGCGAGTTGACGTAAGTATTGCGGTGGATCTGGCCGAGGCGGAGAAACTCGGCGTTCTCGAGACCCGGGATCAAACGCAGAATCCGCTCCTGTTCCGCGTAGCGCAGGGAATTCTGGAAGCCCACCAGGTTGTAGCTCGCGGCCCTGAGGTCCTCCTGGCGGAGCTGCACCACGGCCCAGGGGCGGCGGCCCGTTCTCGGGTCGGTGAGGCCCATGGGCTTCATGGGACCGAAGCGCAGTGTGTCGGGTCCCCGGCGAGCCAGTTCCTCGATAGGGAGGCAAGCCTCGAAGTAGGGAACGTCATCGGGGATGTGGGGCTGGTGGCGCCGGGCCTCCAGAAGTGCCTCCACGAAGCGGCCGTATTGGTCTCTATCGAGCGGGCAGTTGAGGTAGTCGCCGCTTGCGTCGAGAGACTTGCCGTAGCGCGAGGCGCGAAAGGCCACCGACATGTCGATGGACTCGGCGTCCACGATGGGGCTGATGCTGTCGTAGAAAAACAGCCGTTCAGCGCCGGTGCGCCGGGCGATGTCAACGGCCAGAGCGTCGCTGGTGAGGGGGCCGGTGGCGACGATGGTAATGCCGCTGTCAGGCAGTGCGGCGGCCTCCCTCCGCCGGACCTCGATGGAAGCGTGCTCTTCGATCGCGCCTGTGACGGCCGCAGCGAACCTGTCCCGGTCCACGGTGAGCGCGTGACCTCCCGGCACCCTGGCCTGGGCGGCGGCATCGAGCAGGAGGCTGCCAAGCCGCCGCAGCTCCTGCTTGAGCAGCCACGGCGCGGTGAACTCCTGTTCGCTCTTAAGCGAGTTGCTGCAAACCAGCTCGGCCAGAAGGCCGGTCTTGTGCGCGGCCGTGGCGCGGGCCGGCCGCATCTCGTAAAGGACCACCCGGCCACCCGCCTGTGCGATCTGCCAGGCGGCCTCCGTTCCCGCCAGCCCGCCTCCGAGGACGTGTATCACTTCCACACAGACTCGTTCAGGAGCGGGCGATCTTGCGGGCCCTGAGGAAGGAGTGAATGCCGAAGGCGGCCATCACGGCGATGAAGATCGCCGACACCACCAGGGGAAACAGCCCTTCCCCGGTCTCGCTAAACTGGCGGTATCCCCGGTATGTTCGAGGGATGGGCACCACGGCCAGGCACAGGAACACGAATCCGATCATCTCGTTCCACAGCGCGCGTATGGGCTTGATGATCTGCGGCAGGATGTGCCGTACAAACTCCCGGCCGACTCGCGACATGAGGCTCCCGCCTCCTATCCTAACAAACGCCGCCTGCCCGGCCGATAAGTTGGATGGGAGCGGGGCGGCCGCCTCTGTATAGCCACGGGGACGTCCTGATGAACAATGCTATCCTGAGAAGGGGCCCGCTGTGGAAGAGCATCTCAAGCTGATGATGCAGGAACTGGGAAACGCAATCAACGAATCCCTATCCGAATCGGACCGCATCGCGACCGCGATCGGCGATATCAAGAGCGCCGGTTACGAGGTCTTTCTGGTGCTGGAAGCCACGATAGGGTTCAACAAGTGCGGGGCCGCTGGCGACCTCCTCGACTCCGAGGAAATGCCCGCGCTGCCGGCCGGGGAGTTCAGGGCCGCGGCCCGGGTCAAGTGGACCTCGCAGGATGAGAAATTCCTTCGGGCGCTGAAGATCGCCGTCGACGAAGAACCGCGCGTCTGACGCCGGCCGCTGATGGAGGGGTGGCGGCAGGGGCGCTGCTTAGGTCGCCAGCCGGTATTCCTTCAGTTTGCGGTAAAGAGTGGTCCTTCCTATTCCCAGAAGCTGAGCCGCCATGGCCCGGTCACCCCTGGTGTACTCCAGAGCGCGCACGATCGCGTCCCGCTCCATCTCCGTCAGCGAGAACAGCGGCATCTGGACGTATTCCTCCGGCGTCGAACCGTGGACCGCGCCCGCCGCTGCCGACATGCGGGGCGGGCGGCGCGCCTCCAGGGCGTTCTGTAGCGACGAGGGCAGGTCCGCTGTGTGCAGCAGAGGCCCGGAGTTGATGGCGACCATGCGCTGCACGCAGTTCTCCAGTTCCCTGACGTTGCCCGGCCAGTCGTAGCTCAGCATCGCGTCCATGCACTCGTGCGTCAGCACGTGGCGGTTGCCGTAGCGGGCCAGGAAGTGATCCACCAGGGCCCTGAGGTCCTCCTTCCTCTCGCGCAGCGGAGGCAGGCGCAGGACGATCACGTTCAGCCTGTAGTAGAGGTCGCGGCGGAAGGCGCCTTTGTCCACTTCACGGGCCAGATCGCGGTTGGTCGCCGCTATCACCCGGAAGTCGGCCTTGCGGCGCTCGACCGAGCCCACAGGCCGGAACTCCTTCTCCTGGATCAGGCGGAGCAACTTGGCCTGCACGTCCATGCCGAGCTCGCCGATCTCGTCGAAGAAGGCCGTTCCGCCGTTGGCGATCTCCACCAGGCCCGTCTTCGGTCCCGCGGCGCCGGTGAAAGCGCCGCGCGTGTGGCCGAACAGTTCGCTCTCGATCAGCGGGCCCACCAGCGCGGAGCAATCGATGGGCACGAAGGGGCCCCGGGGCCCGGCGGCGTGAATGGCGCGAGCCACTACTTCCTTGCCGGTTCCGGTCTCGCCCAGGATGAGCACGGGAGACCTGGACCTGCCGAGCTTCTCTGTGAGTTGGAGGATCTGACGGATCCGGGAGGACTGCCCCACCAGGACGGGCGGGGCGTCCGCGGTGCTATGGGACACCCTGCAATGGATTATAGTCCACTGGGGGCCGGTGCATCCAGCCGCACCACAAAGGCCGCGCCAAGCTCCCGCCTCAGTTGTTCGGCCAGCGGGCCGGCGGCCTCAGGGCTGGGCTCGGCGCCCACCAGCACGCGCCAGGGGGGGTGGGAACTCTCGCGGTGGACCACGCGGCAGTCTGGATAGCGGCCGCGGAGCGACCGCTCCAGCCGCTCAGCGTTGGCGCGGATAACGAAAGCGCCGACCTGCACGGCGAACTGATCCGGCGCCGCCAGTGCCCGCGGCGCCCGAATCACCTCCAGGCGCACCTTGACCACGCCCGGCCCGATGGTGAGGTTGGGCACATAATGGCCATCCATCA
>JBBITL010000070.1:18791-22375 GCA_037440765.1 Solibacteraceae bacterium
CGCCCGGCCCGATCATCTCGATCTGGCGCGCGGCGGCCCGCGACAGGTCGATGATGCGGCCCTCCACGAATGGACCGCGGTCGTTGATGCGGACCACTACGCGCCTGCCGTTGGACAGGTTCAGCACCTCCACCCACGTGCCGAAGGGCAGCGTGCGGTGCGCCGCGGTGAGCTTCTCCATGTCGTAAACTTCGCCGTTGGCGGCCCGCCGCCCGTGGTAAGGGTGACCGTACCAGCTCGCCAGGCCGAGTTCCGCCCAACCGATCACCGGCGCAGCCGGTGGACGGACGGTTCTGCGTCTCGCGCACGACGCGCTGACGGCGAGCGTCATGATCAGCGCCAGCGCGCAGTACCGGCTCGCCCGCCAGTGGCTCCATGCGCCCCGCGCAACCATGTTTCCTATTAAAACAATTTTCAGCGCGCGCGTTCTTTCGTGTCCGCCCGCCCCGCCTCCCGCGCCCGATTCCGCATCCGCATGCATTTTTCTCTTGACTTTCGGCAAGAACCACCTTATATATGAATCACGCTGTGATCGTTTCATCAGATCACGCGACTTTGATGTTTGGGAGAATCAATCGATGAAGAACGCGACCAAGAAAGCCGCAAAGCCCGCGAAGAAGAAGGCTCCGGCGAAGAAGAAGAAGTAGCAACCGCGTCCCGGACAGGGATTGCAGGTCACAAAGTTCTGCCAAAGGCCCCGGGCTACCGGGGCCTTTTTTATTGCCCTCTGGTGTCCTGAGTCAGAAGTCCTTAGGCCTGCAAGCCTGCTCCGTCACGGTCGCGGTTCTGTGCAACGCCTCGAAGGCGCAGAACCGCGCGCGTCAGCTAGCCCTTCTTCTGAATCAGAGTGCGAAACCGCTCCCCCATGCCTGCCAGCAGCGTCTTAAGCTGCAACCGCCGTTGCAGCCGCTGCGACTCTGAGGCCGCGGCGAGCGCGGCCTCAAAGCCGTCCGGTTCGCCCGCGTCCAGCAGCGTCCGTGACAGGTTCTCGAACCGCACTGTCCGCAGGCCGGCGCGCTCGCCCCAATCCTGCAAGGCAGTGAACGGCACGTGCGCGGTGATGTCGCCCTCGCCCGGATCGGCGAGCACGTCCTCGCCGGCGGCGTGCCGCCGGTAGCTCATCAGCGTGCCGCGGGGGAAGCCTGCCAGCTCGCGCGAGGTGTAGCCGTAGTCGATCGTTACAACCCACCCGCTGTCCAGCCGCGCCGAGATCTCCTCAAGCCGCCGGAGCGCGTCCAGGTTGATCTCGATCCAGGCGCCGTCCTCAAGCGACGCGCCGTACCTCGCCAGATACTCCGCCTGTTCACCGGTCACGGGCGGACCTTCCACCCACGCGAAGCGGCCTTCCCGCCACCCCACCAGCATCTGGCGGAACGCGTCGCCGCGGCGGACGGCGACGCTCACCGGCAGCGCGTCGAAGAACTCGTTGCTGAAGGCGACGCCCCTGAAACGCTCAGGCCAGCGGCCGCCGAGTTCCACCGGGAAGTAGCGGAACTCGGAGAGGGCCCCGGCCATCTCGCCGCGGCCCGCGCCAAGTTCCACAACCGTGAAGTCCGCCGGCCGGCCGGCTTGCTCGTAGAACTGCCGGATGCGCGCGGCGATCAGGATGCCGAAGACCGGCTGGAGCTGCGCGGCGGTGTAGTAGTCGCCCTCGCGCCCGAAGATCTCTCGCCGCCGACGGTAGTAGCCGTGCTCGGTGTGATAGAGGGCCACTTCCATGAAGCGCCGGAAGGAGACCGGCCCCTGGCGCGTGATCTGGTCGAGCAGGATGGCCCCGGCGGGTGTCATGAGCTGCGGCCGTGCCATACTAGCACAGCGCGGACAGGCGGGGCGCCCGTCTCGCGGCGGGACAGCCCTCCTGGCCTGTCGCGGTCAGTTGCGCCGCTTCTGGGCCTTGACCACGATCGGCGAGCCGCGGAACCCGAAGCGCTTCCTCAACCGGTTGATGAAAAACCTCTCGGTGGAAAAATGGAGCTTGCCCGGGGCGTTGGTGAACAGGACGAACGTGGGCGGCCTCACCGACGCCTGGGTGGCGTAGAGAACCTTCAGATCCGGCTCGAATCGCAGTTGCTCCACGAAGCGGTTCAACTCGCCCGTCGTTATGCGCTGCGAGGCCGCGTCGTACACCTGCCGGATAAGCGGGAAAAGCTGGCTCACGCCGGCGCCGGTCCGGGCCGACAGGAACGCGAGCGGCGCATAGTCCAGGAACTTGAACTCATCACGCACCGTCTCGAGGAACCTGCGCCGGTTCTTGTCCGGCGCGGCGTCCCACTTGTTGGCGCACAGGATTACGCCGCGTCCCTCCTGGTGCGCGTAGCCGGCGATGGTCGCGTCCAGGCCCACCACGCCCTCGCCGGCGTCGAGCAGGAAAAGCACGACGTGCGCCATCCGAATGTGCCGCCGCGCCATCACCACGCTCAGTTTCTCCGCCATCAGCCTGGTCTTGCCCTTGCGGCGGATGCCGGCCGTGTCGACGAAGATGTACTCGACCCCGCCCGCCAGAACCTTCTGATCCACCGCGTCGCGGGTGGTGCCGGCCTCCGGCGAGACTATGGATCGCTCCTCTCCCGCCAGCGCGTTCAGCAGAGTGGACTTTCCCACGTTCGGCCGTCCGATGATGGCGACCTTGATGGGGGGATGAGCCTCCGGCCCGGGCGTCTGGTCCTCGGCCGGAAAGCCCGCGGTCACATGGTCGAGGAGTTCCTCGACGCCCAGGCGATGCTCGGCGGAAACCGGGAACAGCGGGGCGACGCCCAGTGAGTGGAACTCATGCGCCAGCACCTCGCGCGCCGCGGCGTCGATCTTGTTCACGGCGAGCGACACCGGCCGGCCCTGCCGGCGCAGAAACCCCGCCAGTTCGCGGTCCACGGCGGTGATCTCCGCGCGCCCGTCCACCAGGAAGATGACGTGGGCCGCCTGATCCATGGCCGCACGCGCCTGCCGGAAGATCTCGCGTGGAATCAGCTCTCTTTCGTCCGGCAGAATTCCGCCGGTGTCGATCAGCTCGAAACGGCGCCCGCGGTGGACGGCTTCTCCGTGGATCCGGTCGCGCGTGATTCCGGGCTCGTCGCCCACGATGGCGCGCCGGTTGCCCAGGATGGAGTTGAACAGCGTTGACTTGCCTACGTTGGGCCGGCCCACGATGACCACTACCGGCAGGCTCGAACCCCGCGTCATGAGCCTTCATCATAGCACCGGGCTTGTGCGCTTCAGATCCAGCCGCGCGCGCGGTAGTAGACGATCTTGGCCGTCTCCTGGACCAGGTCCAGGAACGCGGGCCAGCGGCCGCGCCAGGAGTTCACGCGCTTGCGGACATCGGGGAAAGGGAGCGGCACCACATCGAGTCCGGCCTTGCGGAACGCGCCGGCTGCCCGGTACATGTGGTAGTCGCTGGTCAGCAGCATCTTCCGGCCGGGACGGTCTCGCAGCAGCTGGGCGGTGTAGAGCGCGTTTTCCCTGGTGCCGGTGGAGCGGTCCTCCACCTGGATGAGATGTTCGGGTATCCCCTGGCCCGCCAGGAACCGGCGCAGCGCCAGGGCCGCCGAGGACTCGCCCTCCGGCCCCCCGCTCACGACGATGGTGCG
>JBBITL010000071.1:0-17731 GCA_037440765.1 Solibacteraceae bacterium
GGTCCAGGCCGCAGGCGGCGTCCCAGGGCGCTGTGATCGCGCCGATTCGAGTGCTGGTGGCCGGACACACCTATATGCTGCGCATCAACCAGCAGAAACTGGAAGCGCTGGCGCGGTGTTGCGAGGCGGTGGGCGCGCTGATACCTGCCCGCTGGCGGAACCTGAACGGCCTGGATGCGGGCGAGCCGTTTGGCCCGGAGCCCGGCTTTGGCTCGTACACGGTCTTCACGGCGCCCGTGGCGCGCGCCGGGCACGTCGCCAGCTTCCTGTTTGAGCCCGCAGCGGTTGTGCGTGCGCTGGCCCGGTTCAGGCCCGACATCCTCCAGGTGGACCAGGAGGTCTACTCCCTGGCTTCGGCCCAGCTTGCCCTGGCCGCCAGGGCAATGCGGTGCAAACTGGCCGTGTTCGGCTGGGAGAATCTGGACCGGCGGCTTCCGCTGCCGCAGCGCGCGGCCAGGCGGACGGTCCTGTCGGCAGCCGGCGCGGTCATCGGCGGCAGCTCGGAGGGGGCGGCGCTGGCGGGCAGGTGGGGTTTCAACGGGCGGGTCGAGGTCATCCCCCAGCTGGGCGTCGATCCTTCCTTCTTTTGTCCTTCCAGCCGCAGGCGGGCGGGCGACTTCAACGTTGGCTTCGTGGGCAGGCTGGTGCGTGAGAAAGGCGTCGACCTGCTGCTCCAGGCGCTGGCGGTGCTGGCGCAAAGGGGGCGCCGCTTCCGCGCCACCATATGCGGCGCCGGTCCCCTCGGGGGCCAGCTCCGGATCCTGGCCGAGGATCTGGGCATCTCGGGGAGAGTTGCGTGGACGGGCGCGCTGCCCCACTCGCGCGTGCCTGAAGTATTGCAACAACTGGACGTGCTGGTATTGCCGTCGCGGCAGACCGCGTTCTGGAAAGAGCAGTTCGGCCACGTCCTGATCGAAGCCATGGCCATGGGAATACCCGTGGTGGGCTCAGCCTCGGGAGCCATTCCCGAGGTGATCGGGCGGCCGGATCTTGTCTTCCCGGAGGAGGACGCGGGGCAACTGGCGGCGATCCTGGAGCGGCTGATCCGCCTGCCGGACTGGCGGCAGGAGGTGGAGGTCTACGGAATCGGCCGGGTTGGCCGATACTACACGCACCAGAGGATTGCGGAAAGGCTTACTGCGCTGTGGACCGATGTTCTGAAAGCATGATTCCGGCGTACCCGGGCAGGCGCGCAACGGGCACCACCGGGCAGGTGCTTGAGTTCTACAACACTTACAACCGGCGTCCGACGGTGGAAGATGCCGGGGCGAGGGCCACCATCTTCCGGTCGTTCCGGCGATCTCTGAAGGGCCTGCTGCCGCAAGACCTGTCCACCCCGATCCTGGACATCGCCTGCGGGGAAGGCGCCTTGCTGTGCTACCTGCGGGAACTGGGTTATTCGAATCTGGCGGGCTGTGACCTGTCGCCCGAAAACGTCATGATCTGCCGCCGCCTGGGTCTGGCGTTCGTCGAGCAGGCCGACGCGCTCAACCTGTCGGGGATGCCCGGACTGGCCCGCTACGGCGCGATCTTCGCCATGGACATGCTGGAGCACCTGCCCAAGCAGCGGGCCGCCGGCTTCCTCGAGCAATTGCGCGGCCTGCTGCTGCCGGGCGGCTGCCTGGTCATCCAGACCATGAACATGGGCAGCCTGCCCGGCTGGTTCCACCGGTATTCCGACGTGACGCACGAGTTCGGCCTGACCGAGAGGAGCGCCGCCACGCTGATGCAGGTGGCCGGATTCCGGCCCGAGCGGATCGAAGTCCGTTCGGCCTGGAACGCGACAACGGCGGCGGGGCGCCTGCGTGAGGTGTACCTCAGGGTGCTTCACCAATTCATCTGGATTGCGGAGGGCGCCACGCGGCCCCGCATCCCCACCCGGAACATCCTGGTCCGGGCATCGGTGCCATGAGAGTGCTGTTCATCGCCCTGGGAGCCTACGCCGGCGTGGGCGGCCTGGAGCGTTTCAACCAGCGGGTGGTGACTGCGCTGGCCGGCCTGGCCGCCTCCGAGGGTCTGGAGGCGCGCGTGATCGCGCTGTGGGACACCGCGCCGGAGGCGGCCGCCGCGCCCGCCGGCGTGGCATTCACGCCGGGGGGCCGGAGCAAGTTGCGCGCCGCCGCGGCGTTTGCCCGCGACCTGCTCCGGCGGCGGCCGGACGTGGTGCTGTACGGACACGTTCTGTTGTCGCCGCTCGCGCTGCTCGCTCGGGTGCTCAGCCCCCGGAGCCGCCACGTGCTGTTTGCGCACGGGCGTGAAGTGTGGCGCGAGTCGTTCCGCAGCAGAATCCCGCTCTGGGAGCGCCTGGCGGTCCTGGCCGGAATCGACCGGGTGGCCGCGGTGAGCCGGCTCACGGCCGGGCGGATGAGCGCGGCCTACGGCGTGCCGGCGGCGCGGTTCTGCCTGCTGCCCAACGCCGTCGATGAGCCGCTGTCAGCGCCGGGACACAGGAACAACGGGGGCGGCGAACAGCGCCTGCTCACCGTGGCCCGGCTGAGCCGCAAGGACAGGTGCAAGGGTTGCGACAAGGTCATACAGGCGATGCCGGCGGTGCTGGCCCAGGCGCCCGGCGCCCGCTATGAGGTTGTGGGAGACGGCCCGCTCAGGGCCGAACTGGAGCAACTGGCGCGGGATTTGGGGGTGAGCCACGCAGTGCGGTTTCGAGGCCGCGTGGATGACCGGGAACTGGAGCGGATCTACCGCGACGCCCACGTGATGGTCATGCCTTCGACGGGCGAGGGTTTCGGCATCGTGTATCTGGAAGCATGGAAACACGGCCTGCCGGTGGTGGCGGGCGACCGGGACGCCGGCTCCGAGGTTGTCGCCGACGGGGTGGACGGCCTGTGCGTCAACCCGGCCTCGGTCGATTCGATCGCCAGGGCGCTGGTCGATCTCCTGAACCATCCGGACAAGGCCGCGGCCATGGGGCGGCGCGGCTACCAGAAGGTGATGGAGCGGTACACACACGCTCACTTCCTCCGGAATCTGAGGCAAATCCTACAGGCATAGGCCGATGCAGGCATACGAGAATCGCCCGTACTGGACCCGGCTCCACGCCAGCAACCCCGGCCGGCTGTCAGCGGTGGGCTACGCGGGGCTGGGCGAGGGATTCAACCGGGCGTCCTACCGCCTGCGCAGGCGGGCGGTGTGGCGGCTGTTGGGGCGCAACGGGCGCGCCGAGGCTCCCTCGCTGCTGGAGGCCGCCGCGGGCGTGGGCGCCTATGCGCAAACCTGGGCGCGGCTGGCGGTGTCCCGATGGACCGGGCTGGACATCTCCGCCGAGGCCGTGGATCATTGCCGCAGAGAGTTCCCCTGGGGCCGGTTCTTCCAGCAGGACATCGCCTCGACGGGGTGGCCGGAGGAGGCAGGCCCCGGGCGTTCCTTCGACCTGGTGACGGCCATCGACGTCCTCTATCACCTGGTGGAAGACGGCGCGTTCGAGGCGGCTGTGGCGAACTTGGCCGGGCGGGTGCGGCCGGGCGGCCTGCTGCTGGTCTCCGACGTGTTCGTCCCGCACGACAGGCAGATTGCAGCTCACGTGAAACGCCGCTCGCTCGCCAGCTATCACAGGGCGCTCGGCCCCGAGATGGAGCTCATCGACCGGGAGCCGGTCTTCTCCATCTTGGCGGATGCGGTGCCGCGGTCGGCGGCGCACGTGCCGGACCACGCGCTGCTGGCGGCCTGGCGTGCTCTGGCCAAGACACTGGTGAGCGCGCCGCGGCCGCTGCGAAACGCTCTGGGTGCGGCGGCGGTGGCGGCGGCCTGGCCGCTGGACGGCCTGTTGCGGCGGGCGGGCCTGGCGCGCGGCGTCAATCTGGAACTGGCCTTGTTCAGGCGGACTTGAGATGTGCGGCATAGCCGGATTGATCGCCCCGAGGTCCGCTGATGGCGCCGTGGCAGCCATGGTCGCCTCGATGTCGCATCGGGGGCCGGACGACCACGGAGTGGTCAGCCTGAAGGCCGGCGGCCGGTCAGTGACGCTGGGCAGCGCCCGGCTGGCGGTTCTCGACCTTTCCCCCTCCGGACACATGCCCATGGAAGATCCGGCCAGCGGTAACCGGATCGTCTACAACGGCGAGGTCTACAACTACCGGGAGCTGAGGGATCTGCTCGAATCGCTCGGTGAGACCTTCTTTTCGGAGACGGACACCGAGGTGGTTCTCAAAGGCTATCGCCGGTGGGGGGAGGATGTAGTGCGAGGCCTGCGGGGCATGTTCGCCTTCGCCATCTGGAACCACGCGCGAAGGGAGCTGTTTGTGGCCCGCGACCGGCTGGGCGAGAAGCCTCTCTACCACTGGAACCCGGGTGACGGGCGCTTCCTGTTCGGCTCCGAGGTGCGCGCGCTGCTGGCGAGCGGGCTGGTTCCCCGCCGGCTGGAGCAGGACGCGCTGCCCGTGTATCTTTCCAACGGCTTCCTGGCCGGCCCTCTGACCATGGTGCGCGGCGTAGAAAGCCTGCCGCCGGCGCACTGGATGCGCGTTTCGGCCGAGGGGCGGGTGCTCGAGACGGTTCAGTACTGGCGTCCGGAGGCGGCGCGGCCGGCCGCCGGCGAGCCGGACTCCGGCGAGCGGCTGCGCGCGGAGCTGGAAGAGGCGGTGCGCATGCGCCTGGTGAGCGATTTGCCGGTCGGCGCGTTCCTGTCGGGCGGACTGGATTCATCCATCATCGTGGCCATCGCCGCCGAAGCCGGCCCCAGGGTTCGCACCTTCTCGGTGACGTTTGACGAGGCCGGCTACGATGAATCCGCCTACTCAGACTGGGTCGCGCGCCGCTTCGCCACAGGTCACAGCCAGGTGCGGCTGTGCCCCCGGGAGTTCGCGGGCTGGCTGCCCAATGCCGTGGACGCCATGGACCAGCCCACCTACGACGGCGTCAACACCTACTGCGTGAGCCGGGCGGCCAAGGCGGCTGGTCTGACGGTGGCGCTTTCCGGGCTGGGAGGAGACGAGACCTTCGGCGGATACCCGTTCTTCAACACCGTGCCCTGGGTTGAGCGGTGCGCCAGTCTGGCGGCCGGGGCCCCGGCCCCGCTGCTGCGCCTGGCGAGCCAGGCCATGGCGAGCCAGGGTTTCCGGGTCTCGGCCCCCTGGAAACTGGCCGAGGCCTGGCATGCCGCCTTGGAGAACGGTGTGCACCGCGTGCCGCGGATGCTGCCGGCCTATCAGTCTGCCCAGTTGCTGTTCCCCTGGTGGGTCCGGCAGCAGTTGATCGCCGCAGGGGCCGCCGGGAACGGGCACCATGTGGCCTTCGGCCTGCCGGACAGGCTCGTCGCGCTGCTCAACTCGGAGGCGGACTCCGGACGGCCCGACAACCAGCTTAGCCTGCTCTCGCTCAGACTCTTCCTGGGGGAGCGGTGCCTGCGCGACTCCGACTCGATGAGCATGGCTGTCTCGCTCGAGCTGCGTTCCGTATTCACCGACCATCGTTTCATCGAGGCGGCCTGGAGCGTGCCGGCCGCCCGGCGCTGCGCCGGCGCTCCGGACAAGCCGTTCCTGCGGCGTCTGTTCAGCTCCCGGCTCGGCGAGGACTTTCCAGCAAGGAAGAAGCAGGGCTTTGTTCTGCCCCTGGATGCATGGCTTCAGAGGCCCCGGGTCCTGGGCTGGATTGAGGAGGTGCTGTCCAGCCGTTCCCTGGTCAGTTCCATCGGTCTGGAGCCGGGCGTCGTGTCCGGCCTGCTCGGGGCTTATCGCAGGCGGCGGCCGCGCGTCCCCTGGAGCCGGGTGTGGGCGCTTTTCGTGCTTGCCCGCTGGTGCCAGCACAACCGGGTCTCCCTATGAAACTGCTCTACATTGCCAACGTCAGCGACCTGTACGGCGCCAGCCGCTCTCTGGTTCGGCTGGCCGGCCGCTTCGCCCGGGAGGGCCACCAGGTGCGGGCGATCCTGCCGGCCGAGGGCCCCCTGAGGGAACGGCTGGAGGACGCCGGAGTCGAGGTGATCATCCACGGCAGCCTCCCGGTCCTTACCAGGAGGGAACTGGGCACGGCCGCCGGCCGGCTCAGGCTTCTGCTGAGGACGCCGGCGAGCGTCGTCCGCCTGGCCGCGCACATCCGCCGCTTCCGGCCGGACATTGTGCACACCAACAGCGCCGTGGTGTTCACGGGCGCCCTGGCGGCCCGGCTGTGCGGGCGGGCGCATGTCTGGCACATGCGCGAGTTCCTGGCCGACATCAGCCCCTTGTGGCATGTCTATCAATGGGTGATGTATCTGCTCTCCTCCCGGATCGTGTGCAACTCGGCGGCCGTGGCCGGCCAGTTTCACCCCTCGCTGCGGAACAGACGGGTGCAGGTGATCTATAACGGCGTCCCCGCCTGCGACCCGGCGCCTCCCCCGGCCGCGCGGTTGGAGGCGTTCAAGCGGGAACACGGCATCACGGGAAGTCCTGTGGTGGGTGTCGTGGGGCGCCTCAACCTGGAGCAGAAGGGCCAGGACGTATTCGTGGCTGCGGCGGCCGCGCTGGCCCACCGGTTCCCGCAGGCAGCCTTCGTGGTGGCGGGCAGCCCGTTTCCCGGCAATGAAGAGCACGGCCGCAGGCTGCGGCGCCTGGTAGCGGGGTTGGGGCTCGGCGACAGAGTTGTCTTCACCGGAGATGTGCGGGACCTGGCCTGCCTGCACGCGGCGCTGGATGTGTGTGTGTTGCCGGCGCGGAAGCCCGAAGGGCTCGGCAATGTCCTTCTCGAGGCGATGGCGCTCGGCCGGCCGGTGATCGGCAGCGCTGTCGGAGGCATCCCTGAAGTCATTGAAGACGGAGTCACCGGCCTGCTGGTGGCGCCGAACGACTCCGGCGGCCTGGCCGGGGCGCTCGAGCGCCTGCTGGCGGACACGGGGCTGCGCGTCCGGATGGGCAACGCCGGGCGGCGGCGCTTCGAAGAACGGTTCGAACTGGAGGCCTGCTCGGCTGAGGTGGAGAGGCTGTACCGCGCCGTGGCAGGGGACCGGCGCGCGGCTCGTGTCCTTGGCATGCGCGTGGACCGGACCAGCTACCAGGAGGCCGCCCGCAAGGCGCTGGACTGGGCGCTGGCAGGCGAGTCGCGCTACCTGTGCGCGGCCAGCGTGAACAACGTCATGGAGGCGCACGACTCGGCCGATTTCATGCGAGTGATGAATGAGGCCGACCTGGTGACTCCCGACGGCATGCCGCTGGTGTGGGGCATGCGCCTGCTGGGCGCTTCCGGCGCCACCCGGGTCTACGGGCCGGATCTTACGCCGGTGGTTCTCGGCGAGGCCGAGCGGGCCGGCGTGCCTGTCGGATTCTATGGCGCCACGGCGCCGGTGCTGGCCAGGCTCGAGGCCCGACTGCGGCGGCGCTTCCCAAAACTGAATGCCCCCTACTGGTACGCTCCTCCCTTCCGGCCCCTGTCGCCCTCCGAGGACGAAGAGGTAGTCAGGCAGTTGCGGCGGGCCGGTGTTCGCATACTGTTCGTTGGACTGGGCACGCCCAAGCAGGAGCGCTGGATGGCGGCGCATCGCGGCCGGGTGCCGGCGGTGATGCTGGGGGTGGGCGCGGCCTTCGACTTCCTGGCCGGTGTGAAGCCGCAGGCGCCCGGCTGGATGCAGAACCACGGCCTGGAGTGGATGTTCCGTCTGGCGTGCGAGCCGCGGCGCCTGTGGCGGCGCTACCTCAAGCACAATCCCAGGTTCGCGGCGCTGTTTGCCGCTCAATGGCTGGAGCAGCGCTTTACGGGCTAGTCTCCATGGGCACAACTTTCGAAGCGTCTCTTGAACGCGCGGGCACGAGGTCCGCCATCGGCGGCCGCATGGCCAGCCGCCTGATCACAGGCTCGCTGGTCATGGCGGCCGACATTCTGGCGGTGCTTCTGGCGGGGTGGCTGGCGGTCACGGGGTGGAGCCTGGTGAACAGCGCCGTCGAAGCCGCCGCTTACGCCCGGCTGTGGCCGCTCTCTTTGCTGTTTGTGGCGGCCTACGCCTCCCGGGGGCTGTATCCCGGCGTGGGGCTGAGCCCGGTCGAGGAGTTCAGGCGGCTGGTGGTGGTGATTACCGTCGTGTGCATGGCCGGCGCCGCCTTCCTGGTGCTGAGCCGTGACGGCACTTTCTCGCGCGGCGTGCTGCTGGCCGGGTGGGCGCTGACGGCGACCCTGGCGCCCCTGGCCCGCTCTCTGCTGAAGGCGGCGTGCGCCGGGCGGAGTTGGTGGGGAGTGCCGGTGCTGATCCTGGGAGCCGGCGAGGCCGGACGCCGGGTCGCAGCCAGCCTCTCGGCGCAGCCGGAGCTTGGGCTTAAGCCGGTGGCCCTGCTCGACGAGGACCCGGAAGCGGCGGGCTGCGCGGGCGTGCCGGTGGCAGGACCGCCGGCCTTGGCTCCGCAACTGGGACGTCGCCTGGGCGTCCGCCACGCGCTGGTGGCGATGCCCAATCTCCCGCGGCAGGAATTGCTCCGTGTGCTGGAGCGTCTGGGCATGGCCTTCAGCCACGTGATCGTCATCCCGGACCTGTTAGGGATGGCCAGCCTTTGGGTTTCGCCGCGAGACCTGGGGGGAGAACTCGGCCTGGAGATCCGGCAGAACCTGCTGATGCCTTTGAACCGCTGGTTGAAGCGGGCCATGGACCTGCTCGTTGCCTTGCCGGCTTTGCTGGCTTTGTCACCGCTGGTTGCTTTGGCCGCCCTATGGATCAAGCGCACCGACCCCGGTCCGGCGTTCTTCTATCAGGAGCGCGGGGGCGAGGGCGGCGGCACGATCCGCGTCTGGAAGCTGCGCACGATGTACCGGGACTCCGAGGCGCTGTTTGAGCGCCATCTGGAGACGCACCCGGAGGCGCGCCAGGAGTGGCGGCGCTTCTTCAAGCTGAAACGCGACCCGCGTGTGCTGCCCGGCGTTGGCGCTCTGCTTCGCCGCACCAGCCTGGACGAGATCCCCCAGTTGTGGAACGTGCTCAACGGCGAGATGAGCCTGGTGGGCCCCAGGCCCTTCCCCGCCTACCACCTGGAGCAGTTCGACAACGAGTTCCGCAAACTGCGCGCCGGGGTTCTGCCGGGACTCACCGGCCTGTGGCAGGTCTCGGCCCGCAGCAACGGCGACCTTCACGTGCAGCAATCGCTGGACGCCTACTACATCCGCAACTGGTCGCCGTGGCTGGACGTTCACATCCTGGCCCGCACGGTGCGTGCCGTGCTGCGCGGCCAGGGGGCCTGCTGACGGTCCGCGCCGCCCGCCATTGCGCTCCCCCTGTATTACGTGACATACTGGGCGCTGGTTTGAGTGGGGTGGCTCGGGGTCCGCTTCCGGCGCTTCCCCATAAGGAGAGTCACCGTGCGCTGGGTCCTCATATTCTGGGTATTCCTTATGAGCGCGATCTCTTACCTGGATCGCGTCAACATCTCGGTGGCGGGCTCGGCCGTCCAGAAGGACTTTGGCATCACGGACGTGCAGATGGGCTGGGTGTTCAGCGCCTTCATCTGGGCGTACGCCTTCTTCCAGGCGCCGGCCGGACGGCTGGCGGACGTGTTCGGGCCGCGCCGTGTCATTACGATCGGGGTACTGTGGTGGAGCCTGTTTACGGCCCTGACGGCCGTGGTCCCCCGGGGCATGGCCGTGTCTTTGGCGCTGCTCATCGGCGTCCGGTTCATCCTCGGCGTCGGGGAGGCGGTGGTCTTCCCGGCCTCCAACCGCCTGGTCGCCAAGTGGATCCCGAGCAACGAGAGAGGCATCGCCAACGGCTGGATCTTCGCGGGAGTGGGCGCGGGCGCCGGCATCACACCGCCCCTGATCACCTACGTCCTGGTGCGCTGGGGCTGGGAGTGGTCCTTCTATGTGTGCGCCCTGATCGGCGTGGTGGCGGCGGCCGGCTGGCACCTGCTGGCGCGCGACGTGCCGCGGGGCCATCCGCTGGTCAGTGAGAAGGAACTGGCGCACATCGAGGCCGGCATCCCGGCGGCAGCGCCCGGGGCGGCCGCCAGGAAAGCGCTGCCGTGGGGGACCATACTAGCGTCCAAAGATATCTGGTTCATGACGCTGAGCTACTTCGCTTACGGCTACACGGCCTGGATCTTCTTCACCTGGTTTTTCCGGTACCTGAACGTGGCGCGCGGGTTGGACCTGAGGGCCAGCGCCTTCTACTCGATGCTCCCGTTCATGGCCATGGCCACCTGTTCGCCCCTGGGCGGCTGGATCGCCGACGTTCTCACCAGGCGCTTTGGTGCGCGGGTGGGCCGGTGCGGTGTAGGGGTCGTTGGGATGGCTGGAGCGGCCGTGTTCATTGCTCTGGCGACCCAGGTGGAGAGCGCCAGGCTGGCCAGCATCGTGCTGGCCTGCGGCGTAGGCATGCAGTACCTCAGCCAGAGTTGCTACTGGGCGGTGACGGCGGATGTTGCGGGCGGCTCGGCCGGGTCGGTCTCAGGCTTCATGAACATGGGCGGGCAGATCGGCGGGGCGACCACGGCCATCCTGACCCCCATCATCGCCGAGTCTTTCGGTTGGACGGCGTCGTTCCTGATGCCGGCCGTGCTCTGCGCCATGGGGTCGCTGCTGTGGCTGCTGGTGAACCCCAATGTGCGGCTAGCGGGTAAATGACAAGGCGCGGCGGCGCCCCGGACTTGCCGCGGCTGATTGCCGCCGCTCTGGCGCTGCTGCTGGTCTGGGGCACCCTCACTTTGTGGGTTCGCCAGCGCTGGGCGCTCAGCCTGCTTCAGGCGGGGGTCTTCCTTGCCGGCGTTCTGTGGGCGGCCGCCTGGGGGGCTGGCCGCACGCGCTTTCGTGGAAGCCTCCTGCTGGTGCCGCTGGCGGGTGCCGCACTGTGGGGACTGTTGCAACTCTCGCTAGGGACAACGGTCTACCGCTTCGACACCTGGAACGCGGTTCTCCACTGGACGGCCGCCCTCGTGCTGGTCTTCCTGTCGATACAGGCATTCGCGGCGCACGGCCTCGGCGAGCGTTTTCTGCGGCTGTCTCTTTATTTCGCCTTCGCCCTGAGCGTGCTGGCGACGACCCAGTACTTCACTTCGGGCGGCAGGATCTTCTGGCTGTTTCCCTCGGGTTATCCCGACGCCCTGGGGCCCTTCATCTATCGCAACAACTACGCCGCATTTATCGAGCTGTTTTTGCCGCTGGCCGTGCTGGAGGCTGTGCGCAACCGCAGAAACGCCCTGATGTGCGCGTGGATGGCCGGGGTCATGTACGCCTCGGTCATCGCCTGCGGCAGCCGGGCCGGATCGGTTCTGGCGACCCTGGAGGTTCTGGCCGTGCTGCCGCTGGCCGCGCAGCGCGGCCTAGTCTCATTCCGCGGCGCCGGCGCCTCGTTCCTCAAGATCGCCGCGCTGGCGGCCGTTCTCGTCGCGGTCGTCGGCTGGAGAGGCCTGGCCGAAAGGTTCGAGCAGTCCGACCCCTATGTCCACCGCCGCGAGATGCTCCAGTCGTCGCTCTCCATGGTGCGCGAGCGGCCCTGGATGGGCTTCGGCCTGGGCACATTCCAGGAGGCCTATCCAGCGCACGCGCTGTTCGACATCGGGCTCGCCGTTAACCACGCCCACAACGACTGGGCGGAGTGGGCCGCCGAGGGAGGGTTGCCGTTCCTGCTCATGGCCGCCTCGGTGGCCGCCTGGGCTGCGCGGCCCGCCGTCGAGTCGATCTGGGGAGTCGGGCTGCTGTCGGTGTTCCTGCACGCGCTGGTCGACTACCCCATGCAGCGGCTGGGCCTGGCTGCGTGGGTTTTCGTCCTGCTGGGCCTGCTCGCCGCGCGGCGGCGGCCGGGGCAGCCGGAGACCGCTAGCCCTTGACAACGCCCATGGGACAAAGCCGCGCCACCTTGCGTGCCAGGCCCGCCCGGTGGACCACCTCGATTACCTCGTCCACGTCCTTGTAGGCTTCCGGCCGTTCCTCCAGAATCCCGTCGCGGGTTTCGCTGCGGGCCACGATGCCCGCCTCTTCCAGCTTCCGAAGCACCTCTCTGGCGTCGCGGCCTTTGCGGGCCGCGGCGCGGCTCATCAGCCGCCCGGCTCCGTGGCACACGCTCCCGAGGCTCTCCTGCATGGCGCCTTCGGCGCCCGCCAGAATCCAGGAGGCCGTGCCCATGCTTCCCGGCACGAGCACCGGCTGGCCGGTCCGGCGATAGGCGGCCGGGATGTCCCGGTGGCCGGGAGGGAAAGCGCGGGTCGCGCCCTTGCGGTGCACCAGCACGTCGCGCTTGACGCCATCGACAACGTGGCGCTCGCGTTTGGCGATGTTGTGGCACACGTCGTAGACCAGGCTCGCCCGGGCCTGCCGGCCGAAGACCTGCCCGAGCGATCCCCTCACAAGGTGCAGGATCGCCTGCCGGTTGGCCCAGGCGAAGTTGGCCGCTGCCCGCATCGCGCCCAGGTAGGACTGCCCCTCGGGGGATTGTATCGGGACGCAGGCCAGTTGCCGGTCGGGCAGGGAAAGGCCGTAGCGCTTCATGGCCGGGCCCATCCCGGCAAGGTAGTCCGTGCACACCTGGTGCCCCAGGCCCCGGCTGCCGCAGTGGATCAGTATCACCACCTGCCCGGGCTCCAGTTGCAGGGCGCGCGCAGCCTCCTCATCGTGAATGCTCTCGACAAACTGGGCCTCCAGGAAATGGTTCCCGCTGCCGACGGTCCCTAGCTGCGACAGGCCCCGCTCCTTGGCCCGCGCCGAGACGCAACCCGGGTCCGCCCCCTCGAGCCGCCCTCCTTCCTCGCAGAACTCCAGGTCGCTCTCGTTCCCATAGCCGTTCTCCACCGCCCAGCCGGCGCCCTGTTCCAGCACCTCGTCCAGTTGCCGCGGGTTGATCTTCAGGCGGCCCGCGCCTCCCGTCCCGCAAGGGACATCACGGAACACCTGATTGATGAACTCCCTCATCCGCGGGCGCGCGTCAGCGGCAGCCAGCGGAGTCCGCACCAGCCTGACGCCGCAGTTGATGTCGAACCCGACCCCGCCCGGAGAAACCACGCCCTCCCGCCAGTCCATGGCGGCCACGCCGCCTATCGGGAAGCCATAGCCCTGGTGAATGTCCGGCATGGCCAGGCTGGGGCCGACGATGCCGGGGAGCGTGGCGACGTTCACCGCCTGCTCTATGGAAAGATCGCCGCGAATCTGCGCCAGGATCGCCTCGCTCGCGAACAGGAGCACGTCCGTGCGCATCCCGCGCCTGGCGTCGCGCGGCACGCTGAAGCGCACGCCGTCGACGGGCCTGACCTGGATGCGTTCCGCCATGCTCAGATATCGAGAAACACTTCCGCCAGCCAGCCTTCGGAGTCCTTGGTGATCTTGAGCTGATGGTAGGTGACTCCCTTCACCACCAGCTTAGGCGGGTGCCGCGCCGGGTCCCGCTCCTCCCCCCAGCCCTGGCCGCGGACCGCCGTGGCTGACATCTCATGGATCTCAAAGCGGTTCAAGACCACCTGCCGGGCGTCCAGGTAGTAGAGCACTTCGCTCAGCCAGTTGACCAGCAGGGATTCGTCGTCCTCGCCCGTTACCGCCAGCGGGTAGACCGTTGCCCCCTCGACGCCCTCCATGCCGACCGCGACCGACTCCAGGGCGAGGGCGGCGTTCGAAAACATCCCGGCCTTGGTTCGTCCCCGGGCCCGGAAGCCGATATCGGCGGTATGCTCGAGCAGTTCAAACACGGACTACGCCGATCATTGTACCGCCTGGGACTCACTCTCCGATAACGGTCACGGTGATTTCGCGCTGGCGTGCGTGCTCGTCGAAGTTGCACAGCACCACCTGCTGCCATGTGCCGAGGCCCAGACTCCCTTCGCAGAGAGGATAGCTCTGCGCCGTTCCGATGAGCGCGCTGCGCAGGTGCGCGTAGCCGTTGTCGTCGCCCCAGCGGGCGTTGTGGGCGTAGTCGGAGTTCATCGGCGCCAGTTCCTCCAGCGCGCGCCGGAGGTCCGCCACGCAGCCCGGCTCGAACTCCAGCGTCGTAATGCCGAGCGTGGACCCGCGTCCGGAAACGTTCACCACGCCCTGCTTCAAACCGCTGGCCACGATGATCTCCTCCACGCGCGGCGTGATATCGAGCACATCGCACCGGCCGCGCGTGGAGCAATGGAACTTCCGCTGGAATACCGCCATCGGTCAACCGCGCCCGGCGGCCTGGATACCGGCGAGCTTGGGCTGCATAACGTCCACCAGTTCCTTCACGGCGCCCGCGCTCTTCTGCAACGCCTCCAGTTCCTCTGCCGTGAGCTTGAGTTCGTAGACCTGCTCGACCCCGCTGGCGCCCAGTTTCACCGGCACGCCCACGAATAGGCCGTTGATCCCGTACTCGCCCTCCAGCAGCGTAGAGCACGGCAGTACCCGCTTCTTGTCCTTCAGGATGGCCTCCGCCATCTGGACCGCCCCCGCCGCCGGAGCGTAATACGCGCTGCCGGTCTTCAAGTACTTCAAGATCTCGCCGCCGCCGCCGGCCGTGCGCTTGACTATCGCCGCGATGCTGTCGGCGTCCAGCAGGTCGGTGACGGGGATGCCGGCGACGCTGGTATAGCGCACCAGTGGAACCATGGTGTCGCCGTGGCCGCCGAGCACGCACGCCGTGATGTCCTCGACCGACACCTTCAGAGCCTGCGACAGAAAGGCCCGGAAGCGCGCGGTGTCAAGAATCCCCGCCATGCCCGCCACCCTGCTTTTCGGGAAGCCGCTCGCCTTGAGCGCCACGTGGCACATGGCATCCAGCGGGTTGGTCACCACGATCAGGATGCTGTTGGGGGAGTGCTTAACGGCCTGCTCGACGGTGGGTTTCACGATGTCGTAGTTGGCCCACAGCAGATCGTCGCGGCTCATGCCCGGCTTGCGTGGAAAACCGGCGGTGAAGATCACGATGTCGCTGTTCTCAGTCGCCGCATAGTCATTGACTCCGGTAAGTGTGACGTCCACCCCCAACACCGGAGTGGACTGAAGCATGTCCAGGGCCTTGCCCGTGGGGGTGCCCTCCAGAATGTCGACCACCACCACGTCGGCCAGTTCGAGTTGCGCAATGCGGGCCGCGCAACTGGCGCCCACATTTCCCGCTCCAACCACTGTGATTTTCTTTCTCATCACGGCCTCCAGGCTGCCAGTTCTGATGGATCGACTATAGCAATCCGTTGGCGGCAAGACAACGTGCAGGGACTCGCCAGGGGAAGCCGGATGAACGCCCCGGCCGCAGTAGCCGCGCGCGCCTGAAGGTGCTACGCTGTTGGCCATGCGAACAGCACTGGTCTTCCTCGTGTTTGCGGCGGCTCTCGCCGCTGCCGATATCAGCGGCGCGTGGAGCGCCACCGTTCAGTCCGAGATGGGAACAGGGACACCCGCATTCGTTCTCAAGCAGAACGGGGAGAAGCTTACCGGGACATACACCGGCGCCTTAGGCGAAGGTCCCGTCACCGGCACGGTGAAGGGGCAGGACGTGACGTTCGAGATCGAGTTGCAGGGGGCGCGGGTCGTCTACGCCGGCAAGCTCGACGCCGAAGGCCGCAAGATGCAGGGCAAAGTGGACTTCGCCGGCATGGCCAGCGGAACTTTCACGGCCGTGAAGAAATAGGCTGCATCGTGAAAAGCGTGAGGTTGACCGGCTGGCAGGCTGCTTAAAAGGCCCCGACAGGCCAGGAGG
Source organism: Solibacteraceae bacterium (assembly GCA_037440765.1). Taxonomy (GTDB): domain Bacteria; phylum Acidobacteriota; class Terriglobia; order Bryobacterales; family Bryobacteraceae; genus DTKY01. Next base: position 15,539 of record JBBITL010000071.1, read on the forward strand.
TCTATCTCACGTGGACCGCAAGTCGCTGAATCTGCGGTGTGGGACAGGCGTCCTCGCCTGTCTTTCGCGGGCGAAGAGGCCTTCTTCAGCAGCCTGCTGGCGGCATTCTCTCAAGGCCTTCAGCCAAAGACCGCCCGCCGCTGCTGGGGCGGCCCGGTTCACAACATCGCCTCAACCTGCGCGTAGACGCGATCAAGGGCCGCCTGGAGCCCGGCGAGATCCTTGGCGCCGGCCTCGGCCATGTCGGGACGCCCGCCACCCTTGCCCCCCAGCGCCTGCGCCAGCGAGCCCGCTAGCTTCCCGGCGTGTACCTTCGACGTCACGTCCTTGGTGACGGCGGACACAATCGCGATCGACGACTCATCCGCGCTTGCCAGCACCACCACCGCCGTCTTCCACTTGCTGCGCAGCGAATCGGCCAGCGAGCGCATCTGTTCCCGGTCCAGCCCGTCCACCCGTCCGGCGAGAACCTTCACGCCCTTGAGCGTCCGCGCCTGGTCCTCCAGTTCGCCCGCCTGGCTCTGTGCGACCTTCCTCTTCAATTGCTCGAGTTGCCGCTCCAGGGCCTTCTCGGCCGCCAGCAGCCGCTCGACGTGATCCGTGACCTCTGTCTCCGCGGCGCGCACCAGGCGGCCGACCCGCTCCAGCGTTCGCGAAACCTCGCGGAAGCGCTCCATGGCGGCCGCGCCGGTGACGGCTTCGATGCGGCGCACGCCCGCCGAGATGCTTCCCTCGTAGACGATCTTGAACAGGCCGATGTCGCCTGTCCGGCTGACGTGAGTCCCCCCGCACAGCTCCTGGCTGTAGCCGGGCACTTCCACCACGCGCACGGTGTTAGAGTACCTTTCCCCGAACAGAGCCACCGCGCCGGCCGCCAGGGCCTGTTCCAGGTCCATGAGTTCCGTCCGCACCTCGGTGTTGCGCAGGATCTCGGCGTTGACGCGCCGCTCGACCTCCTCCAGTTCGGCTGCGTCCATGGCCGCGTAGTGCGTGAAGTCGAAGCGCAGCCGCGCCGGCTCCACCACGCTGCCGGCCTGCTTGACGTGCTGACCCAGGATCTCGCGCAGCGCGGCGTGCAGCAGGTGCGTCGCCGTGTGGTTTCGCATGGTGGCCAGCCTGGACTCCCGGTCGACGGCCGCCCGGACCCTGTCTCCCACGCGCAGCCTCCCCGCTGCGACGATCCTGTGCGCGGTTAGCCCGGCGATGGCATGGTAGGCCGCCTCCACTCGCGCCAGCTGGCGCCCGGTGTCGATGCTCCACAGCGCGCCCGTGTCGCCCGCCTGGCCTCCGGCCTCGGCGTAGAACGGCGTTTCGTCCAGGATGACTTCGGCCCGCGAGCCGGGGCCGGTCTCCTCCACGATGCGCTGGTCCGCTATGATCGCCGCCACCCTGGAATCCGATGATTCCAGCGCCTCGTAACCCAGGAAGCGCGTGCGGCGCTTTTCGGTCAGTTCCTGGTAGACGGGAGCGGCCTGCGCCTGCTGCGCGCCCTTCCAACTCGCCCGGGCGCGCTCTCGCTGGCGCTCCATTTCGCGCTCGAAGCCCTCCCGGTCGATTGCCAGCGAGTACTCGCGGGCCATCTCCACCTGCTCGTCCAGGGCCAGTCCGTAAGTGTCGTACAATCTGAATGCCGCCGGACCGGAGAGCACGCCGCCCGAGGCGGCCCTGGCCTCATCGTGGAACACCTTCTCGGCCACCTGGAAGGTGGTCTGGTAACGGTGCTCTTCATCCTTCACCACCCGCGCCACCCGCTGCGCGCTCTCCATCAGTTCGGGATAGGCCGGCTTCATCAGCTCGGCCACGAACCCCGTCAACCGGTACAGGAACGGCTCCTCGACTCCGGCTAGCCGCGCGTTGCGCATTGCGCGGCGCATGATCTTGCGCAATACGTAGCCGCGCCCGTCATTGGAGGGGACTACGCCATCTGAAATCAGGAACGCCGCAGCCCGGGCGTGATCCGCGGCTATGCGCAAAGCAGTGTCGGCGCGGGCTTCCTCGCCGGGGCTCACGCCGAACAGCTCCGCGGCGTGGGCAATGATCGGGGAAAGCAGGTCGCAACCGAAGTTGGAGAGCTTCCCCTGCATGACGGCGGTGATGCGTTCCAGGCCCATGCCGGTGTCGATGGAGGGGCGCGGAAGCGGCGTGAGCGCGCCGTTGACGTCCCGGTTGAACTGCATGAACACCAGGTTCCAG
>JBBITL010000071.1:17741-22137 GCA_037440765.1 Solibacteraceae bacterium
CGACGTAGCGCCCGCCGCAGTCGCTCGGGAACTGCTCGCCCGCGTGGCCCGGTTCGGAGGCGTCCGGCCCCAGGTCGTAGTGGATCTCCGAGCACGGCCCGCACGGCCCGGTCTCGCCCATCTGCCAGAAGTTGTCCTTCTCGTCAAGCCTGAAAATGCGGCTCCTGGCCACACCCGCTACCTTCTGCCAGAGCAGTTCCGCCTCGTCGTCCTCGCGAAACACTGTGAAATACAGGCGGTCTTTGGAGATGCCGTACTCCCTGGTGATCAGTTCCCAGGCGAAGGCGATGGCCTCGGCCTTGAAATAGTCGCCGAAGGAGAAATTGCCGAGCATCTCGAAGAAAGTGTGGTGCCGGCGCGTGTAGCCCACGTTGTCCAGATCGTTGTGCTTGCCGCCGGCGCGGACGCACTTCTGTGACGAGGCCGCGCGCGAGTAGTCGCGTTTCTCCGTTCCGAGGAAGACGTCCTTGAACTGGTTCATCCCCGCGTTGGCGAACAGCAGGGTGGGATCGTTGGCCGGCACAAGGGAGGAGCTCGGCGCCACCCGGTGGCCGCGCGCGGCAAAAAAATCAAGAAATCTCTGGCGTATTTCGTGACCGGTCACAGACTCATTGTCACATGCGGCCCGATCTCACCGCAGATTCTGCGAACTTCCGCCTGCGGGTCTTCGGCGCGAGTGACCTGCCGGCCGATGACCAGGAAGTCGGCTCCGTCGCGGACGGCCTCCGCCGGCGTGGACACGCGCTTCTGATCGCCCTTGCCGGCGCCGGCCGAGCGCACTCCTGGTGTTACGAGAATGGCCTTCGGCCCGGCGATGCGGCGCACCTCCGCCACCTCCAGAGGCGAGCACACCAGGCCGTCCACACCCGCCTCCATGGCCTTGCGCACGCGCAGCGCAACCAGCTCGCGCACCGGGCAGGGGTAGCCGAGGTCGGCCAGATCCGATTCGTCGAAACTGGTTAGCACCGTAACCGCCAGCAGCCGGAGCGGGGAATCCCCGCGGCCCTCGACGGCGGCGCGCATCACGGCGCCGCTGCCGTGCACCGTGAGAAAGCGCACGCCCAAACCGGCCACCTGCGCCGTGGCGCGTTTCACCGTCTCGCCTATGTCGTAGAACTTCATATCCAGGAAGACTTGCTTGCCTCCGCGGACAAGTTCGCGGACGAACTCCATTCCGGCGGCGGCGTACAGTTCCATTCCGACCTTATAGAAGTCCACGCTGCCGCCGAGGCGGTCTACCAGCCGGCGCGCCTCCGCGGCGGAATCGACGTCCAGAGCAATGATGATCGGGTTCATATCAAGCGAACGGGTTTCTCCTGCCGGGCCAGCACGCGTCCCAGACGGTAGGCGCCCTCGCAGGCGCGCTCGAACCACCCGGCGTCGGTCTCCGGCATCGAGATCAACAGGCCGCCTGAGGTCTGCGGATCGTACAGCAGGGTCTCCACGCCATCTGCGAGCGACACTGCCTTCTCCACGGCGCAGGCGAAGTAGTCCCGGTTGTTGTTGAGCCCTCCGGGCGCGGCCTTCTGTTCGGCGTAGTCCACCGCTCCTGGGAGGAACCGCACGCGCGCCGTGTCGAGCTCCAGCGTTACGCCGCTGGCCAGCGCCATCTCCCGGGCATGGCCGATCAGTCCGAACCCGGTCACGTCCGTGCAGCCGCGGGCGTCCACCTCCTGCATCGCCTCGGCGGCACAGCGGTTAAGCCGGAGCATGGACTCGATGGACGCCTGCACGTCCGCGTCTCGTGCGATCCCCTTCTTCAAGGCCGTGCCGATCACACCCGTGCCGATCTCCTTGGTGAAGACCAGGGCGTCGCCGGCGCGCGCTCCGGCGTTGCTCCTGATGCGATCCGGATGCACCAGGCCGGTCACCGCGTAGCCGAACTTCATCTCCTCGTCCGCGACGCTGTGGCCGCCCACGACGACGCAACCGGCCTCGCGCATCTTCTCCATGCCGCCCTTCAGAATGGCCTCCAGGTCATCGAGGTCGCCCTTGCCGGGGTAGGCCACGATGGAAAGCGCCGTCAGCGGCCTGCCACCCATGGCGTAAACGTCGCTCAGGGCGTTGGCGGCGGCGATGGCGCCGAAGGTGAACGGGTCGTCGACGATGGGCGTGAAAAAGTCGACCGTCTGGACCAGGGCACACTCCGGCGTCAGCTTGTACACGCCGGCGTCGTCGGCCGTGTCAAACCCGACCAGCACGTTCTCGTTCGCCACGCGAGGGAGGCGGGCCAGCACCTGGTCCAAAACCTTTGGACTCAGCTTGGAAGCTCAACCCGCGGCCTTCACGTGCGCCGTCAGTTTCCGGGACATCAGGTCCAGTGTAGCGAAGCGGGCGGGTGTTCCGGCCCCGGCGGGCTCAGTTGCCTGGGAATGCGAAGCGAGTGCGCCAGTTGAGCGCGCGGCCCGGGCTCTCCATGGTGACGGTCAGCACCTTGGGCGGCGCATCCGGCAAGGGGACCGTGAGGCTGTACTGCGCGGTGATGGATTCGAAAGCCCTCGATATCGCGTCGGCGACCTCGGACTGGGAACGGCAGAAATGACTCGCGCCTCCCGTTGTGGCGGCGAGCGTCATCAGGCCGGTCTGATACGCCTGGTTAAGCGTGTCGGTCCGGTAGGCCAGGTGAACGATAAAGACCGGAGTCTCGGTCATAGACAGCGCCTGGTCCAGCTTCGCGATTCTCTCACGCACCAGCCCGTCACGAAAGCGGCGGCTCATGTCACCGGAGTCGCTGTAATTGATGGTGGGGTTGGTGAAATCCTCGCGGTAGTTGCTGACGTCGCTGTCGGTGATGAAAAGCACCGCAACCCGCACCGCGGCCTTGGCGAGAACCGCGTCGCCGACGGCGGCCGCCTTCTGGACCGATTCCAGCAGACCGGCCCTGCCGCTCACCGGCAGCTTCCGGATGGCGCCCGCCACCGCGGCGCGATCCGCGGTGGGATCCATTTCCACCCGCAGGCCGTCCTGCGCGCGCAGCAGGCCCACCAGCGCGTTTGAGGGCAGCCCGCCGGTCAGCTCGATGAGCGACTTCTTGGCCAGTTCCGCCAGTGTGATGTCACCGGCCATGTCGGCTACCACCAGCAGCACCAGGTCGTCGCCCGGCCCCAGCAGCCGGGACGGCTGGACAGCGGCTCCTCCCATCCTGACCGTGAGGGACTCGCGCGCCAACCCGGGCGCGCCCGCCTCCGCTTGCACCCAAACCGGGACCCGGATCGTCTCTCGCTGGGCGGCCGCCAGAGCGCCCGCCAGAAGCAACAGCAGTATGGCTCGCATCAGAAGCTGAACCTCACCCCCAACTGCATCACCCTGCCGCCTCTGGAACCGATGATCCTGCCCGCGTTGACGTTGGGCGCCTTCAGCGGGCCTATGACCGTGTCCGGATCGTTCCAGTTGGCGTGGTGCGGAAAATTCAACCCTACGGCGTTGAACTCCAGCGTCTTGCCGGCGGCGAGTGAGAACCGCTTGCTCACGGTTACGTCGTGGTTCTGGTTGGGCGGATTCCTCAGGAAGGGGTGAGTCCGAGAGACGTTCCCCAGCGTGAAGTCCGCCGGCTGGTCGAATGCGGCCGGGTTGAACCAGCCGCCTGGCCCGCGGTTGACCACCGCTGCGTCCGCGCCGGCGACCGCGTTCACTCTCAGATTGGGGACCACGCCGCCCGTGTTGTTGAACTGCGGCCGCAGGCTCACCGGCTCGCCGCTTGTGTAGGTGGTCGAGCCGCTGAAGGACCAGCCGTCCACCAGGTGCCTCCTCCAGTCGGAGTAAGCCAGCAGAGCCTTGCCGCGCCCGACCGGCAGCTCATACATGTACGTCAGCGTCACGCGATGGGGATTGGCGAACGAGAGTGACCACTCGGCGCGCCGGTTGAGAAAGTCCTGTCTGCCGCGGCCCGAGTAGTCGTCGCGCTGCTTCGTCCATTCATAGCGGAAGCCGAGGCTCAGCCCGGCGCTGGCCCGCTTCTCCACAGAAACGTAAGCCGACTCCCGGCGGTAACGTCCGAGCGGGTATAGACCACCAACGTTCAGGCTTTTGTACTGAGGGTAGGGCCGCAGCGACCGGTTGAACGCCTCGTCGTACAACTGGTCTCTGTATACCAGCGCCGCGAGCGGTATCGCGTTGAGGTTGGCCACGCCGTTGCCGACATACGTATCCCGGCCGCCGGCCGACGTTGCTCCCGCGCTCAGCATTGTGGAAAACGGGATCTGCCGCTCGACGGACAAGGAGACCGAGGGGTACTTCGGCCCGGCGCCGCCCCTGTAAACCAGATCCGCGTTGGTGTCGTTGAGCGCCTCCGGCCGGAGGTCCGGCAACGGGCGCCCCAGCGGCGGGAGCCCATCACTCAACCGGAGTGCCGGTTCGAGCTGCGGGTTCGGCGACAGGTAGACGGGTGCGGCGTTGA
>JBBITL010000072.1:0-14128 GCA_037440765.1 Solibacteraceae bacterium
TCCGGATTTCACCTCTATCCCTCCAGACCAGGCCTTTCATGTCTGCCAGCGCCTGCCCGCCGGGTTGACCGGGCGGCTCAGCCTTGGGGGACCATGCAGGGTCAGTCTCACGGAACAGATCCACCAGCCAGTCCGGTCGCGGCGACGCGCCGGCCTCCCGCGCGTCGATCAGGTCGCGCAGGGTGAGTTCTGGCTCGCCTCGAAGCACGAAGTCCAGCGCCGGGTAGTCGCGCATGGTCTCCGTCGGCATTGGCGTCACGTGCGTTCCGAAGGCGATGGTCGTGGCTCCGATGCTCTTGGCGAGCATGACCCCGTACATGTCGTTGGTCAAAGTGGGGGCGGTAGCGTGGGTCAGGTAGTACTTGGGGGCCTTCTGTCTCAGCAGATTCTCAAACTCGGTCCAGCCCATCCTCTCCGCGATTGCGTCAACCACCGCAACTGAGTAGTCCGGCGACAACATCGCCGCCAACTGGGCCAGCGAGCACTGGGGCCATACCATCTCTTCCCGGCTGCGGCGGCCTACCCGATGCTGCGTCCGAATCCAGATTCCGCCATCGGGAGAGGGCGGATTCACCAGCATCACGTCCACCGCCCCGGCCGGCCGCGCCTGGCGGATCTGCCGCACCGCCGCGCCGGCGTCCGGGAATTGGGCCGGCCGGGGCGTCTTCACCGGCCTGGTTCCCAGGTTGTGCCGGAGGTTCTCCTGAATGATCGGGAGTTGGTTGTTTCCTTGTGCTTCCATGGGTTCTGTCTCCTCCTCGGCCGGCCTCAGACGCGTGGACCGTTCGCCGCTGTCCGCAGGTCGCCTGTGATCAACTGAACCGGGGCCTCTCGGGGACTGAGTTCCGCCTCTACCCGGTCTTCCCTCTCGATCACGGTGTCAAGTACCCGGATCAGCATCCAGAACAGACTCAACTGAACGCCGACCAGAACAAACAGCGCGCTGCCGAGCAGCCAGAGCCAAAGGCGGGCCATATCCCACCCGCTGAGTCCCAGGATCAGGCTGAGCGCCGCCACTGCAAAGCCAGCCCCGGCCAGCAGCGCCCCCATCCAGGGGAAGTGGCGCTCGGGCGAGCGGCCCAACACCGCAGCCAGCAGATTCGGCTGCCGGACCGGGTATTTATAGAAGAGCGATACCAGCCGGTTGAAGGCCATCCCCAGAGAGAAGGCTCCGACGCCTCCCACCGCGGCCACCAGGCTGCCGTACACTGCCAGGACGCCCCAGGCTCCCAGTTCGGTGACCCCGCTCAGGCGGGCCGCCACCAGCCCTCCCCCGAGCACCCCGGCGACAAGCAGCATGCCGAACCCGGCGAGTTCCAGGATCCTCGCCGGATTGTATTGAAGGGCCGTCCACAGAATCGTGGCGAGAAAACGAATGCCGTCCCGGACTACGCTCAGCTTCGAACGGCCCGCGCGCTCGCGGTACGGGATGGCCACTTCCACGACGTTGAGCCCTTCGTGCAGCGCGCGGGTGCTCATTACCGGCGTGAAGTGCAGTCCGTCCGGAAGCGGATACAGCCGCCGCAGGCAGCGGCGCCAGAAGACGCGCATTCCGCTGGCCGGGTCCTGCACCCTCTCGCCGCCGATCACGCTCAGCAGCGACGACCAGATGAGGTTGCCCAGCCTGCGCACGGCGGGCATGCTGCTCTGGCCGCCCGACCTGCGTGAGCCGATGACGACATCCGCCTTCCCGTCGATCGCAATTTCACACAGCCGCGCGAAGGACTCCGGCGGATACGTGTTGTCGGCGTCCAGGAATGCGAGCAGTTCGCCGGTGGCGTGGCTGAAGCCCGTCTTCAGGGCGGCCCCGTAGCCCAGGTTCACCGCATGACGAACCAGCCGCACCCCCTGGATGGCGCAGACTCTCTCCGCGGTCGCGTCGTCGGAGCCGTCGTCCACTACAATCACTTCGAGTTCAGTCACCCCGACGCGCTTCAACTCCGCTTCCACGGCCTGCACCTTCTCGATGATGCCCCCGATCCCGTCCTGCTCGTTCAGCGCCGGGATCACCACTGACAGTGTCACCCCAGCCCTCTGCTCCCCAGCCATAGGCCGGTCATCGCCGGCCCTGAGTGCTAGCCCCATGGTGTTCCTCCTCGTAATAAACGGGGACGCCCGCCCGCCCCCTTGCTGTTCCTTCGATCGCCCTGATCGTGCGCGCGGGTGAGCCCGCCACCACTGTGTGCGGCTCCACGTCCTTGGTCACCACCGACCCGGCCGCCACCACGGACCCGGCCCCGATGGTCACCCCGTCCGTTACGATCGCCCCCGAGCCGATCCATGCATCGTCCTCAATGCGGATGCCCTGCGCGGTGATGCCCTGCTCCACGATAGGCCGCCCGGGATCGTCGAACACGTGGTTCACCGCCAGCAGTTGGACCATCGGCGACGTGTAGACGCGGTCGCCGATCCAGACTCCGCCCTGCCCGCGAATCACGTTGTACTCCCCGATCAGGCTGTCCCGCCCAATCCGGATCCCCGAATGCGGAATGTTGCGGAAGTTGTACACGTGAAGCACGGAGCCGTGCATCACGAGCGAGTTCTCGCCGATCCGGATGCCGTTCGGACAGGCGTGCAGGTAGACCCCCTCGTCAAGGTAGGCCCCGTGCTCCAGCGTGATATTGCCCGCGAAACGCACCCGCACGTTCTTCTCGATCGCCGCCAGCCCCTTCATTCGAAGAATCGAGCGGTAGGCCAGCGCCCGGATGCTGATGCCAACCAGCGTGGGAATCCAGCCGAGCGCCTGGAGCACGCTCTGCTCCCAGAAGTAGCGGGCCGGGCTGGAAGCCTGCCGCCGCAGGTAGAGTCCTACTTGAGACAGAGTCTTGGAAGCCAACGGTGATTCCTCCGGGCCGCGCCTGCCGGACGAGCCGGATCGGGGCCCTACGTGGCGCTGGTGGCGTAGTACGTCGTGTAGCTCGTATATAGATCCGCCGGGTCAACCCGGGTGAGGACTGTGCCTAGCAGGTTGACCCCGGAACTCTGCAACAGGCCTCGAGCCCGCAGGACGAGGCTCTTCGCGGTCTTGTTCGCGCGCACCACCAGTATCAGCCCGTCCGCCTTGGCTCCCACCACCCTGCCGTCGGCCACGGCCAGTACCGGCGGCGTGTCGAGCAGCACGAACCTGAAGGCACCGGCCGCCTGCTGAAGAAAGGTGTTCATTCTTTCGGAGCCGAGCAGGGCCACCGGGTTCGGAGGCCGCGGCCCGGCCGGCGCCACGAAGAGGTTCGGCTGCCCGGTCTCGCAGATCCGCGGCGCGGCGGCGTGCCCGCTGAGGTAGAGGCTGAGCCCGTCGCCCTCCCCGATGTCAAAGAAACTTGCCAGCATCGGTTTGCGAAGATCGGCTTCCACCAGCAGCGTTTTCGCGCCGCTCTCCGCCAGCGCCCGGCCGACCTCCGCCACGAACGTTGTCTTGCCCTCTCCAGGCGCCGCGGAGGTCACCGCGATCAGGCGAAGCGGTTTGTCCGACTGAGACAACAGTATGGAGGCGCAGACGGCCCGGATGGCTTCGGCCACTTCCGGCGGCGGCACGGCCGCAGTACTGGCGACGGGCCACCGCGAGAGTCCCAGCGCTACGACGCCCCGGTCTCCGGCCGGCGGAGGCGCGATCAGGCCGCCGGTGGCGCGGTGAGCGAGGAACCTGCTCGACGGCATGCTTCCGAGCCCGGGAAGCCGCGTGGCCTCCTCGACGCCCTCCAGGGTGGACATGGAGTTGTCCCAGAAATCCCGCAGCAGCGCCGTGCCGACTCCGAGCGTCAAGCCGACCAGGGACGCCAGCGCGATGTTGTACCACAACCTGGGCGCTTCGGTCGCGTTGCTGGGCCTCCCCGGGTCGACGACCTGAAGGTTCCCGAATTCAAACCCCTTTTGCAGGCTGGTCTGCCGAAGGCGCTCAAGCAAACCGTCATAAAGCCTGCGATTCGTCTCCACTTCCCGGCGGAGAATGTTGTACTGGATCAACGCGTTGTTGTAGCGGTTGACCGCCTCCTTCTGTTCCGCCAAAGCCCGCAAAGCCTCCCCCCTTCTGCTCAGGGCCGAATCCAGCTCGCGCTGCGCCTGCTCTGCGTCCCTGGACACCACCAGCGCTTTCTGGCGGGCGAGTTGCTCCTGTATCAGCCTCAACTCGTCACGCTTGGAGACCACCGCCGGCCAGTTCTCGCCGAATTTCGCGCGGAGGTTCGTCAGCTCCTGCTCCGCTTGCAGCAGCCGCGACGTAAGACCTGTGATGACCGGCGTCGTCTGCGCCTCGGTGAAACTCTCCATCGAGGCCTTCTTCTTGATCTCCAGGCGGTGCCGCGCAAGAACCACCTCGTTCTCCGCGGCCGCCAGGTGCTCGTCCAGCGCCGAGAGCCGCCGCTGAACCAGGGACCCCTCCGCAGACTCGAGGTTCGTGATGTCCTGGCTCCGCGCATACGAAACGAGCCCCGTCTCGGAGAGCTGAAGCCTTCCTTCCAGGCCGTCCAGTTCCCGCTCCAGCGACTCCCTGGCCCGCTCCCTGGTTTCCTGGCGCCCCTCCAGATGCTGCTTGATGTACTCCTCCGCGAAGATGTTGACGATGTGCGCGGCAGCATCGGCGGACGGCGACCGGTAACTGATTCTGAACAACTGGCTGTTTGGAACCCGGTAGACCTGGAAGCGCTGAGCAAGCGAAGGGATCTCGCCGCGGAGGGCGGCCACGTCCTCGTCCGATTGCAGCCTGGCGGCCACGCGGGCCAGCAGGTTGCCGCTCTTCAATATCTGGTCCTGGGTGGACATCAGAACTTCGTAGTACACGCCGCCGCCCGAGTCGGCAATGTCGCGATACGGCAGCACCTGGACGGGGTCCGGGTTGACCTGTATCATGGCCGAGGAGGAGTAAAAGGGGGTCGCAAGCAGGCTGGCGATCACGGCCGGAACGGCCGTCAGCACAGCCACTGCCGCAACGAGGCGCTTCCGCTTCCAGAGCCGCTTGAGCACCGCCCGCAGATCCAGCGCCTCCGGCGGAGGCGCGCTTGCCGGCTCCCGGCTCTGGAGACTGCCGCCCGCCGGCTGATAATACCCGTCAATCTTGGCTATCTGTCTCATTGACTATCTCCAGCGCGCCGATGTCTTGGACAGGCGCCCGTTGGCGGGCATCCGCGCCGTGAGCGGCAGAGTCCAGCCTTTCGATCATCGAGATAAGGCGCCTGACTTCCCGGTCCAGCGCCTCTGCCTTCAACCTCAGTCCGAACAACTGCCCTGAGATGGCGTTGGAGCCGGAAAGCACAGGGTCCTCAGTCATGCTGAGCGGGGCCAGCGGCTTGCCGGCAGCCCCCACGCCCATGCTGTGCGGCGCGCGGTCCATCATGAAGCACACGCTGGCCCTGATGAAGTCCGCAAGGCTGTGGGCGCCTTGCACGTTACTCAGGGTCCGGAGCCGTGCGTACTCATGCTCAGAAACCCGGAAGCTGATTAGACGCGTGCGCGGGTTAACGACCGCCATTTTCCGACCTTCCCTGGAGACTGCTCAAACTTGAACGCCCCCTCACGAAAGACACAGCAACGAGGTCCTCGTCATTGCCGCGCGACTGTTTCCGGGCCGGCGTCAATTCCTGATAGAGCGCCTCGATTTCCGCCACCTCTTCATCGGAGGTCCTCACTTCCGGTATCCCCTCACGCAGGGCCGATAGCAGCAAGGGTTCATCCAGAACACGCTGCATCTGGGCCGCCAGGTCACGGGCATTGCCGCGCTCGAACAACAGACCGCTTGCCCCCTGAGTGACCGCTTCACGCATTCCACCCAGGTCGGTGGCGATTACGGGAATACCGGCGGCGTACGCCTCCTGGATCACCAGGGGCGAATTCTCATACCACAATGAAGGGACCACCAGAACGTCGATTTCGCCCAGGACATTGCCCAGGCTCGCACGCTCATACCGTCCCCGGAACGAGATTGTCTCGTCGTCCCTCGCCAGAGCGCGCAGGCGGCTCACGTGCTCCGGAGACCTCGTCAGGTCGCCCCAGATGTCAAGGCTCCGCCGGCTTCTGGAGTTCAGCGCCCGGAAAGCCTCGATCAGCAGGTGCACACCTTTGATGTGGTCCAGCTGCCCGATGTACCCGAAACGCACCTGCTCGCCGGCGGGCGTGCGCTGATAGCCGCGGCGCCATTCCAGATCGTTTCCGTGCCGCAGCAGCCGCACGTTGTCAAAGCCGTTCCGGGCAAACATTCTGACGACCGCCTCCGAGTGCGCCAGCACTCGGTCAGCCAGCCGCAAGTGACCGGGAACCAGCCTCTTCCGCTCGGCCACATCCAGCAACATGCCCCGGAAACCCCTGCGCCTGGTGACAAACGGCACGCGGCTCGCCATGTCCCAGAAGCGGGGCGCAGCGGGGCCGGGCAGAATCCTGGTTATCAACTGAAAAGGCCTCGATCTGTTCGTCAGGCACGCCTGGCAGTCCCAGGGATCCGTCCTTCCGTCGCACAGACTCATATCGCTGCGTAACAACTGAATGCCGGGGCAAAGAAACCAGAAGTCCATCAATGTTACTACCAGCGGAATCTCAGCCCTATGTGCGGAGCGCAGCACTCCGAGGCCGAGAGTAAGAAGGGAAGTCACATGCACTATGTCCGGCTTGTACTGGCTGAAGAGCTCGTCGAACCAACGTTCCACCGCCGGGTTGTCGTATAGCGCGCGGTTTGGATTGTCCGCCCTGGCCCAGTTCAGGTGCAGCCGGTGGACGGGTATGCCGTCGAGATCGCCGAGGGTGGCTCCGTTCCAGTGCGCGGGCCCCTCATCCCACCCCTCTGCGCATGCAGCCGTGACGGCATGGCCCCTCTTCGCAAGGGCCCTGGCCAGCGCCAGAGTGTAATTCTCTGTGCCGGCGTTGCGAACCGGGGGCAAGAAGTGGGAAACGAACAGGACTTGCATCCGTCTTATGTGTGCGCGCCGGCTGCCAGGCCAGTGTCCCGAGTCAGAAGTCCGCAGGCCTGCAAGCCCGCTCCCTCACGGTCGCGGTTCTGCGCAACAGTTCGAAAGCACAGAACCGCGCGCGTCAGCGGGCGCATTTGTTCAGCAAACTTCTGACTCAGGACACTAGTGCTCCGGCTGGGGCGCTCGACGCCGCCAGCGAACGAACCTGCTTCGGCGTCCAGCGCTTCACCGGCCTCGCCCAGTGCTCCTCGATCTCGACAGCGACCGACCTTCTCAGCAGCGAGACCGACACCACCAGGCGCCGGTGCTTTTTCAGCCCGACCAGGACCCCTTCCACTCCGCAAAGAGGCCCGTGCTCAATGCAGACACGATCCCCTACTTCCGGCATGGGCCAGGGCCGGGCGGCGTGTCCTGACTTCTCAATCGCCCGGACGGCCTGAAGCTCCCTCTCATCGACTTCCAGGGGCGTCGAGCCAACCCCCACCACCCGCAGCACACCCGGAGTGGTGAGCACCGGCGCCACCCGGCGGCTCCAATCCAATCTGCAAAAAACGTATCCGGGAAATAGCGGCAGCGGCAGCTTGACTGACCTGTCTGACCACCGCCGGACGGACGTGTAGAGCGGAACGTACTCCTCCACACCCTTGTTCCGCAGCATGCCGGCGACGAACTTCTCGTAGCGGGGCCTCACCTGAAGGGCGTACCATGGCAACTGCGCTTCGCCTCTCTCGTACACAGCTCCCTCGCCCGGCTCCTCCCCGGATGCGCCACTGGAAACACAATTGGGCATAGCTGCCGCAAACTCGATCACAGTAGCCCCTCTCATTTGCGGGTCCCCAAGACCCGCGATGGTAGTATATTGGCAATCCGATGGCCAAGCGAGAACAAGGCGATTACATCTGAAATCATACCGGAGTGGCGCCGGCAAGCGCTCTAAGATTCAATAGGATAGGTAGATGGATCTACAGATGCAGGCCGAATGAAGATGCCGGTCCTCGCTCAGCGTGTCCCGTCGTGCGGTAATCAAAGGAGAAGCACTTGTATTCATGTCTGACACATTCTCCACAGGAAGGAAGGAGCCTCTCGCATGACACCCGGCGGTGAGGGCGCGGGTCCGCTATCCGGACGGGGCGAAGCAGTCCTGCCCGGATTCACCCCCTCCGGCTCCATCCGGATGCTCTTCTCCGCGCCGCCTCCACCGGCGCACGTTCCGGCGCTCTTCCTTGACCGGGATGGAGTCATCAACGAGAGGATAGCCGGAGGGTACGTTACGGATTGGGCGGATTTCCGGTTCATGCCAGGAATCACAGAGGCTCTCCGGGCACTGTCCTCACTGGCGCTGCCGGTCATCGTCGTGTCGAATCAGGCCGGAGTGGGCAAGGGACTCTTGACCGCCGGCAAACTGGCGGACATCACCAGGCGGTTCGTGGAAGCGCTCGACAGGAGCAGGGCAAGGATCGACGCCGTGTACTACTGCCCGCATACGCCGGCGGCGGGCTGCCCGTGCCGCAAGCCGAGGCCCGGCCTGCTGGAGGCGGCAGCCGTGGACTGGAACCTGGACCTGGGAAGCTCCGTCCTGGTCGGAGACAGCGCCAGCGATGCCGCAGCCGCGCAAGCCGCCGGCTGCCAGGCGATCACCCTCTCCAGCGAACCGCCGCCGGCCGCCGGCGAAGCGGCGCGCTCGGTGTGGTTGAGCCAGCCCGGCCTGCTGCTGCCCGAGGTGGTTCGGCTCCTGGGCATCGCGGGGCGACGCTAGCCCGTAAAAACTTCTGGTCAGCATGTAGATCTTAAATGCATGAATTGCGCCCTGCGTCCGCTCCAAGATGCAAACCACTGAGCCGGAAAGGTCGAGACGGAGCGGCGCCAAGGCATCGCAAGTGCTCGACCCCTGCTCACCGCGGGCGCCGTGGTGTGACGCTCAGCTCTGCCGCACATGCCCGGATGCGCGGCCCTCATGGGTTTAGGTCATAGCAACGATAGGAACTGAAGAGTGCGTTTGCGGATCATCTACGCCGAGGAAGTCACCCGCCAGGACCGCCTTTGTGCGCGCCGCCGGGGCCCACTCGCGGGGGGCGGGGCGCGGCCGGTTGCCGCGTGCATCCGTTGCGTAGCGCACTATATCTGCACCCCAATCACCCCGACCGCCGGAGCGGGCCGGAGTCTTTACGCAAGTCGTCGAAGTACTACTAACTTTCGGCAAGATTGCATCGCTTCTGGTGAGCATGTAGTCTCCATGCCAGCGGCCCCTGTTCGAGCGCATCCCCAGCGGCGAAAGAACCACCACTCCGGGCCAGGCGGCCACGCGGCCGCCGTCGTCCACGAGGTAACCGCGTATTAAGGAGATCCAGGTGTCCATCGCGAAGAGCGTTTTCGCAACCTTAGCATTGGGGCTGTCCATTTCTGTCAGTGCCGCCGGCGCCGCGACGTACTACATTTCGCCAGCGGGCAGTGACTCGCGCAGCGGGGTGTCGCTGACGGAGGCCTGGGCGACGTTCAACCGGGCCTGGTCCACGATGAGAGCCGGCGATACCCTCCTGGTGGCCGACGGCACGTACCATCAGCGCATTGCGCCGAATTTCAACGGGACAGCGAGCGCCCGGGTCACCATCAGGGCCATCAACGACGGCAAGGCGGTCATAAACGGCGATACGAACGGCGACGGAATCGGCGACATTCATGGCGGGCCTCTGCTCAGCCTGGAGGTGAGCTACTTCACCGTCGAGGGGCTGGTCGTCGCCCACGGCGGCCGCGACTGCACCAGTTCCGGCTCAGTGTGTTATCAGACCGGCGGGTTGGTGCGCATCTACGGCGGGTCGAACAATATCCTGCGCCGCATTTCAGCCTACAATGCACACCCTGACCTGAATTCGATGGTCATAGGCATCGTTACCGGGAACGACAACCTCATCGAAGACTGCGTGGCGGCCGGAAGCGGACGCAAGATGATCTACATCTTCGGGGCCGACGGAACTCTGGCCAGGCGCAACATTATCCGCCGCTGCGTGGCGGCCTGGCAGGAGTGGCATGGAAGGGACTTCAACCCGGGCAACTGGCCCTGGGGAGATTCCATCGAGTCCTACAACGCATCGAACAACCTCTACGAGAACGTCATCGTCTACGGAATGGCGCCCGGGCCGGGCAGCGGCATCAACATCTTCTCCCAGTCCGGCGTGCTGACCACCGGAAATGCCATCCTCGGCAGCATGTCTGTCAAGGCGGGGATGAAGCTGAACGGCACCGCCATGAACTGGCCTTGCCCGAGCCCCTACAACGGCAGCGCGACGTGCACGGATCTGATCGCCTGGCGATACCGCTCCGGTATCCGGTTGGGCAACAACGACGGCAGCCCGGTGCGGAACAACCTCTTTCAGGACGTGTTCGCCCACGGAAACGGGGGGTACGGCTTCCATGTGGACCTGGCCAGCGGGAACACCAACCACCTGGTGCGGGCGACCATCGTGAACAACGGATTGGCCAGCGGCGTCGGCGGCGTGAACATGGAGAGCAGCAAGCGCTCCTTCTTCAGCACCTGGACGGACAATTACATCGGCGGCGTAGACGAGGCCGGCTCGGGCGCGCGCCTGGCAAACCGCTACCAGTCGTCGTTCGACGCAAACTCCAACGTGGTGGTCAATCTCACCAGCACTCCCCTTTGGCCCTGGCCGATGGAGGACCGTATCAGGACCGAATTCGGGTCGTTTCTGAGCAGGTTCCTTACAGTCAACCCTGAGTTGCAGAATCTCTCCGTCACCGGCACGATGCAATCCGTCTTCAATTCGCTGCCGGCGGCGATCAATCCCCTGGGCAGCGGCTCCGGCTCCAGTACCCCGCCGGCAGCCGACACGATTCCTCCGTCGGTCTCAATCACATCCCCCGCCGCGGGCGCCACGCTCAGCGGCACAGTCACCGTCTCGGCGTCGGCCAGCGACAACGTCGGAGTCGCCGGAGTCCAGTTCAGGCTGGATGGCGTGAATGTCGGCGCCGAGGACACGACGGCCCCCTACTCGGTCTCCGTCGACACCACGGCGGTCGCCAACGGCACGCGAGTCCTCGCCGCCGTGGCGCGCGATGCGGCGGGCAACAGCACGGCCTCCGCCCCGGTCAGTGTCCTGGTAGCCAACGCCGGCCAGGGCGCGCTGTCGGTCTCCACCGTGACCGACAACCGCGCCTCCTACGCGAACTCACAGGTTCCACGCTACGCCAAGCTTGAGCTCACCTTCCAGGTCAACAATTCGGTGGCCGCGAACTTCCAACTCCCCTACGATCCCAGCCCGCCGCCGGGCATCGACCCTTCCAACTACCCCATGCACAAGGGGATCTCGGTGGACGCCCTGTTCACCCCCGACAACTGGCAGACCACCTACAGGCAGCCCGCCTTCTATCACCAGACCTTTGAGAACCAGATCAAGCGCAGTTGGGATGGGCAGGACCGCGAGTGGCAACACCCAACCTCCACCTTCGCCTGGAAGGTCCGCTTTGCGCCAACGCAGACCGGCAACTGGCAGTACAAGATTGTCGCGCGTGATGCCTCGGGCACTGCCGAGTCTCCGGTGTATCTGTTTTCCGTCACCTCTTCGGACAGCCCCGGATTCCTGAGGGTCAGCCCCACCGACCCGCGCTACTTCGAGCACGACAACGGCGCCCCGTTCTTTCCCTCCGGCATGAACCTGAACGCGAACACCTCGGACCCGGTGCTCGCCAATGATACTTTGTACCGTGAATTAGCACAAAACGGTATTAACCTTTTAAGACTCTGGATCAGCAACCTGTATGGTTCGGCCTGGCTGGAATGGATCGGCGGCCGCAACCTGTACGACGGCTACCTGCCGAGAGCCGGCCTTGAGCCTGTCCGCAACCCGGCAACGGGCAAGGATCAGATGGCGCTGGTCGTCATGTACAACGATCCCACCGGGTGGTACGATTCCTGCCGGTTCCAGTTCTGGAACGATCCGGCTTCGATCAAACGGAACACCAACTACAGGCTCTCGATCCGGTACTACGGCATGAACATCACGGGGCCCCGAGTAAGCGGGAACAACTCCTTCGGCCTTGTGGGGAAGATCAGCACCGGCTGGTTTCCGAACTGTCAGGACCCCGGCACGGGCACTGTGGTAACGAGCTACGGAAGGAACAGCTCCGACTGGAACGTGATCGAAGGCACCTGGAATTCCGGCAGCAACGACTTCCTTCCCCGCATCTACGTCGGCCTTGAGAACGTGACCAACGGCAAGGCCTACATCGATTCCATCTCGCTGCGGGAGGACCTTGGCGGAGGGTTGTACGGTCCCGAGATAGTCATCGAATCCTCGATGCAGTACGACCTCTACTATCCCCAGGAGCCCAGCCACTCGATCGACAGGCTGATCGGCCTGGCCGAACAGCACGGCGTCTACCTGAAGCTGGTCCTTTCGGAAGTCAACGACGCGATGTACTCCAAGCTCGACAACGACGGCACCTACGTGATCGGCGGCGAGCCGGACAACGCGGGCGGATTCTACGGGCTGGGCAGGACGCTCAACCGCACGCGCTGGCTTCAGCAGGCCTTCTGGCGGTATGTGCAGGCGCGCTGGGGGTACAGCCCCAACATTCACTCCTGGGAACTGGTCAACGAGGGCGACCCCTTCCTTCTCAGGCACTGGCAGATGGCGGATGAGTTCGGCAAGTTCATGCGGTGCGGAGTATTCGGCATAGCCGCGGGCGCCGGCGACAGCCAGACGTGCAGCATCCGGCACCCCAACCGGCACATGGTGACGACTTCGTTCTGGCACAGCTTCCCCGGCTACTCCCCCCAGACGGGCGATGGCTTCTGGGGCAGCCCGCGGTACCCGAACTTGGATTACGCCGACGTGCACGCCTACATCAGCACGAGTCCGGCGCCACTGGCCGACCGGACCCTCATGGAGAGCGACTCGGCCTACTACCATCTCTGGCACAGCGACCAGTACGCGAGCTGGCGGCTGGGGCTGCCCATCGTGCGCGGCGAGGCAGGCATGGATCTGGCGACCTCGCACGCCACCACCATCCCGGGCCTGCAAAATGATACGCAGGGAATCTGGTACCACCACTACGTGTGGTCCTCGCTGAACAGCGGGGCGTTGTACGACATGTATTGGTGGTATACGCCCGACGTATTCAACCAGGGGGTGTACGACCACCGGCGGCACGCTCTGTCCCTTAAGAATTTCCTGGGCGGGATTCCGCTCAGCAACGGCCGGTATCGGGACGCCGCACCCACCGTTTCCAACCCAAGCCTGCGCGTGATCGGGCAGAAGGATGTGACCGGCGGCCGCGCCCACCTCTGGATTCACAACAGGAACCACACCTGGAAGAACGTTAGGGACGGCGTAAGCATAGCGCCCGTGTCCGGCACGGTTCAGATCGGCGGATTCGTTCCGGGCGGCGCCTATGTCCTGGAATGGTGGGACACCTACCGGACCACAGGTCAGGTCACCTCCACTCAGACCATAAGCGCGAACAGCAGCGGCACGCTTGCCATCAGCGTGTCGCAATTGGCCAGCGACGTGGCTGTCAAAGTGGCGGCCTCGGGGCAGGCCCCGGCCAACCAGGCGCCGGTCGTCAGCGCCGGAGCGAACCTCACCGCAGTGGCCGGTGTGGCAGTGACTCTGAACGGCTCGGCCAGCGACGACGGACTGCCTGCCGGCAGCACTCTTGCGCTTTCCTGGAGCCAGGTCAGCGGTCCGGGCACAGTGGCCTTCACGAGCCCCTCGGCCGCGGTCACAGCGGCGTCGTTCAGCGCCGCTGGAACCTACGTGGTCCGCCTGACCGCCAGCGATTCCCTTCTTTCGGCCAGCGCCGATTGCACGGTGGTCGTCTCGGCCCCGGACACCACGCCGCCCGTCATCAGCGCGGTGGCGGCCGGCTCTATCACCTCGGCCGGAGCCGTCATCACCTGGACCACCGACGAGCCCGC
Organism: Solibacteraceae bacterium; assembly: GCA_037440765.1. GTDB lineage: Bacteria > Acidobacteriota > Terriglobia > Bryobacterales > Bryobacteraceae > DTKY01. The sequence continues at coordinate 13,822 of JBBITL010000072.1, forward strand.
CGACCGCCAGGTGGACTATGGCACAACCACGTCCTATGGCGCTTCAACCGCGATCGGGGCCAACCTGGCCACCTCGCACTCTGTGACCCTGAGCGGCCTGGCAGCGGGCACGACCTACAACTATCGCGTGAAGTCGCGCGATGCCAGCGGCAACCTGAGGGTATCCGGCAACTACACGTTCACGACGCTGACTTCCACCGTGGCCAGCATGCGTCTGTCGGCGGACCGCAAGTACCTGGTGGATCCGTCGGGACAGCCCGTGTTCCTGGCCGGGGACTCGCCCTGGAGCCTCATAACGCAGTTGTCG
>JBBITL010000072.1:14182-22008 GCA_037440765.1 Solibacteraceae bacterium
TAATGGTCAACCTTATCGAGCGGCGCTTCTCGGCCAATGCCCCCAATACCATCGCCAACGTCCCTCCGTTCACGACTCCGGGCAGATTCACCACGCCCAACGAGAGTTACTTCGCACACGCCGACGCGGTGATCAGCTATGCGGGGCAGAAGGGCATAACGGTTCTGCTCAACCCCCTCTACCTCGGCTGGGAGTGCGGCAGCCAGGGATGGTGTCCCGAAGTGCAGGCCTCGTCGTTGAGCGACATGCGCTCCTGGGGCCGTTACGTGGGCAACCGCTACAGGAGTTTCCCGAACATCATCTGGCTGATCGGGGCGGACGTGAATCCCATCACCTACGGCGTGGACGCAAAGCTGCTGGAGATGGTGGCCGGGATCAGGGAGTTTGACACAGTTCACCTGATGACGGCTCACAACAACCCGGGCACGTCCGCTCAGGACACATGGAACGGAGCGGCATGGCTGGACCTCAACACCGTCTATCACTACGGGATCACCGAGTTGCTCGGCATGACGCACGAGGAGTATACCCGGCCAAACGCCCTCCCCCTCTTCATGCTCGAATCCGCCTACGAGAACTCGAACAGTTCGACGGCCGCCTCGTTGCGGCAGCAGGCCTACAGCGCCACGCTGTGGGGAGGCACCCTGGGGTCGATCTTCGGCAACTGCCCCCTGTGGAGCCTCGGCTTCAACGCCGGGTACTGTGCCGTGGCGGATTGGCGCGCCCAACTGGGCGCCGTGGGCTCGGTGGAGTTCGGCCACTTCGTTTCCCTGATGCGGTCACGGCGCTTCTGGCTGATGGCGCCCGATCATAGCCGGTCAGTCATGACAGCGGGCTTCGGCTCCGGCGCAACTGTTGCGGTCGCGGCCCGTGCCTCCGACGGATCGGGCATTGTGGCCTACATCCCCACGCAGCGCCAGGTCACGATTGCCATGAGCGGAATCACTGACGCAGGAGGGCAAGCCAGGAGTTCCTGGTACAACCCGCGGACCGGGCAGACTACCCTGATAGGGACGTACTCCAACACGGGCACCCGGAACTTCACCCCGCCCGACTCAAACGACTGGGTGCTGGTGATCGACGCCGCTACGACGGCCAACCCTCCGCTATCCCCGCCCGTCAGCGTGTCGGCCAGCTATTCCTCATCCCCGGGCGCCGGCTGGAATGCCTGCGATCTCAGCCAGGATTCGCTGGTGAACGTTGTTGACGTGCAGTTGGCGGTCAACATGACCCTGGGAACGATGCCCTGCACCGCCGCCGTGAATGGTCTCGGAGTGTGCACCATCGTAACGGTCCAGAGGGTGATAAATGCGGGACTGGGTCAGGCGTGCGTGGTAGACCCGATCGTCGGCCCGCTCACTGTGACCCTGAGCTGGGCGGCAAGCCCCAGCTCCGGAGTAGCCGGATACAACGTTTACAGGGCGGCCTCCTCGGGAGGCCCCTACGCAAAGGTCAGCCCGGTGCCAGTGGCCGGTTCCACGTTCCGCGACATCACCGTCCAGGCGGGCCGGACCTATTATTACGTGATCACGGCGGCCGACGCGGCCGGCAACGAGGGCGGCTATTCGAGCCAGGTGGCGGCAGTGGTCCCGTGAGCAAGGCGGCCAGCCCCGGGCCGGTCTTGGTGCTTCGCGTGCCTCCGGCCCTCTCGAACCCGCGCTCCCGGACCGCCCAGAGCATCCCGGCCTGCAGGGCGGTTCTCCAGCTGACAGTGCTGTGCACCCCCTGTTGACCGGGCCCTTGCGCTGTGCTAGCTTGTCGCTTTAGGCTTCTGTCCTTCTCGCTTCGCCGGAAGACAGTTCCCACTGATCAATGGATGCCATTCTGAACGCTCTCGGCGGGCTTCTGCTACAAGCCCTGCCGACATTCTTGCTTCTGATCGCCCTGCACTTCTACCTGAAGTTGGTCTTCTACCGCCCTTTGGACAACGTTCTGGCCTCCCGCCGTTCGGCCACCCAGGGCGCGCGCGAAAAAGCGCAGGCCAGCCTCGATCTGGCGGACCGCAAGAGCGCTGAGTACGAGGCCGCCCTCAAGTCCGCGCGTGGTGAGATCTACCGGCAACAGGAAGAAACCCGGCGGCAATGGCGCGCCGAGCAGGCCGCCGCCGTCGAGGAGTCCCGTCGAAGCGCTTCGGAAATGGTGAAGCTGGCCAGGGCGCAGCTTGCAGCGGAAGCGGCCCTGGCAAGCCAGACGCTCCAGAGCGAGAGCGAGCGGCTGGCGAGCGAGATTGCCGAGGCGATTCTTGGCGGGAGGCGGCGTTGAAGCGGACCTCTTTTGCCTGGTTCATCCTGGCTGTTGTATTTGCGCCCGTCCTGATGGCTGCCCATGGGGCCGATGACTCCGGCCAGGGGGACGCCACCCGGCAATTGCTCTGGAAACTGGCCAATTTCGCCATCCTGGCTGCTGGGCTCGGCTTCCTGCTCCGCAAGAAGGCCGGCGCTTTCTTCCGGAACCGTACCGACTCCATCCGGAAGGGCATCGAGGAGGCCGACCGTTTGCACCGTGAAGCAGAGGCCAGGGCGGCCGAGGTGGAAGGGCGGCTGCGGAACCTTGAAGCGGAGATCGAGTCGCTCCGGCGCGGCGCCCGTGCGGAGCTGGCCGCAGAGAGCGAGCGTATCAAGCTGGAAACCGGCGAGAGCGTCCGGAAGTTGCAGGAGCAGGCCGAGCAGGAAATCGCCAGCGCGGCCAAGGCCGCCCGCCGCCAGGTTAGAGCGCAGGCGGCTCAACTGGCCGTAGACCTGGCCGCCGGCCGGATCCGGGATAGACTGACCCTTCCGGCCGACGAAGCCCTGGTCACGTCCTTTCTCAAGGATCTCGAGACCGGCAGCCGGACCCGCTCGGGCAAGGAGTTGAACTGACCTATGGCGCTGGCGGTGGCTTCCAGATACGCAAGGGCGCTGGCCGACCTGGTGCTCGACCCGTCGCGCGGCCTCCCGGCTGAGCGGGCCGTCGCGGAGATTGCCGCCTTTGAGCAACTGGCCGGCGCTTCACGGGACCTGGAGGGGGTACTGCTTTCCCCGGCCGTCGCCCCGGCGCGGAAGCGCGCCGTGGTGGAGCGCCTGGCGCACCGGCTGGAAATGTCACGGCTGGTCCGGAACTTCCTCTTCGTGATCGTCGATCGCCGCCGTGCCGGCATGCTCGCCGAAATCCGGGTGGCGTTCGAGGCGCTGATCGACGAGCGCTCCGGCGCGGCGGAGGCGGACGTCAGGTCGGCCCGCTTGCTCAGCACGGCCGAACGTGAGAGCGTCGCCCTCAGCCTGGGGCGGATGACCGGCAAGAAGGTTCGCTGCAAGTTTTCTGTGGAGGAGAGCCTGATCGGCGGCCTGGTGGCCAGGATAGGCTCGACGATTTACGACGGCTCCGTGCGCGGCCAGCTGGACGCGCTCGGGCGAAGATTGACGGACTAACGCTATGGCTCAGATTCGAGCGGACGAGATCGCGCGGGTACTGCGCGAAGAGATCGACAATTACGAGAAGGCGGTCAGCGTATCGGAGACCGGGTACGTGATCTCGGTGGGCGACGGCATCGCCCGCATCCACGGCCTGGAACTCGTGATGGCCGGCGAGCTGATCGAGTTCCCCCACGGCGTTTCGGGCATAGCCCTCAACCTCGAAGAGGACCAGGTGGGCGCCGTGCTTCTCGGCGAGTACCACGAGATCAAGGAGGGCGACGAGGTGCGGCGGACCGGCCGCATCATGTCTATCCCCGTCGGCGAGGCTCTGGTCGGACGCGTGGTCGATAGCCTCGGCCAGCCCATCGACGGCAAGGATCCCATCGACACCGACAAGTTCAACCCGCTTGAACGGCTGGCGCCCGGCGTGGTGGACCGGCAGCCCGTGAAGGAGCCTCTGCAAACCGGAATCAAGGCCATCGACGCCATGATCCCGATCGGGCGCGGCCAGCGCGAGCTGATCATCGGCGACCGCCAGACTGGCAAGACCGCCATCATCCTGGATACCATCATCAACCAGAAGGGCTCCGGCGTCATCTGCGTCTACGTGGCCATCGGCCAGAAGCGCTCCACGGTCGCCCAGGTGGTCAAGACTTTGCAGGATCATGGCGCCATGGATTACACCATCGTGGTGGCGGCCACGGCCTCCGACCCGGCGCCCATGCAATACATCGCGCCCTACGCCGGCTGCGCCATGGGCGAGTATTTCAGGGATTCCGGACGCCACGCGGTGTGTTTCTATGACGACCTGTCCAAGCACGCCGCCGCCTACCGCGAGATCTCCCTGCTGCTGAGGCGCCCGCCGGGACGCGAGGCGTTCCCGGGCGACGTGTTCTACCTGCACAGCAGGCTGCTTGAGCGCGCCGCCAAGCTGTCGGACGCCCTGGGCAGCGGTTCGCTCACCGCGCTGCCGGTTATCGAGACGCAGGCCGGCGACCTTTCGGCCTACATCCCGACCAACGTGATCTCGATCACCGATGGCCAGATCTTCCTCGAGACCGACATGTTCAACTCGAACGTTCGGCCGGCCATCAATGCTGGCGTCTCGGTCAGCCGCGTGGGCGGCAACGCCCAGGTGCGGGCGATGCGGCAGGTGGCCGGAAGCCTGAGGCTTGACCTGGCGCAGTTCCGCGAACTGGCGGCCTTCGCCCAGTTCGGCTCGGACCTGGACAAGGCGTCACTGGCGCAATTGAACCGCGGCCGCCGGCTCACGGAGATCCTGAAGCAGGGCCAGTACCGGCCGCTGCCCGTTGAGAAGCAGATCCTGATTATCTTCGCCGGCACCAACGCCTACCTTGACGACGTCCCCGAGGAACGCTGCCGCGCCTTCGAGGAGGAGTTGTTCCGGTTCGCGGAGAACAGCCATCCCCAGGTGCTCCACCAGATCCGCGAGAAGAAGGTGCTCGACGACGCCCTGCGGGCCGAGATGAAGGCCCTGCTCAAGGAGTTCAAGGAGCGGTTCGCGGCCGGGCAGACCCGCTGACCCCCGCGAGACGGACCGATGCCCAGCCTCATCGACATTCGACGCCGTATCCGCTCGGTGAAGAGCACGCAGCAGATCACCCGGGCCATGAAGCTGGTTTCCTCGGCCAAGCTGCGGCGGGCGCAGGACCGTGTGCTGGCAGCCCGCCCGTACGCCGCCATGCTGTCGCGCCTGCTGGCCGACGTGGCCGAATCCGCCAAGAGCGACGAGCGGCTGGTTCATCCGCTGCTCGCGCATCGGCCCGAGGAGCGCATCCAGCTCGTTCTGCTGACCGCGGACCGGGGCCTGGCCGGCGCCTTCAACTCCAACCTGATCAAGGCCGCCCAGAAGTTCCTGGAGGACAACGCGTCGCGCCAGGTGGAGCTGGTCACCGCCGGCAGGAAGGGCCGCGAGTTCTTCCGCAAACGCGGCGCCAGGATCAGTCAGGAATATGTTGGCTTCACCGAGAAGGCCGCCTACAGCGATGCCGACGCTATCGCGGCCGCTGTGATCGAGCGCTTCGCGGCCGCCGAGATCGACGCGGTCTACCTGCTCTATAACGAGTTCAAGAGCATTCTCACGCAGCGGCTGGTGGTCACGAGGATTCTTCCCGTGACCGTGCCGCCGGAGGTTGTGCCCATCGACTACATCTACGAACAGCCGCCGGTGGAATTGCTCAACGGGCTGCTTCCCCGCTACGTCAAAATCGGGATTCACCACGCGCTGCTGGAGTCGGCGGCGGCGCAGCAGGCGGCGCGTATGACGGCCATGGACGCCGCCACCACCAACGCGGCGGAAATGATCGACCGGCTGACGCTATACATGAACCGCGTGCGTCAGGCGAGCATCACCAAGGAAATCATCGAGGTTGTGAGCGGAGCAGCGGGAGTCGAGTAGGGGCGGGTCATGACCCGCCCGCCGGCAGGGGTTGAATCAATGGCAACGGAAATAGCAAAGAGCGTCATCGGAAAAGTGATCCAGGTCGCGGGACCCGCGGTGGACATACAGTTCCCGGAAGGGCAGATCCCCGTCATTAATACGGCGATCCGCATCACAAGCGACGGCTTCAACGTGCCCGAGCCCATCGACATCATCGCCGAGGTGGCGCAGCACATCGGCGAGGGCCGCGTGCGCACCATCGCGCTCCAGCCCACTGACGGACTGGTGCGCGGGATGAGGTCGGAGAGCCTGGGACGGCCGGTCACCGTGCCGGTGGGCAAGGAGACGCTCGGCCGCGTGCTCAACGTCATCGGCGAGCCGGTGGACCGCATGGGGCCTGTCGCCGCCACCAAGTTCTACCCCATCCACCGCCCGGCGCCGGCGTTCGAAGAGCAGTCCACCGAGTTGCAGATGTTCGAAACGGGCATCAAGGTGGTCGACCTGCTGGAGCCCTATCTGAAGGGAGGCAAGATCGGCCTGTTCGGCGGCGCGGGCGTCGGCAAGACGGTCATCATTCAGGAGTTGATCCACAACATCGCGCTGCACCACGGTGGCGTGTCGGTGTTCGCCGGCGTGGGCGAGCGCACGCGCGAGGGCAACGACCTGTGGCTCGAGATGCAGGGTTCCGGCGTCATCGACCCCAAGGACTGGAGCAAGTCCAAGTGCGCGCTGATCTACGGCCAGATGACCGAGCCGCCCGGGGCGCGGCTGCGCGTGGGCCTGACCGGCCTGACGGCGGCCGAGTACTTCCGCGACGAGGAAGGCCAGGACGTGCTGCTGTTCATCGACAACATTTTCCGCTTCACGCAGGCGGGCAGCGAAGTTTCGGCGCTGCTCGGGCGCATGCCTTCAGCCGTTGGATACCAGCCCAACCTGGCGACTGAGATGGGCGAGTTGCAGGAGCGCATCACGTCCACCAAGAAGGGGTCGATCACCTCGGTGCAGGCCATCTACGTGCCCGCCGACGATTACACGGACCCGGCGCCGGCCACGACCTTCGCGCATCTGGACGCTACGACCAACCTCTCGCGGGCCATCGTGGAACTGGGCATTTACCCGGCCGTGGACCCGCTGGCTTCGACGTCGCGCATTCTGGATCCCCGCATCGTGGGCGAGGACCATTACAACACGGCGCAGGCGGTTAAGCAGATTCTACAGCGGTACAAGGACCTCCAGGACATCATTGCGATCCTGGGCATCGACGAACTGTCGGACGAGGACAAGTTGACGGTGGCGAGGGCGCGCAAGATTCAGAGATACCTTTCGCAGCCGTTTAACGTGGCTGAGGCATTCACGGGCAGGCCCGGCAAGTACGTCAAGGTGGCCGACACGATCCGGGGCTTCAAGGAGATCGTGGAAGGCAAGCATGACAGCGTTCCCGAGCAGGCCTTCTACATGCAAGGCACGATCGAGGACGTGCTTGAGGCGGCGGAGGCGTTGAAGAAGGCTTCGGCGTAGGGTCGTATGGCGGATACATTCCTGCTTGAGGTGTCTACTCCGGACCGGCTGCTGGTTCGTGAACAGGTGACCGAGGCCGAGATTCCACTCGAGAACGGCTGCATTGGGGTGCTGCCGGGGCACTCGCCGCTGCTCGGTGAAATCGGCACTGGCGATCTGGTTTATGCGTCGAAGGGGCGGCGCCGTCACATGGCGGTAGACCGGGGCTGGGTGGAGGTGCTGGGGGATCACGTGCGGGTGCTGGTGGACCGGGCGGAGAAGGCGGACGAGATCGATGTGGCGCGGGCGGAGGAGTCGCTGGCGCGCGCTCGCGCGCGGTTGCTGAAACCGGAAGCCGGCCTGGACGTGGCTCGGGCGCTGAACACGCTGAAGCGCGCGCAGGCGCGACTGGACGCTGCGTCTCGTAAGTAGGCCGGGCGCAGTGCCGGCCGGCGTTCGTATGCGATAGACTCAAATAGAATCGGGCCGTGGCGCAGCCTGGCTAGCGCGCTTGCTTGGGGTGCAAGAGGTCCCGG
>JBBITL010000073.1:0-6934 GCA_037440765.1 Solibacteraceae bacterium
CGGCGCGGTCTCCAGAAACACCAGGGTCACCTCCTCGGCCGACGGGACGGGGGCCGAAGGCGCAACCCTGGGCATAGCCGTCATCGGCGAACCCCCGTACGCCGAGTTTGAGGGTGACCGCAGCGACCTGGCGCTGGACAGGGAAGACCTGGCGGCTGTGTCCAACCTGAAGAGGGCCGGGATTCCGGTGGTTGTCGTCCTGGTGTCGGGCCGCCCCATGATCATCAACGAGGCGCTGGCGCAGGCCGACGCCTTCGTGGCGGCGTGGCTGCCGGGGACAGAAGGCCAGGGCGTCTCCGACGTGCTTTTCGGCGATTACAAGCCGTCCGGGAAGCTTTCTTTTTCCTGGCCGCGCTCGATGAACCAGTTGCCGCTGAACGTGAACATGCCCGCGGCCAGATACGATCCACTGTTCAGGTACGGCTACGGGTTGACCTACTGACAGGGGCGCCCCGGCGGCGTGCCTCTACTCCAGCACGCAGATGTCGCGGAGGTTGCGGTAGTCCTCGGCGTAGTCCAGGCCGTACCCTACAACGAACTTGTCGGGGATCTGGAATCCGACGTAGCTCACGCTGACGGGCTTCACCCGGCGTTCCGGCTTGTCCAGCAGCGCGGCCACCTTCACCGAGCGCGGTCCGCGCTGCTCCAGCACGTGGACCAGGTAGCTCAGCGTGACACCGCTGTCGATGATGTCCTCGATCACCAGCACGTCGGCGCCCTCCACCGACGTGTCCAGGTCCTTGGTCAGCTTCACCTCGCCGGAGCTCGATTTGCCCTTGCCGTAGCTCGATATGCCGATGAAGTCGATGCGGGCCTGCCTCTTCAGCGCGCGCGCCAGGTCGGCCAGGAAGAAGCAAGCCCCCTTCAGGATGGCGACCAGATATATGGGTCCTGCGGGATAATCGGCGTCGATCTGCGCCCCAAGTTCGCGGATGCGCGCCTGAATCTGTGCCTCGCTTATCAAGACCTGCATGATTGTAGTAGGATACCTCTCAGGAGAGTGCAACTGAGGAGCGAGGCGGAAATCAGCACCGAACTGTGGCTAGCCGCCGTCCGCGCCGCCGAGTCCAAGAAGGCCGCCGACATCCGGGTTCTGGATCTGCGCGAAGTCACCTCTTTCACCGATTACTTCGTGATCATGACGGGCGCCAACTCGCGCCAGATCCAGGCCATCAGCGACGAGATCGCGCTGGAACTCAAGAAGCAGGGCGCGTCGCCCATCAGCCTGGAAGGCTACCAGAACGCCGAGTGGGTTCTGGCCGACTACGGGGATTTCATCGTCCACGTTTTCTCGGCGCGCGCCCGTGAATACTATGACCTGGAGCGCCTCTGGCGGCAGGCCAAGGTCGTCGGGATCCCCGAAGGCTAGGTCCGCCGGACTTCCCCTCCAGCGGTCACCTCTTCTTGGCCTCAGCCGCGGAGGGCTGGTAAGTCTTGATGTCCGAGAAGGCTTTCTGGATCTCTTCGAGCGCCTTGGGGTCGATCTCGTAGATCGAGGGCTCGCCCTCGCGCCTGGCGAAGCAACCGGCCCCCGCTCTGGAGAACTGCACCGTTTCGCTTCGTTTGCCGCCGCCCCAGGTGACTTTCGCCTCAAACACCGGCATCGTGAAGCCGCTTGACGCGAACTTGACCGCCGCCAGTTCCCGCAGCTTGTCCATGGCGGCGTTGACCGCGGTTGCGTCCACCTGAGTATCGCCGGACATCCACTTTTCGGGTTGCTTCTGGTAGGCGGCCCGCCTGTCTCCATCGCGGATCTCCACTGACGCCGGGTCGCTGAAGCCGAAGTCGAACAGCTTCTTGTTGCGGAACTCGTCCAGGCTCTTGCCGAGAGTGTCGCCGATGTCGCCGGCTACCTTGTGGACCCCCTCCACCGCGCTGGAGCGCGCGTAGCTGTTCTTGTCCTTGTCCCGGCGCACCTCGATCTGCTGCGTGCCGGCCGCGTCCGTGACCCGCGCCACTCCCACGACGCTCGCGCCGGCGAATGCTGAGGCCGCTTTCCTGTCGTCCTCCTCGGTGGCGAAAGAATCCATCCTGGCGCCGGCGAGCTTCCGGACCAGTTCATCCACGGCGGCGCCGTCGGCCCGCAGCGGTTGCGGCCGGATGATCTGCCACTCGCCCTGGGCGTTCTTGCCGAACTCGACGGTGCCGCCTTTGGCCGTCAGTTCGACCCTGGTGAGCTTCTCCTCGTCGAACCTGAGCAGGCGCTTGTCCCGCAGGTCCCTGGGAGTCTTGTCGATGCCGGACCTGTCATAGGAGGCTATGGTGAAGACGCGGGCATCGTCCTCCAGTTTCGCGAAACTGCCGCCCCCGGCCGGACTGTAGTCTCCGACGAGAAGCTTGCGCGTCTTGCCGTCCCTAAGTCCGATGATCACCTCCATGGACGGAGCCGCCAGCCCGAACTGGCCCAGTTCATCGGGCTTCTCCTCCACCAGGCGTCCGGCGGTGAGCGCCGAAAGCGTGGTCACCAGCCCGCCGGCGGTGTCCTGGTCGACCGGCCAGTTGGGCGCGGACAGCATCTCCCACTGGCCTCCGTCCGACTTCTGAAGCACGAGCGGTTCGCCGCCCGTCCTGCGGATCTCGATCCGCTGGAAGTCAGCCTCCGGAATCTTCAGAATCTCGGGCGGGGCGTCCGGCGACGGCCTGCTCTGCCGGGCCGTCTGCACCCGGTTGGACCACCAGATGCCGCCCCCCAGCAGGGCCAGCAGACCCACCGCGATGAGCAGCCTGCGAAGCGGCACGGCCTACCTCCTCCGCCACCAGACCCCGAGGCCGCCCAGAATCACCAGCACAGGCAAGCCGATCACGCTTGAGTAGAACACTCGCGTCATCTGCGCGCGGGTCAGCGTCAGGCGCCGGTCCTGAGGTTCCTTGGGCCGGATCGAGATCAGGTCCTCGTCCGAACTGAGCCAGTTCATCATGTTCATGGCCAGGTCGCTGTTCCCGTTGAAACCTAGGGCGTAGTCCGACACCCAGGAGGACGATCCAACAGCCACGAAGCGGCCTTGCGCGCCGCCTTCGCCGGAGTTAAACACTCCGGCGGCGGCCATGGCCAGAGGTCCCTTCTTGTCCCGGTCCGGGTTGATGCGGATCTCCCGCGAGCTCAGGTTCGCCGTGGCGTAGCTGTTAGCCGAACTGGAAAACAGCTTTTCCACCGTGGTCCTGTCCGTGCCCTTCACCTCCAGGCTGCGCACCAGGGGCAGAGCCGAGGCGATCGAACGCATCTCCCGCACAATGGCGTGCGATTCGTAACTCGTCACCAGCGGCATTTCCGGACCCAGTCCGAACAGGCGGCCTATTCCGCTGGCGTCGAGAATCAGGTCCTTGTTCAGGGTCACGCCCCAGCCTTCCAGCAGCTTCACCAGCCCGGGGTTGTCGCTCACGTTGTCGCTGCCGAGCTTCAGCGGGGGACCGAGCATGACCAGCGCGCGCCCGCCGGACTCCACGTAGGACTGGACGGCCTTCACCGCCGGCTCCACGTAATCGAACCTGGGCCCGCCCACCACCAGGATGGTGCACTCCTTGGGAACCTCGGGCTTTTCCAGCAGCGATATCGTCTGCGTGGCGTAGTTGTTACGTTCCAGCACCGCCTTGAAGCCGGCGTAGCTGGTCCGCTCGGTCCCGTCCAGCGAATGCTCCCCGCTGCCGGCGACCGCGCACACCATTCGCTGGCCGCCCTTCAGCGCCCTGATGAGCGCGCCGGTGATTTCCTCTTCGGTGAGGCTCTTGGCCTCTTCCTTCTTGTCGTTGGCTTCTACGAAAATCGTGCCGTAGTTGCTGACACCAGCCGCCTTGGCCGCCTGCGGCTTCTTGTCCGGGTCCACGTAGGCGACCGTGAGCCGGACTGACAGGTTGTCGTAGCGGTCCAGCAGGTCGCGCGCCGCGGTGAACGAGCTGGTTCGGTCGTAGAAAGTGATGCGCGCGTCCTTCTCCAGGCCGCGCACAACCTTGAGGGTCTGGTCCGACAGGGTGAAGCGCTTGTTGGAGGTGGAATCGTACGACAGGTTGTGCCGGTTGGTGAGGAAGTTGACAGCCACCAGCACGGCCAGAACCACCAGCAGGTATGCGGCCAGATAGGCCGAGTACCTGGTTTGCCTTGCCTTAAGCCAGCCGAATTTCATCGCCTAAGCCCTCCACTTTAGAGATTCCATGCTGCGCGCCGTCAGGAACAGGCCGAGGAAGATGACCGAGAGGTAGAACACCACGTCCTTGGTGTCCAGCACTCCCTTGGAGAACGGCTCGAAGTGCGTCACCACTGACAGGTAGGTCATCACCTTGGCCCAGGCCGCGGTCTCGTAGGAGCTGACCCAGTCCAAAATCCACAGCAGCAGGCAGGCCGAGAACGTGGCGCCCCCGGCGATGATCTGGTTCCTGGTGGTGGTCGAGATGAAGGCGCCGATGGCCAGCAACGCGCCCCCCTGTAGCAGCAGCCCCAGGTAGCCGACCAGGATCGGCCTCCAGTCCGGCTGCCCGTGGATGAACAGGAACACCAGGTTGAGCGCAGAAACGCCCATGATGCAGGCCAGCAGCGTCAGGGCGGCGAACCACTTGCCCAGGATGATCTCCATGTCGCGCACGGGCGAAGTCATCAGCAGCTCGATGGTGCCCGAGCGCTTCTCTTCGGCGAACAGCCGCATGGTGATCATGGGGATCAGAAACAGGGCGATGACGCTCACGTTCATCAGCAGCGGGCGTATGACCCACTCGTTCATGTCCATGGGCATGCCGCGGCCCATCATCTGCGACTCCATGCCGCGGCTGACGAAGATGGCCGTGGCAGCGTAGAAGAAATAGCCGAAGATCAAGGCAAACGCCGCCATCAGCAGGTAGGCGATGGGCGAGGCGAAATAGCTCTTGAGCTCCTTGCGGTAGATGGTCCAGGCGTTCCTCACTTCTCACCTCCGGCGGCGGCCGGCTCTTCGGACGCCGTCAATTGCAGGAAGATCTCCTCCAGGCTGAAGGCGACGGGCCTGAGTTCCGTCAGGTTCCAGCCGGCCTCGACCATGGCGCGCGCCACTTCCGGCCGGACGGAGCGGCCCTGGAGGCTCTCCACCTCGAAGGAGCACCGGTTGTCGCCGCTTTCCTTGGGGAGGACCCGGCTGACTCCGGGCACCTGTTCCAGACGCTGCCGCACCTGAGCGGAGTCCAGCAGGCCGTCCCGGCCTTCCACCTCCACGGCGACGGCCTCGCTGCCGCGCAGGCGGCGCGTCAGGTTGTCGACCGTGTCCTTGGCCACCAGCTTGCCTTTGTTGACGATGATCACCTGCTCGCAGGTCTGCTCCACCTCCGGCAGGATGTGCGTGCTGAGGATGATGGTGTGGTCGCCCGCCAGGCTCTTGATCAACTGCCGGGTTTCTATAATCTGCTTCGGGTCCAGGCCCGCGGTGGGCTCGTCCAGGATGAGCACGTCGGGGTTGTGCATGATGGCCTGCGCCAGTCCGACCCGCTGCCGGTACCCCTTGGAGAGTTTGCCTTGGATCGTGCGCCGGACGCCGCCCAGGGAGCAGCGTTCGATGGCCTGGTCCACCCTCTGGCGCAATTCGCCCTTCGGAACACCCTTCAGCCGCGCCACGAACTGCAGGTACTCGATCACCTCCATCTCCGGATAGAGCGGCGGCGTCTCGGGCAGGTACCCGATCCGCCTCTTGACGTCCAGCGACTGCTTGAGAACATCGAAACCGCCCACTTGCACCCCTCCGCGAGTGGGTGGGAGGAAGCAGGTCAGAACGCGCATGGTGGTTGTCTTCCCCGCGCCGTTGGGCCCGAGGAAGCCGACGATCCGGCCCTTCTCGACCTCGAAGGAGATGTCATCCACGGCGACTGTGCGTGCGTATCGCTTGGTCAGGCCGTCTACCTTGATCATATTGGTGCCTCGGAGAGTGCCCAAGCTTCCTTGCTGAGCAGCATTATCATCATAAAAACCGCGTCAAACGCCTGTCAACGAGCTACAGGCCCATGATCTGAAAACCCGCATCCACATAAAGCACGTTGCCGGTCACGCCCCGGCCGAGGTCGCTCGCCAGAAAGACAGCGGCGTCGGCCACCTCCGCCGGATCCGTGTTCCTGCGAAGCGGGGCTCGCGCGGCAACGAAGTCCAGGATGCCGGGGAAGTCCTTTATCGCCCTGGCGGACACGGTCTTCACAGGACCCGCCGAGATGGCGTTCACGCGAATGCCACCCGGGCCAAGTTCGCTCGCCAGGTAGCGGACGGCAGCCTCCAGGGCGGCCTTGGCCACGCCCATGACATTGTAGTTGGGAATGACCCGGTTCGCCCCCAGGTAGCTGAGCGTGGTGATGGCGCCTCCACGGGTCATCAGCGGGGAGAGCACCCTGGCCAGCGACACCAGCGAGTAGACGCTGACGTCGTGGGCCAGCAGAAAACCCGCGCGGGAGGTCTGGGAGAAAGGCCGCGCCAGGTCCCGGCGGTCCGCGAACGCGATGCTGTGAACCACCGCGTCCAGCCTCTCCTCGTTCAGCCCGGCGGCCAGCGCGGCGAGTTCGTCCTCCCTGGTCACGTCGCAGGCCAGAACACGCTCCGCGCGAAGTTCCCCGGCCAGTTCCTCCACCGTCCGCCTCTGGCCCTCTCCCTGGTGGGTAACCAGGAGCCGCGCGCCTTCGCGCCCGAAAGCCTCTCCGATGGCGAAGGCCAGGCTCCACTTGTTGGCGATCCCCAGCACCAGGGCGGTCTTGCCCTCCAGAAGGCGGCCCATGAAATGGCTATTGTAACGTGATGTATACTGAGTCCGTTGCCGCAAGGCTCACCGGGAGGAATGAAGGAACAGCAATGAGATCAGCAGGAAAGCTGTGTTTGTTTCTTGGGGTAATCGTGCTCGCGCTCACGCCGGCGCTGGCCCAGGAATACGGCGATGATTCGCTGCCGGCGCCGGTCTACGTCCCGTCGCCGCAGGAAATCGTGGACGAAATGCTGAAGATGGCC
>JBBITL010000073.1:6944-21806 GCA_037440765.1 Solibacteraceae bacterium
AAGGACGACGTGGTTTTCGACCTGGGCTGCGGCGACGGGCGCATTGTGGTCAGCGCCGCCAAGTTGGGCGCGCGCGGGGTCGGAGTGGACATCAATCCCGAGAGGATCAAGGAGTCAAACGAGAACGCCGCAGCGGCGGGCGTCACGGACCGGGTGAAGTTCATCAATGAGGACCTTTTTAAGACCGACATCAGCACGGCCACGGTAGTGACACTATACCTGCTGCCCGCGCGGCTGACCAGGCTCCGGCCCAAGCTGTGGAAGGAGTTGAAGGTCGGCACGCGCATAGTCGCCCACGACTTCGCCCTGGACGACTGGAAGCCGGAGGAGACGCTGGAACTGAATGGCCGCCGCCTGTTCTTCTGGACGGTCAGGGAGGCCCAGAAGAGGGGCGAGTACGAGCAGCAGGCACAGTCTCAGTGGTGAAGGGTTCACGCCCAAACCGCCGTGTCTTTTTGGGGGCAGCCGCTTCCGCGCCGTTGATCCGAGCTGCCCCGGAGCCCCGCCCGAATATCCTCTGGCTGACCTGCGAGGACATGGGCCCTCACCTGGGCGCCTGCGGCGACACCTACTCGACCACGCCCAACCTGGACCGGCTGGCGGCGCGCGGCTGCCTGTACAACAACGCCTGGTCCAACGCGCCGGTATGCGCGCCAGCCCGCACGGCCATCATCTCCGGCGTCTACCCCACTTCGACGGGTTCCGAGCACATGCGTTCAATGACGCGCATGCCCGCCGGATGGAAGATGTTCCCCGGCTACCTGCGAGAAGCGGGCTACTACTGTACCAACAATGTCAAGGAAGATTACAGCCTGGAGAAGCCGGAAGGCACCTGGGACGACTCCAGCAAGGCCGGCCATTGGCGCAACCGGGCACAGGGCCAGCCCTTCTTCGCCGTCTTTAACAACGAGAGCACGCACGAGGGCCAGATCCGCAACAAGTCAGGCCCCACGGCGCACGACCAGGCCCGGGTACGGGTCCCCGCCTATCACCCCGACACCCCCGAGGTGCGACGCGACTGGGCTCAGTATTACGACAACATCACCGTCATGGACAAGCAGGTCCAGGACAGGCTGGATGAGCTTGAGAAAGACGGTCTCGCCGAGGATACTATCATTTTCTTCTTCGGCGATCACGGCGCCGGCATGCCGCGCTCCAAGCGCTTCCCCTACGACTCCGGCCTGCGCGTCTGCGTCTTGGCGGTGTTCCCCCGGAAGTTCCGTCACCTGGCGCCAAAGGACTACGCCTCCGGGGCGAGCAGCAACCGCCTGATCGGGTTCGTGGACCTGGCGCCAACCATGCTCAGCCTGGCCGGGATCAAGCCCCCAGGCTTCTACCAGGGGCAGGCCTTCTCCGGTCCCCACGAGGCGCCTCCGCGCTCGTACCTGTTCGGCTTCCGGGGCCGCATGGACGAGCGCCACGACCTGATGCGCACGGTGCGTGACCAGCGCTTCGTCTACGTGCGCAACTATCATCCCCACAAGGTCTACGGCCAGCACGTCGCCTACATGTGGGGGACCGCCACGACGGCCGTGTGGGACCGGCTTTACAGGGAAGGCAAGCTGAAGCCCCCGCGGACGTACTTCTGGGAGACCAAGCCGCCCGAGGAGCTTTACGATCTCCAGAACGACCGCGACGAGGTCAACAACCTGGCCTCCGCGCCGGCGCACAAGGCCACGCTGGAGAGGTTCCGCAAAGTCCACACGGAACACGAACTGGCGGTGCGTGACGTGGGCCTGCTCGCCGAAGCCGAGGTCCAGGCCCGTTCCAAGGGCTCCACGCCCTACGAGATGGGGCACGATCCCAAGCGCTACCAGATCGAGCGCGTCCTGGCCGCGGCCCAACTGGCGAGCTCGCGCCAAGGAGGCACGGACGAGCTCACCAAGGCGCTGGCCGATCCCGATAGCGGCGTCCGCTACTGGGGCGCTATGGGCGCGCTGACACGCGGCCAGGCCGCCGTGGAGGCCATGCGCGACCAGCTCGTCAAGGCCCTGGGGGACACTTCACCGAGCGTGCGCATCGCCGCCGCCGAGGCTCTTGCCGTTTATGGGACCGGGGAAGACCTGGCCAAGTCGCTTGAAGTACTCATCCAGCTCGCGGATTCCGTGAAGAATGGCAGCTACTGCGCCATTGAGGCGCTCAACGCCATCGATGCCCTGGGCAGGAAAGCCGCGCCTCTCAAGGACCGGCTGAAAGCCCTGCCTGCCGTGGACCCCAACTCTCCGGCCCGCGTGAACAAGGAGTACACTACGAGGCTGCTGGAGCGTCTCAACCAGACGTTATGAACAGGAAACTGGTCGCCGCGTTGCTCGCTCTCCTTTGTGGCGGTATCCTTGTTGCCGCTCCCATGACCCGGATGGAACGGCAGCGCCTGGTCGCCCACCTGGAGATGACCGAAAGCTGGCTGGTGGACGAAATCTCCGGGCTGACGCCCGCTCAGCTCAATTTCCGCCCGTCGCCCGATACCTGGAGCATCCTGGAGAACCTGGATCACCTGGTAGTCTGTGAGCCGATCTACTGGCAGGATCTCCAGAAGGGTCTGAAGACCCCGCTAGGCGACCGGCGGCTTAACAACAGCGACGACAGCGTTCTTTGGTATGGTATCGACCGCACCGGCCGGGCGCCCGCCGTAACCGCAGAACTGCCCTCGGGCGGAGTGAAGGAGGTCAAAGCCGGCCTGGCCGCCTTCCGCAGGCTGCGCGCAAAAATGCTGGAATACGCGAGAACCACGAATGACGATCTCCGAGGCCACTTCGTCGAGCGCGAGCAGAGCGACGCCTACCAGTGGCTGCTGCTGATATCGACCCACTGCCAGCGGCACATCCTCCAGATCCGCGAAGTCAAGTCCGATCCCAAGTTCCCCAGGAAGTAGCGGCGGGAGCCATGTACGCAGTCGAACTCAGCGAGGTGACCAAGACCTTCGGCAGCGTCACTGCGGTGGACGACCTGTCGCTGACGGTCCCGGCGGGGTCGGTGTACGGCTTCATCGGGCCGAACGGATCGGGCAAGACAACAACCATGCGCATGATCGTCAACCTCTTCTACCCTGACCGCGGCACGGTCCGCCTGTTCGGCGAGCGAAGGCTGGGGGCCCGCACGGAGTGGATCGGATACCTCCCCGAGGAGCGCGGCCTGTACCAGAAAATGGCGGTCCGGCCGCTGCTCGAGTTCTATGGCGAGCTGCGCTCGGGCCAGAAGGTGACCGAAGAGGTGGACCGGTGGCTGGAGCGGTTGGGCTTGAAGGACTGGGCGTCCCGCAAGGTCGAAGCGCTCAGCAAAGGCATGAGCCAGAAAGTCCAGTTCATCGCGGCCGTGGTTCCCCGCCCCAGGCTTCTGATCCTTGACGAGCCGTTCACCGGGCTCGACCCGGTCAGCAGCGACGCCCTGCGGGAAGCCATCCTCCAGCTCCGCCGGGAGGGCGTCACCGTGATCCTGAGCACTCATGACATGCACATGGCTGAGCTCATGTGCGACTACATTCTGATGATCTATCGAGGCCGGAAGGTGCTGGACGGCACGCTGGCCTCGATCCAGGACCAGTACGGCAACGACACCATCCGCGTGCAGGCCGATGGGGGCCTGGCGTCGGCCAGCGGACTGGCGGGAGTCGAGCAGGTGCGGGATTTGGGCCAGTGGCAGGAGCTGCGGATGACGCGGGGCTGCGACCCGCAGCAGGTGCTCCGCGAACTGGTGGCCCGCACCAGTGTGACGGGCTTTTCGGTGGTCAAACCCTCGTTACACGACATTTTCGTCCGCATTGCCGGCCCGGCGGCCGAGGAGGCGGCGCATGCGTAGAGCGCTGCTGATTGCGAAGCGGGACTACCTGGCCGCGGTTCGGACCAGGGCGTTCTTGATCGGGTTGATCGTTGCGCCCCTGCTGTTCGGCGGCGGCTTTCTGGGGATCGCGCTGATGCGCGCCAAGCCGGACCTCAACACGAGGCGCATCGCCGTCGTGGACCACAGCAGCGGCGCCGCGGTCCACATCTTCCAGGCCGCGAAGGAGAAGAGCGAGCGCGGGGCCGTGGACAGCGCAACCGGCCGTCAAGTGGCCCCTCGCTACGAACTGGAGAACGTTGCGGCGGGTCCGGAAGGGGCCGACGCCCTGCGGCTGGCGCTCTCCGACCGGGTGAGGAGCCGCGAGCTGGATGCCTTCGTGGAGATCGGTCAGGGCGTGTTGCGCCCGGATGCTCCGGCCGCGGAACAGCGCGTGACCTACTCGACGAACGCCGGGGGCATCGACCAGTTGAGGAACTGGCTGGCGGGACCGGTCAGCGACGGCATTCGTGTGGCGCGCCTGGCGGAACTGGGGATCGACCCGGCGCTTCGCCAGGGACTTGTGGCGGGCGTTTCCCTCGAACGCATGAGCCTGGTTGAACGGGACGAGAAGACCGGCCGTATCGGCGAGGCGCGCAGGAGCGGCGAGGCGGAGGGCTTCCTCATTCCCTACGCCCTGGTATTGCTGATGGCGATGATGGTGATGATGGGGTCGTCGCCCATGCTGACCGCGGTGACCATGGACAAGACGCAGCGCGTGGCCGAGATGCTGCTGGGGGCGGCCACCCCCATGGAGCTAATGGCCGGAAAGGTCCTGGCGGCCGTGGCGGTATCGCTGACCAGTTCGGCTTTCTACGTGGCGGGCGGCTTCTTTGTGCTGCAAGGGCTGGGCATGGTGGGGATGCTCCAACCTGCCATCTTCGTCTGGTTCTACGTGTACCTGCTCGCCGAGATGATCATGCTGTGCTCGCTGGCCGCCGCGCTGGGCGCGATGGCCAGCACCCCGGAGGATGCCCAGCACCTGGCGCTGCTGGTCATCGCGCCGGTCGTGCTGCCGCTCTTCGTAGTGGTGGCGGTGATGAGCCAGCCCAATAGCCTGCTCTCGACCGGCCTCTCGCTGTTCCCGCTGTTCACTCCCCTGCTGATGCTGGTGCGGCAGGCCCTGCCGGGCGGCCCGCCCGCCTGGCAGCCCTGGGTGGGGCTGGCCGGGGTGCTGATGACTGTTTCGCTGATCGTCTGGGTAGCCGCCCGCATTTTCCGCATCGGGATCATGTTCCACGGCAAGCTCCCCAAGGGCTCCGAAGTCCTCCGCTGGGCGATCCGGGGTTAGCTGTCAGCACGGGGCTCCGGTGCTTCCAGGAGCTTCAGCACCGCGGCGACCGATTCTTCGACCGGCTGTGTGCCGTCAAGCACAAGGTCCGCGAAGGCGCGTGCCGGCAGGACGTGCTTCTCGGCCATGGGCCGGACGGTGCACCGGTATTGCTCCAGCACGGATTCCCGGCTGCGCCCACGCTCGCGTATATCCCTTTCCAGCCTGCGGCCGAGGCAGATCGAGTCATCCGCTGCCACGAACACCTTCAACGCCAACAGGCGCCGCAGCTGCTCCCAGTAGAGAGAGAACAGGCCCTCGATGACAAGGAAATCGCCGGCCCGCACGCGATCCACGGCTTGCGTCCGGACGTGGCGCGTGAAGTCGTACACAGGTATGGCCGCCTCCTCAGCCACCGACAGCAACTGAATATGGCTGATCAGCAGCTCCGAGTCGAGGGACTCGGGGGTGTCGAAGTTCGCCCTGGCGCGTTGGTCGAGCGGCAGGTGGGCCAGGTCCCGGTAGTAGCGGTCCAGGGCCACCACCGGGGCGTCAAGCGCCCTTGCCAGGCGAACGGCGACTTCGGTCTTGCCCGCGCACGAGGGGCCGGCGATCCCGATCAGGCGCGGCTTCGGATGGCTCTGGTGTGGCAACCTGAAAGTATATCTGAGGCGGCCCGGTCGTGGCCGGAGGAGGGCAATATGGAAGAACCTGGAGCACTAAGGCTGGCGGACAAGAAGTGCGTTCCTTGCTCAGGCGGCGTGCCTCCTCTGCGAGGCACGGACTTGCAGAAACTGGCGGCGGAACTGCCCGCCTGGAAGGTGGTGGATGAACACCACCTTGAGAGAAGTTACTCGTTCCCGGACTTCAAGTCCGCTCTGGACTTCGTCGCCCGCATCGGCGCGCTGGCCGAGGAACAGGGCCACCATCCCGACCTGGAACTGTCATGGGGCCGCGTCGGCGTCCGGATCTTCACGCACAAGATCGACGGCCTGACCGAAAGCGACTTCATCCTGGGCGCCAAGATCGAGCAAGCCGAGCGGTCGTAGGACGGGTGGCGTGGGGTGGGTGGAGGGATTTGAACCCTCGGCCACTGGAACCACAATCCAGCGCTCTACCAACTGAGCTACACCCACCGCGGGAACGATTCAATTTTAGCATGCGGCGCAGACTAGAGCCCCGCCCTCTTCCACAGTTCGTCGACGCGCCGTTTCACCTCCGGCGCCATCTCGATCAGGCCGGGCCAGGGACGCGTGAAGCCCTCTTCGGGCCACTTGCGCGTGGCGTCGATGCCCATCTTGGAGCCGAAATCCGGCAGCCGGCTGGCGTGATCGAGGGAATCCACCGGTCCCATCACAAACTGTATGTCGCGCTCCGGATCTATGTTGTTCAGCGCCTTCCAGGCCACCTCGCTCGGATTCTGCACGTCCACATCCTCGTCCACCACCACGATGCACTTGGTGAACATGGCCTGCCCCATCCCCCAGATGGCGTGCATCACCTTGCGCGCGTGCAGCGGGTACGACTTGCGCATGCTGACCAGCAACAGGTTGTGAAAGACCCCCTCGGCCGGCATCGATATGTCGCGGATCTCCGGCAACTGGAGCCGCATCAGCGGCAGGAAGATCCTCTCGATGGCCTTGCCCATGTAGTAGTCCTCCATGGGCGGCGGGCCGACGATGGTGGTGGCGTAGATAGGGTTCTTCCGCCCGGTGACGCAGGTGACGTGGAAGACCGGGTACTCGCCCTCGAGCGAATAGAAGCCCGTATGGTCGCCAAACGGCCCCTCCGTGCGCGTCTCTCCCAGTTCCACGTACCCTTCGAGCACGATCTCGGCGTTGGCCGGCACCTCCAGGTCCGACGTCTGGCAGCGGACCATCTCCACCGGCTTTCCGCGCAGGAATCCGGCGATCATCATCTCGTCGACGTCCGGCGGCAGCGGGAGTATGGCCGAATACATGGTGGCCGGGTCCGAGCCGATCGCCACGGCCACGTCCATGCGCCTGGAAGTGCCGGCGCTCAGCCTCCGGCGGTAGTGCTCGGCGCCCTGTTTGTGCGTTTGCCAGTGCATGCCCGTGGTGTGCCCGTCGAAGACCTGCATGCGGTACATGCCGCAGTTGCGCTTGCCGGTGTCCGGATTCCGGGTGAAGACCAGCGGCAGGGTTATGAAGCGCCCCGCGTCGGCGGGCCAGCATTGCAGGATCGGGTAATCAAATAGAGAGAAGCCCTCGCTCCGGATGACCTCCTTGCAGGGACCGCTCGAAACGGTCTTGGGAAAGAAGGCGCTCATCTCGGCCAGTTTCGGCAGCATCTTCAGTTTCCCCACCAGTCCCTGCGGCACGCGCATCTCCAGGTACTCCGATATGCGCCCGGCCACCTCCTCGACCGACGGCACCTCCAGGGCGATCTCCATCTTCCGCATGCTGGCGAAGCCGTTCATGAAGACCGGCATGTTCGATCCCTTGGGTTTTTCGAACAGCAGCGCGGGACCGCCCTGCTTGACGGCGCGGTCGGCGAACACGGTCATTTCCAGAACCGGGTCCACCTCGAACGGAATGCGCTTCAGTTCTCCGTGCTTTTCGAGCGCGGCGATGAACTCGCGGAGGTCGGAGTAGGCCATGGCGGAATCTCTCTTCTACTATGATTGAGGATTGAGACAAAACCAAGGAGACCACATGCCCAATCGTGTCGCGTTCGTCACCGGAGCCAGCCGCGGAATCGGGCGCGCCATCGCGCTCCGGCTGAGCCGCTCGGGCCACGACATCGTGATCGCCTCCCCGGAGGTGGAAAACAACGAGAGCGTGGCCGGAGAGGTCCGCGCCTCCGGGGGCCGGGCGATGACGCTCGACTTCAATCTGGCCTCGCTCGACTCCATCAAGCAGGGCGCCGCCGAGGCGCTCAAGGAGTTCGGCAGGATCGACGTCCTGGTCAACAACGCCGGCGTCACCAAGGACGGCCTGGCGGTGCGGATGAAGCCGGACGACTGGCAGTTCGTTATCCAGATCAACCTCAGCGGAGCGTTCTACACCTGCCAGCAGGTGCTGCCCGCCATGATGAAGGAGCGCTGGGGCCGCATCATCAACATTGCCTCGGTGGTGGGGCAGATGGGCAACGCCGGCCAGGCCAACTACGTCAGCTCCAAGGCGGGCATCATCGGGCTGACCAAGTCGCTGGCGCGGGAAGTGGCCAGCCGCAACATCACCGTGAACGCCGTGGCGCCGGGCTTCATCGCGACCGACATGACCGCCCGGCTGCCGCAGGAGGTCAAGGACCGGATGCTGGCCGCCGTGGCGCTGGGACGCTTCGGGAGTCCAGAGGACGTCGCCGGCGTGGTGAACTTCCTGGCCGGGGACGAGGCGGCCTACGTCACCGGGCACGTCGTGAACGTGAACGGCGGGATGTTAATGTAGTGCTTGAGGTGCTCTATGGGCGAGAGTACTCGGCGCCAGTTTCTGGGGGCTACGCTGGTTTCGACCGCGTCGTTGCAGGCTTGCAGCAGTAGCGCCTCAGGCCAGCCGGTCCTGACCATGAAGCGCAAGGACTTCCGGCCCGCCTACCTGCGGCTGGAGGAGACCGGGGAACTGGCCAGGCGCGCCAATGAGCTCTACTCCATCTATCGCAGTTGCAGCCTGTGCCCCCGGCAGTGCGGGGCAAACCGCGCCAAGGGCGAGATGGGGGTATGCTCGTCAACGTCGCGCGCCAAGGTCTCCTCGGCGCACCCGCACTTCGGCGAGGAGAGGCCCTTGGTGGGGCGCGGCGGGTCGGGCACCATCTTCTTCAGCAACTGCAACCTGCTTTGCGTGTTCTGCCAGAACTGGGAGATCAATCACCGCGGCGACGGCTCCTTCGCCAGCGACGAAGCCATCGGCCGCCTGATGACCGACCTCCAGGGACTCGGCTGCCACAACATCAACTTCGTCACTCCCACGCACATTCTGCCCAACATCATCGGCGGGCTGCGCGCGGCCGTCCGGCGCGGCCTGCGGGTGCCGCTCGTTTACAACTGCGGCGGGTACGAACGGGTGGAGATAATCAGGCTGCTCGACGGCATTGTCGACATCTACCTGCCGGACTACAAGTACACGGACGGCGCCATGTCGGCGAAGTACTCACAAGGCGCGAGCGATTATCCGGAGCGGGCGGCTGAATCCATCACGGAGATGCACAGGCAGGTGGGTGAACTGGTAACGGACGAAAACGGCGTCGCGCTGCGCGGGCTGATGATCCGCCACCTGGTGCTGCCCGGCAACATCTCGGGAACCGACAAGTTCGTGCGCTTCGTAGCCGAGAAGCTGACTCCCTCCACTTACGTGAACATCATGGCGCAGTACCGGCCGGAGCATAAGGCGCCGGGCATCCCCGAACTATCGCGCCGCATCACCTCGGCCGAGTACCAGCAGGCGGCCCGCTGGGCCCGGGAGGCGGGTCTCACACGGCTGGACCGGGGATAAGCCGGTCGACCGCCGCGACGGTTTTTTCGAGCACGGCCCGCGGGTCGGGGTGATCCACTCGAACGATTTCTATCGGGCCGGGACCGGTGGGGGTCCATCTGGCCAGCATGCGCGGCGAGGGGAAACCGGCGAACACACTGACCAGCGGCACGCCGCAGGCGGCCGCCGCGTGCTGCCCCGCCGAGTCGTAGCCGACGTAGAGGCGGCTGCGCGCGATCCTGGCGGCCAGCGCGGCGAAGCCGCCGCGCCATATCCGTATGCGGCCCTCCGCGGCCCCGCAGCGGGCCACCGCGCTCCGCACCCGCGCCTCCTCCTCCCCGCCAGCGCCCAGATCCACAACGACGGGAAGCCCCTTGCGCGCCAGATGGCGCAGCAACTCCTCCTCGAAAGGATCGGGTACGCGTTTGGCTGGATTCTCTCCCACCCCCAGGTTGACCACGATGACCGGCTCGGCGGGCGGATCCGGCACCGCCGCGGGCGCGATGTAAGGCGAGGCATCCCGCACCCCAAACACCTCCGCTGCCCAGCGCCGTGCCAGCAGCGCCAGCTGCTCATCGCCGCCGCCGCCGTAGGAGCGGCTTTCGAAAAAGTAGTAGTCCTCCTCGCGGCAGACGGGTACCAGGCCTAGCTGCGTGATGCGGCTGTCCGGGTCGATGACGATGCTCCCGGGAGCCCGCATCCGCTCCTCCAGGCCCGCGGCCATTGAAAGCCGCTCCCGCAGCGTGCCGCCGCGTCCGTACTCGACGGGCAGCCACGCGACGCGCCCGTCGGCCGCAAAAAGCCGGTGGTTCTTCTCGCCGCCCACCAGCAAGACCGCTGCCTGCGGAAAACGGCGCTTGACGGCGTCCAGCATCACGCTGGCGACGGCTATATCGGCCCCCAGCGTCACCCGCGAGAGCACGAACACATTGGCCACCGCTCCGGCGTCGCCCTCGAAGCGGCGCACCCGGCGGACGCGGCCGTAGCGGGCCACCAGTTCGCGCTGGTTCAGACCCGGATCAGCCAGTGCGATCGCCCGCGAGAACAGCTCCACGTAGGCCTCACACAGCCGCGGTTCGAAGCGGTCGGCCAGGCCCTCGGCCAGCACCTGGAACAACGCCCGGCTCGCGTCCAGGCGATCCGCCGCCGCGCGAGCCAGCCCGTCCAGCGCGCCGCCAGGCGCCTCCCGGCCTTGCAGGCAACCGGCAAGGATTTCACGCGCGATCAGGTCGTATGGAGGGTTTTCCAAGGCGGTCTGCGAATCCCGATTGTACAAGCCCGGGTGAAAAAAAGTAAGGGCTTGCCGGCCCCGCAGCACGGAGCCGGCAAGCCCAGGCGCCGGCGGTCACGCCGGCAGGAGGAGTGAATCTCAAGGATCTATGATGACGAAACCAGCCTAACAGACCAATCATCGTCAAAAGACACTATCTTTTGAGACTGGGCGCTATCTTTCGGCCCATCCCCCCGTACTAAAGTACCGTGCGCCGGGGCATGCCCTCTTGTATATTCTGGGTAGGGCCGAACCGGCCGCCCAAATCCGGCCAGATATGTTGCTAGACACTTTGTTGGCCGCCGACTCCCGGTCCGACCGGACCGCCGTGCTGGCGGCGCTGGCATTCCTGATCGCGTCGATCGCACTGCTGGACCTCAGCGAGGTGGGCCGCGGGTTTTCGCTGGGGTTTCTATATCTGCTCCCCATCCTGGTCGGGGCTCTGTTTCTCCCGCGCCTCCAGATCCTTGGCGTGGCGGTGTTGTGCACTGTGTTGCGTGAGGTGCTTGGCCCGTTTGATCCCGGGCAGGGGTTGGCGCTCAGAAGCGGTCTGGGGCTGCTGGCGTTCGCGGGGTCCGGACTGTTCGTCGGCGAACTCGCCGAGCGCCGCCGGCGCCGGCTGGAGCAGCAGAGGCAACTGGAGGAACAGGCCACCCTGCGCGAAACGGCGGAGCAGCAGTTGCGGGCGCTGATTGAGACCAGTCCCGCCGCTATCCTAACAATGGATATGGAGGGCAGCATACGCCTGGCCAATCAGGCCGCCCATGACATGCTGGGCGTGGAGCAGGACGCTTTGAGCGGCGAGCCCATCAGCCGCTTCCTGCCCCTGCTTGCCGGCGTGCCGCCTCCGGACGGCACGGGCCGTATCTTCCGGACGGCGCTGGAGTGCAAGGGACGCCGGGCCCAAGGCGAGGTCTTCCCGGCCCACGTGTGGCTCTCCAGCTACTCGACCGTCTCCGGCCCCATGCTGGCGGCCATCGTTCTGGACGCCTCCGAGGAACTGCGCGACCGGGAAGCGCTGGGCTTTGACCGCCTGATGCAGAGCTCCCGTGTGCTGATCCGGGCCGTCTCGCACGAGATCCGGAACATCTGCGCGGCTATTGCGGTCGTCCACGCCAACCTGCGGCGCGTGCCGGGCATCGAGCAGTACGAGGATTTCCAGGCTCTCGGGACTCTGGTGGAGGGGCTGGGGCAGCTTGTCTCCTCCGAACTGCGCACGGCCTCGCAGAACAGCCCCGCCGGCATCGACCTCAAGGAACTGATCGAGGAGTTTCGCATTATCGTGGAACCGTCCTTTGCAGAGGAGGACGCCACCCTGGAGTGGGGCATCCCCGACCAACTGCCGCCCGTCTCCGCCGACCGGCACCGTCTGTTGCACATCTGGATGAATCTCGCCGCCAACAGCCTGCGGGCGCTCCGCAGCGTGGAGTCCAGGCGCCTGGCCGTCACCGCCTCCGTTGAGGAGGACCGCGTCGTGCTTCGCTTCACCGACACGGGTCCGGGAGTCGCTCATCCGGAGCTGCTGTTTCAGCCGTTCCGGCAGTCCTCCGACGGAACGGGACTGGGGCTGTACCTCTCGCGCGCCCTGGCGCGCTCCTTCGCCGGGGAACTCCGGTACGAGCCAGTGCCCGCCGGCTCGTGTTTCGCCGTGGAACTGCCCGCCGTGACGGAAGACGGCGCGGCCTCGGGGGCCGAATGAACCAGCCTACGCCCGGCAAGATCCGCCTGCTGCTGGTGGACGACCATGCTCTGTTTCGCGAGGGGCTGGCCAGGCTGCTCGCCTCCGAGCCGGACTTCGATCTGGCAGTGCCCTGCTCCACCGCCGACGAGGCGCTGCGCGTGCTGGAGACCACTCAGGTCGACGTAATCCTGCTGGACTTTGATCTCGGCAACGAGACGGCGAGCCGGTTCCTGACGCTGGTCACGCAGCGGGGATTCCAGGGCCGGGTTCTCGTGGTCACCGCCGGTCTGGGGGACGGGGAGGTGACGGGCCTGCTTCGCCTCGGCGTCACCGGCATTTTCCTGAAACACAACCCCCCCGGTCTGCTGGCCAAGGCTATCCGAAAGGTCATGGACGGTGAAGTCTGGTTCGACCAGCGCTATCTCAAGGTGCTCCTGCAAGAGAGCCGCTCCGCCGCGCAGGAGAGCCGCGCGCGCCGGCTCAGCGAACGCGAGACCGAGGTCCTGCGCTTCGTGTTCCAGGGCCTGGCGAACAAGGAGATCGCCGTCAGGCTGAGGGTCAGCGAGAGCAGCGTGAAGGCCACCTTGCAGCAGCTTTTCTTCAAGACCGGAGTCCGCACACGCAGCCAACTGGTGCGCGTGGCTCTGGAGCAGTACAAGGATTATCTGTAGAGGCACGCCGCCGGCGCGCTTCTACAGGTACTTGCCGGCCAGCAGAGACAGCTTCTTCTTCGCCGCCTCGGGGATCGCCCTCCGGTCGGTGAGTATGGCGCCCGCCAGGGCCGAACCGCACCGGCACTCGCGCACCGCGGGCATGGAGGCCACCGCTCCCGCCACCACGCGCGCCGCATTCTCCGCGTTCGTGGCCAGGGTCGCGACAATCTGATCCACGGTGACGGCGTCGTGGAGCGGATGCCAGCAGTCGTAGTCGGTCACCATGGCCACGGTGACGTAACACATCTCGGCCTCCCGCGCCAGCTTGGCTTCCTGGAGATTGGTCATCCCGATGACGTCCATGCCCCAGCTCCGGTAAATGACGGATTCGGCCAGCGTGGAGAAAGCCGGCCCCTCCATGCAGAGGTAGGTTCCTCCCTTCTTCGCGCTCACCCCCGCCGCCACACACGCCGCGTGGACCGTATCGGCCAACTGCGGGCAGATCGGGTGCGAGAAGCTGATGTGCGCCACCAGGCCTTCACCGAAGAAGGTCGACACCCGGCCCCGGGTTCGGTCAAAAAACTGGTCCGGCAGCACGAAGTCCAGCGGCCGGTGCTCCTCCTTGAGCGACCCGACCGCGCTCAGCGAGATGATCCGCTCCACGCCGAGCGATTTCATCCCATATATGTTGGCCCGGAAGTTCAGCTCCGACGGCGAGATCCGGTGGCCCCGCCCGTGGCGCGCCAGAAACGCGACCTGCTTGCCGGCCAGGCTGCCGACCACGAAATTGTCAGAGGGGCTCCCCCACGGTGTCTCGACTGAGACCTCCTGGTGCGCTTCGAATCCGGGCATGGAATATAGTCCGCTGCCGCCGATGACTCCGATTGTCGCTTTCAACGCTGTTCTCCAGAGGTTTGTGTTAGAGGATTTCTTCGCGGGCAGCGTCCCAGCGCACGGTGCGCCCCAACCGGTAGCTCTCCACCGCCATGCAGCAGGCTACCGATACACGGTAGCCGAGTTCCACCGGGCAGTTGGGCGTCTTGCCCGTCCGTATGCATTCCAGGAAGTCGTGCATGTGGGCGTTGGGACGGGTCCGGTCCTGGCTGAGCGACTCGACGCCGCCAGGCCGGTTGACCTTCTGGGGAGTGTACCGGATCTGCTGCCCCCTTGAGATGGTCCCGTCGGTGCCGAGCACCTCCTCGGAGGCGCCGAGATGATTGTTGCCGAGGCCGGAATCCCAGCTGAACAGTATCTCCTCGCCGTGCTCCATCGCCACGCTCATGGTGTCCGGCACCTCGCGTCCATCCTGCCAGAGGTGCACCCCGCCCAGCATGTTCACCGCCAGCGGGATCTGTAGACCCAGCGCCTTGTACCAGAAAGCCAACTGCTGAGACATGTTCTCGAAGACGCTCCCGCCGGAGTAGTCCCAGTAGAGCCGCCAGTTCGCGTAGCGGTCCGCGTCGAAGCCGCGACGCGGGGCCGGCCCCAGGAAAGCCTCCCAGCCGACAGTCTCCGGCGTCAGGTCCGGATACAGCGGGCGGCGTCCCTGCGGCTTGCCGCGCGGCGAGTTCCGGTACAGATGGGCGTGTATGGCAGTGATCTTCCCCATGCCACCCGACTTCAGGACTCGCTCCGCTCCGGCCAGAAGCCCGGAGCTGCACAACTGGTGGCCGACCTGGACTGCCAACTGCGGCGCCCGCGCGGAGGCCGCGCGCACTTGCCTGGCCTGGTCCACGGTGAACGCC
>JBBITL010000074.1:0-21663 GCA_037440765.1 Solibacteraceae bacterium
TGGTAGGCGGGTAGTTTGACTGGGGCGGTCGCCTCCTAAACGGTAACGGAGGCGCGCGAAGCTTGGTTCAGGCGGTTTGGAAATCCGCCGTTGAGTGCAAAGGCATAAACCAGGTTAACTGCGAGACCAACAAGTCAAGCAGGAGCGAAAGCTGGTCTTAGTGATCCGGTGGTTCTGTATGGAAGGGCCATCGCTCAACGGATAAAAGGTACGCCGGGGATAACAGGCTGATCGGAGTCAAGAGTTCACATCGACGCTCCGGTTTGGCACCTCGATGTCGGCTCATCGCATCCTGGGGGTGTAGAAGCTCCCAAGGGTTAGGCTGTTCGCCTATTAAAGCGGTACGTGAGCTGGGTTCAGAACGTCGCGAGACAGTTCGGTCCCTATCTGTGGTGGGCGCAGGAGATTTGAGGGGGCCTGTCTCTAGTACGAGAGGACCGGGATGGACGAACCTCTTGTGATCCAGTTGTCACTCCAGTGGCACAGCTGGGTAGCGAAGTTCGGTGAGGATAAGCGCTGAACGCATATAAGCGCGAAACCTTCCCCAAGATGAGATCTCCCAAGGGGTCAACCCCTATGAAGGGCCCTGGAAGACTACCAGGTCGATAGGACGGGGGTGTAAGCGCAGCAATGCGTTGAGCCAACCGTTACTAATAGCCCGTTCGGCTTGACCATAAAATCTACATTTGGCATGGAGTGGTTTGTGTAGCGCGCCGTCGATATTCGCAGGGGCCGGGAAGGACCGGCCGCTGCAAACAGGTTTTGGGTGACCATAGCGAGGGGGTCACACCCGTTCCCATCCCGAACACGGCAGTTAAGCCCCTCAGCCCCGATGGTACTGCACGCGCAAGTGTGTGGGAGAGTAGGAAGTCGCCCGAATTAGATAAGCGAAGGCCCGGTGGCAACACCGGGCCTTTCGTGTTTCTTGGGAACAGACGCAACAAAGACACGAGGACACAAAGAGGGCGGAGGGATCAGCGGGAGCGTTTGAATGAACTGAGGGCGCGGCCGCAGGACATCAGATCGGCGGCGAGTGCATTGCCGAGGGCGCGCAGGCGCTCAATCAGCCGGATCATGAAGAAGATCAGCGACTCTGAGGGCTCGCTGCGCTTCCATGAGCGCCCGGAGGATTCGGAGGCGCCCTGCGTGACGACACAGCCGAGGTCGACGGCCGAGTCCGAGTCGAGCTGAGCCAGGGCCGACGTCAGATTGTCGTCGAAGTCCTTCACCCACACCGGACGCGTGGCGGCGATCACGCCCAGAATGCGGGGCGGGGACTTGGGCGGGTAACTGCCGCCGGCGAAGGGAACGGGGACCGAAGTGCGCCGGAGGCGGCGAACCGAGGCGATCTTCAGGCCGGCGTCACGGACGTACTGGCGCGTCAGAACCTGCTTAACCTCGACGATGGCGTAGACGCTCTCGGCGGGGACCAGGTAGCCAGATTCGTAGGGGAAGATCAGGGGCGAGTAGAAACGGTCGTAGACGGCTAGGTCGATCTGGCGGCTGCGGCGGCCGTCGGAATCGACGATGAAAGCGCTCGATGCGCGGTAGCGCTCGGGGAGGTGGCTGTTGAGGAGCCGGAGCCAGTGGGCCTCGCTGGCAGCGCCGCAGGTGCTGCCGTGCTCCAGGGCGCCGCTGACCTCCAGGTGCGGGAGCATGCGGGACTGGAGGTGCTGGAAGACCTGGTTGAGATCGACACAGCCGCTATCGGTGGGTCGGGGCATGGCGGAAGCTCCCGATGTGATGATAGCCGGAGGGGCACGGTAACCGGACCTGGGGGGCCGCAAGTAGGTGGGAGCGAAGGGATCGTACGACCCGGAAGGCCCGCTGCTGGTGTAGCGCGGACCAGGAGCGAACGGAATCGCGCAGGGAGGTTCGCGGGACGTTGAAGACGGTTTGAAATGACAGCGATGGCAGCTCCTGACGAGCGAAGTGAGCCTGCTTAGCGGGCGTGTCGAGGCGGTTGGCGGGAAAAGCGCTCCAGCCTGTTGTTGTTGAAGGGGATGTAAGGAGCCGGCCGCGCCCCGCGCGGGCGCGTGGATTGGGGCTGGAGAAGAGCAGTCGGCCGGCTGAAGCCCGGCAGCAGACTGAAGTCTGCCACACAAGGCGCGCGGTGCGAGGGACGGGGCTGCCCGCTGACGCTCGCGGTCCGGCGCGAGGAGGCGAAATCTAAAGCCGCGTGCGGCCGGTGCTGACGGGACGGGCCGGCGGTGAGGGCGGAGGCGGGGCCGCGGGCTTCACGACCTCGCTGCGGCGCTCGGGTACCGTGACCGACACCGACATCTCCTTGCGGTTCCGCACCACCGTCACAGGGAAAGTCGTCTTCGGGCTGAGCTTGCGGATGGCGCTGGTGATCTCGCGCGGGCTTGCGACCTTGGCGTCGTCGATCCTGATGATCACGTCCCCGGCCTTGACCCCGGCTTTCTCCGCGGCGGAGGCCTTGGCGACCGAGCGCACCAGGACGCCTTCCTTCACGCCGAAGTACTCGGCGAGTTGGTCCTCCAGAGACTCGGCCGTGATGCCGAGCGCGCCGCTCTGCCAGGACATGCTGGCGCGCGGGATGTCGGGTATCACGCGAAGCTGCTGCTGGAGCTTTTCCATCTGCTGCTGGAGCTTCTCGCTGTCGAACGGCTGCCCGATGAAGATCCCCGTACCCTTGCGCGCGCCGACAGTTGCAGTCAGGGTCTGCGTGGAGCCGTCGCGGCTAACCACCAGCCGCGCCTGTCTTCCCTCGGGCGTCTCGCGCACCATGCGCACGAACTGCTCGGTCCCTTCCACGCGCTGGCCGTTGTACTCCAGCACCACATCCCCGGTCTTCAGCCCCGCCTTCGCCGCCGGGCTGTCATCTTCGACCCGCGTGATCTCGACCCCGCGCTCCTCCTTCAGCTTGAGGGTTTTGGCCCGGTCGGCGTTGATGTCGGCGACACCGACTCCCAGGTAACTGGCGCTGCCGGGCGCGACCACGCGAACCTGCGGCGCGGCAAGGGGGAACTCCTGCGCGCCGGCAATCCCCGCCACGGCCAGGCAGGCGAACAGCGTTGTTACTCCTATGGCCTTCATATAACCTCCTAACTGTGCTCTGACTGCCACTATCCAGTTAGACGGGCACGGTTCGGGAGAGTCACGTGTCAGAATGCGCCCATGGAGGCGTTCATATCCAGGAGCGCCTTCTGAACGCGCTCGCGGATGTAGCCGTCAGGCTCCCGCTCTATGGCCTGCTGGAGCACGCCCACGAGCGCGCGCGAGCGGTGCTCCACCAGCAGGTCGATGGCCTGGGTCCGGACCCCGACGTTGTCGTCCGCCAGCAGAACTCCGGCGAGGGCTGACCGCACTTCGGGGTCGGCCCCGTAAGGTCTGAGGCCCTCGATGGCCTTCAGCCGGACGCCCGCGTTGGGGTCACTTTGCAGCGCGCGCAGGAACGCTCTGCGGATTTCAGGGGAGTCGCCGTGGGGCTGGAGAATGTCCAGGCTGTCCAGGCGCAGCCCGGCGTCGGAGGGATTCTGCGCCGCCTCCAGCACCAATCGTTGTATGGCGGCCTCGGCCACACTGCCCGACAGAACACGCTCGCGCGTCTCGTCCATGACGATCCTCACCCCGCCCGAGGGGTCGGGTTGCAGGTAGCGGACCTGGGTGGCGACAGGGGCGACTGGCTCGGCGGGCGCAGTGGCTGTCGGCACCAGCCGTGCTCCGAAGAAGCCGATGGCGACCAGGGCCAGCGCTCCGGCGGGGCGCAGCAGGGCGGGAGAAACCGGCCGGCCGGACCACACCCACAGGCGGTCGAGCCAGCCGCGCCGCGCGGACTCGCCGCGCAGGGATTCCCGAAGCCGGCTCCGGCACTGAGCCAGCAGATCCCCAGAAGGCTCCAGGGCGGCGCCGTCGAGCGCGGCGTGCAGCGCCCGCTCGCGCTCCAGCGCGGCGCGGCAGGAGCCGCAGTGCTCCAGGTGACCGTGGACCTTCTCCTCCTCCTCGAAGCTAAGCTCTCCATACAGGAAGAGAGGAAGCACGCTTTCGATCCATTTGCAGCTCATACGAAATCTCCCAGCGCCACGCGCATCTTCTGGGTGACGCGAAACAGACAGTTCTTGGCGGCCTCTTCCGAGGTCCCCAGGGCTTCGCCGATGTCGCGCAGGCGCATCCCCTGGTAGTGGCGCAACTCGAACACGGTCCGCTCGCGGGCGGTAAGCCGGTCCAGGGCCTGGCGGATACGGGAACCGAGCTCCTTGCTCAGCAGGCGGCGATGAGGGTCGGCGCAGGCGCTCTCCTCGCGGACGTTCAGCATGTGATCCACGGCCGTGTCGCCGGCTTCGGCGACAGCGGGTTCCTCCCGGCGCACCTTGCGCCGCCTGAGGTGATCCAGGCAAAGGTTCGTGACGATGCGATAGAGCCAGGTCTGGAAACTGGAGTCCAGACGGAACGAACCGAGGTTCCGATACACCCGCAAGAAGGCCTCCTGGTACACGTCCCGCGCGTCCTCCGGGCTGCGGAGCAGGTTCATTGCAAACCCGAGCACAGCCCGGTCGTAGGAGCGCACCAAGTGCTCGAAGGCGTCCTGGTCGCCTTGTTGGGCAGCCCTAATCAGCTTGATCTCATCAATGGCCGCTACCGGGCTGATCTGGCCCTCCAAAACGGCTTCCGTCACTAATCAGTTTGACGGATGGCAATAGGAAAGGGTAGGCCGGGCATGCCCGGCCCCGGTCAGCCGGCGAGTTCAAGCTCGATGGTCCTGGCGGCGGGGTCAAGAGCAGTGATGCGGAAGGAGCGAACCTGGCTCGCCCGGAGGGCCTCGGGCCGGGCAGAGCCGGCTCCGCCGCCCTTCCATCTGTCTGACAACATGGCTGTCAGGGACGCCAAGTCGGCCTTGGGCGCGGGGGACTGCACCTGGGCCTGCTCCGAGAGGCGGCAGGTGGCGGTGACGCCCTCCCCGAGCTCGACCCTGGCCCTGCGCGAGCTGACCTCGATCAGCCGCCCGCTCACTGTGTCGCCAACCTGGTGCTCGGCGATGTACTCGTCGGCCGAAGTTGGCTCCAACTGCTTCATCCCCAGCCGGATGCGCCGCTTGGAGCGGTCCACTTCCAGGACCTGGGCCCTCACGCGCTGGCCGGGGGCCAGGGCTTCCTTGGGGTGCTTGAGGCGCTTGTCCCGGCTGATGTCGCCGATGTGGATCATGCCCTCAACGCCCTCGGCCAGCTCGACGAAAGCCCCGAAATCGGTCAGGCTCACCACCGGGCACTCTACCACCGTGCCGGCCGGCGTGCGGGCCACGACTTCCTCCCAGGGATCGCCCAGCGCCTGCTTGAGGCTCAGCCCGATACGCTTGCTCGCGGCGCTCACAGTGGTGACGAGGACCTCGACCAGCTCGCCGGGCTTGATGATGTCGCCGGTCTTTCGGGCCTTCCGCGACCAGGTGAGGTCCATGAGGCGGATGAGCCCTTCGACGCCTGGCTCCAGTTCGACGAAGGCGCCGAAATCGGCCACGCGAGTGACCTTGCCCCGCACGCGGTCACCCACCTTGTACTTATCATCGGCCAGGCTCCACGGGTCGGCGGTGAGCTGTTTCAGGCCCAGGCTCACGCGGCGCGAGGCAGAGTCGACCTTGAGGATCTTCACCTCGATGGAGGCGCCTTGCTGCAAGACGTCAGAGGGCTTGCCCACGCGGCCCCAGGACATGTCGGCGACGTGCAGGAGGCCGTCGACGCCGCCGAGGTCGACGAAGGCGCCGAAGTCGGTCAGGGTCCGCACGGTGCCGGTCACCACCGCGCCCTCCTTGAGTTCCTCGAAGGCCTTCTTCCGGGCGAGCCGCTCCTGTTCCTCCAGGACCGTGCGCCGGTCCACCACGACGTCCTCGTCGGCCACGTCCAGCTTGATGATCCTGCACTGGATCTCCTGGCCCACCAGTTTCTCGAGGTCGGCCATTTCGCGGACGCCGCTGCGTGAGGCGGGCATGAAGGCGCGGACTCCCACGTCCACGCTGAGGCCACCCTTCACGGTGCTGGTAACCGTTCCGCCGATCACGCGGCCCTCGGCGAAGGCTGACTCCAGGCTGGCCCAGTCCTTGGGCTTCTCGACCCTGAGCTTCGAGAGAGTGTAGTAGCCTTCCGGGTCGCGGCCGGTGATGGTGACCACCACGATGTCGCCGAGTTCGACGCCCGGGCCGCCGGTTTCGTCGCGGAAGCCGGAGGCGGGCAGCACGCCTTCGGTTTTCAGGCCGACGTCTACAAAAACGAAGTCCTCCCTGACGGCGACGACGACGCCCCTCTTGGCGCCGTTTTCTTGCTTATGGGACTCCTCGAATTGGGAGAGGATCTCGGCGAAGCTGGAAGCCTCTTGGGACACGGTTTGTTCCTCAGGGTTGATGTTGCCGGAATGCGAACTCATGCGGGACCGGGCCAGTCATTCATTCTCCCACATTTGCCGCTAAGATGGTCGCGTGGCCTCCCGGCGCTGGCACGAGTTCGTCCGACCCGAGGATGCCGTGTGGCTGCTATTGTTCTCCGCGCTGGGCTACGCCAGCCCGACCCACTACCCGGAAGAGATCCTGCTGCTGTGCTGCCTGGCGCTGTTGCAGGTGCTGGAGCCGAAGATCCCGGCGCTTGGGACACACCCGGGGACGGTGGCGGCGGTGGCGCTCAAGCTGCTGCTGGGCTACGCGCTGATGGCGGCGACGGGCCAGGTGAACAGCAGCTACTACCCGATTCTGCTGTTGCCGGTGGTGTCGGCGGCGACGACCCTGGGGGTGCTCGGGACGGGGATATTCACGGCTCTGGCCTGCGCCTCCTATGCGTCCTTTCTCGGCTTCGTTGACTGGAGCCGGTACGAACTGCCTCCGGAGGAAGTGCGGGAGCTGATCCTGCGGCTGCTGTTTTTCGCCGTGGTAGGCTACCTGGTTCACCGGCTGGCGCAGGCCGGCAGGGCCGAGAGGCGGCGGTACAGGGAGGCGGCCGAACAACTGGCGGAGGCCAACCGGAGCCTGCGGGAGGCGGAGGCGGCCGTGAGCCGCAGCGAGCGGCTGGCGGCGCTGGGGCAGCTTTCGGCCGGGCTGGCGCACGAACTGCGCAATCCGCTGGGGACGATCCGCGCCTCGGCCGAGATGCTGAGGAAGAGCGTCGCCGCCGAAGGCGGGGTGGCCACGGAGCTGGCCGGGTTCATTTCGGCCGAAGTGGACCGCACCAACTCGCTGATCGCGCGGTTCCTGGAATTCGCGCGGCCGCTGGAGCTGCGTCTGGCGGTCGAGGACCTGGACGCCGTGCTGGACAAGGCCGTGGCCCGGCTGGAGCGCGATGAGCCGGCCCACCAGGTCACCGTTTTCAAGAACTACTCGACCGACGTGCGCCCGTTCGCTTTCGACGCGGAGCTGATGGAGCGTGTCATCTACAACCTGCTGCGGAACGCCGCGCAGGCCTCCCCGCCCGGCGGGGCCGTCACAGTCAAGACGCGGCCGGCCGACGGGTACGCGGAGATCTCCGTCATCGACCGCGGCTCGGGGATCGATCCCAGGCACCGCGAGAGCATATTCAATCCTTTTTTCACCACGAAGTCCGACGGGGTGGGTCTGGGGCTGGCGATCGTCTCCAAGATCGTGGACCAGCACGGCGGCAAGCTGGCGGTGGCAAGCGAGCCAGGCAAAGGCAGCGTTTTCCACGTGTACCTGCCTCTGAGGAAGACCGGCAAAGAGAATGAAGCACCGCATTCTGATCGTTGAAGACGAGGAGAAACTCCGCCGGGTGGTGGAACTCCAGCTCATTTCGGCGGGCTACGAGGTGGACAAAGCAGGGTCGGCCGAGGAGGCGCTGCGGCTGGCCGACCGGGCCGCCCTGATCCTCACTGACCTGCGGCTGCCCGGCATGGACGGGCTGGAGTTGCTGTCCATTCTGAAGAGGCAGGACTCGCGGGTGCCCGTGGTGGTGATGACCGCTTTCGGGACAGTGGAGAAAGCGGTCGAGGCCATGAAGGCCGGGGCGGCCGACTTCCTGATGAAGCCGTTCTCGCTCGATCACCTGCTGGCGGTGATAGGCAAGGCGCTTGAATTCAGGGCCTTGCGGGACGAAAACCGCGAGCTGCGCGAGGAGCTCGGCCGGCGTTACTCGTTCGATAGCGTCGTGGGGCGCAGCCCGGCCATGCAGGAGATTTTCGCCACGGTCATGCGCGTGGCCCCCACGCGCGCCACGGTGCTGCTGGCCGGGGAGAGCGGCGTGGGCAAGGACCTGGTGGCCCGGGCCATCCATTATCACTCGCCGCGGCGGGACAGGCCGTTCGTCAAGATCAATTGCACGGCCATCCCCGAGAACCTGATGGAGAGCGAGCTTTTCGGCTTCGAGAAGGGGGCGTTCACCGGCGCGGTGGCGGCCAAGCCCGGCAAGTTCGAGCAGGCCGACACGGGCACGGCGTTTCTGGACGAGATCGGCGACGTTCCCGGCCCCGTTCAGGTGAAGCTGCTGCGCGTGTTGCAGGAGCGCGAACTGGAGCGGCTGGGCAGCAACCGGACCCGGCAGATCGACGTGCGGATCCTGGCGGCCACCAACCGCGACCTGAGGGCGGCGCTCGAAGAAGGGACTTTCCGGGAGGACCTCTACTACCGGCTCAACGTTGTCCCCGTCAACATCCCGCCGCTGCGCGAACGCAAGGCGGATATCCCGTTCCTGGCCGAGCACTTCGTGCGGAAACTGGCCCGCGATCTGGGCGCCAGGGCCACCGGACTCTCCGAGGCCGCCGTGAAGAAACTTGTCGAATACGACTGGCCTGGCAACGTGCGCGAACTGGAGAACGTGATCGAGCGCAGCATGGTGCTCTCCTCAGGAGAGCGGCTGGACGCCCAGGACATCAAGCTGGACGCCGGCCCGCCGGCGGCGGCCGCGCCGTCCTTCCTGCCCGACGGCATGACCCTGGACCAGCACGAGCAGGCGATCATCCGGGAGGCCCTGCGCCGCGCGGAGGGCAACAAGAGCCAGGCGGCGCGCCTGCTGGGCCTCACCCGCAACGCGCTGCGCTACCGGCTCTCGCAGATGGGGATCGAAGACAGTAACTCGTAGAGCTCGCCGCCGGTGTGTTAGGATCGACTTGATTCCGCTCATGCCGGAGATTGTTCCCTCCATACTGTCGGCTGACTTCGCGCGCCTGGGCGAGGAGATCGCGCGCGTGGAGGCCGCCGGCGCCACCATGCTCCACGTGGACGTGATGGACGGCCGCTTTGTGCCGAACATCACCATCGGACCGCCCGTCGTCAGGAGCATCCGGAAGGCCACCCGGATGACCCTGGATGTGCACCTGATGCTCGCCGATCCGGATCCGCTCATCCCCGTCTTCATAGAGGCGGGCGCCGACCAGGTCTCCGTGCACCAGGAGACCTGCCCGCACCTGGACAGGAGCCTGAGGCTGATCCAGAGCGAGGGTGCGCTGGCCGGAGTGGCGCTGAACCCCTCAACGCCGATTACAATGTTAAGTGAGGTCCTGGAGATTGCGGACTTCGTGTTGCTGATGAGCGTGAATCCCGGCTTCGGAGGGCAGGCGCTGATTCCGCGGGTGCTGGAGAAGGCCAAGGCGCTGGCATCGAGAAGGCGCGAACTGGGGCTGGGCTTCCCCATCGAGATGGATGGCGGGGTTACGCTGGAGAACCTGGCGGAAGTCGTCAGGGCAGGCGTGGACTGGGTGGTTACGGGGGCCAGCGTGTTTCACGCTCCCGAGCCGGCGGCCGCGGTCGCCGAAATGCGGCGGATAGCCGCCGAGGCGCTGGCGGCGCGGACATGAGAATGTGGCGGTTTGGTGAGTTATGCGGATGAAGACAGGCACCGTGCTGACATGGCTGGCGGCGTGCGTGGCTGCTTGGGGCTTGCTCACTTCTTGCGGCTTCCGGAAGAAGTACGAGAACCCCATCGCCAAGGACACGCAGCAGCCGGACAAGCTTCTGTACGACAAGGCCATCAACGACATCGAGAAGGGGCGTTTCGATGTGGCCCGTCTGACCTTGCAGACACTCATCAGCACGTACGACAGCAGCGAGTTCCTGGCCAAGGCCAAGCTGGCGCTGGCTGATAGCTGGTTCCGGGAAGGGGGCGCCAGCGGCCTGGCCAATGCCGAGGCCGAGTACAAGGAGTTCATCCTTTTCTACCCGACACTGGAGGAAGCGCCCGAGGCCCAGGAGAAGGTCTGCTTGATCCACTACCGGCAGATGGAGAAGCCGGACCGGGATCCGGACCAGGCGCTGAGGGCCGACGAGGAATGCCGCCAGCTGCTGGTTCAGTTCCCCAACAGCCGGTTCGCGCCGCAGGTGCAGCAGTACCTGCGCAATATCCAGGAAGTCCTGGCGGAGCGCGAGTTCAAGATCGGGGATTTCTACCACACCAAGGGGTCGTATCCGGCCGCTGCCGCCCGTCTCCAGGCGATGACGGGCCACTACCCGCTCTACAGCAAGGCCGACGAGGCGCTCTGGATGCTGGCCGACTCCTATTCCCGCATGCCGGCCAGGTTCACCGACCAGGCAGCGGCCGCCTGGAGCCGGCTTGTGCGGGAGTACCCGCTGAGCCCATTCGCCGACCAGGCCAGGAAGAGGCTCGAAAGGCTGGAGCGCGAGATTCCCGAGGCAGACCCGGTGGCGCTGGCGCGCATGAAGTACGAACTGGCCAACCAGGACAAGCCCGGCCTATTGAGTCACTTCTGGGGTATCTTCCGAAAGAGCCCGAACGTGGCGCTGGCGGCCAAG
Source organism: Solibacteraceae bacterium (assembly GCA_037440765.1). Lineage (GTDB taxonomy): Bacteria > Acidobacteriota > Terriglobia > Bryobacterales > Bryobacteraceae > DTKY01. The sequence goes on from JBBITL010000074.1 coordinate 10,694, forward strand.
TCCGGCACTCCCGCAATGACGGCGCTCCAGCCCACGATCCCTGTGAGCGTCCCGGCGGCCGGCGCCGCGGGCGCGATTTCCGCGGACGTGACCGTCGCTCCGCTTTCCGGCTCGAGCGCTCTGGACACGCAGCCGGACGCCCGTCAGAACCCTCCGGCCGGCCGGCAGCCAGCGCCTCCTAAACCGTAGCCACCCGTATGAGCCGAATCCTCCTGGCCGACGACAGCCCGCACGCACAGCGCATGGGCGAATTCATCCTGCGGGAGGAGGGCTTCGAGGTGGTGACCGTCACCGACGGCGTGACGGCGGTGGTGCGCCTGGCGGACGTGGACCCTGACCTGGTCCTCGCCGACGTCTCGCTGCCACAACGGAACGGCTACGAGCTGTGCAAGTACGTCAAGTCAAACTCCCGCCACCGGCACGCGAAAGTCATCCTGACGGCCGGCGCACAGGAGCCCATCGACGAAGAGGAGTCCCGGCGCGTGGGCGCAGACGGCACTCTGAGGAAGCCGTTCGAGGCCAGCGTCGTCATTGAGGCGGCCAAGCGTCTGGTCGAGGCCGCCGAGCAGGCGCGGACGGAGTTGCCCCCGATTGAAGGTGAACAGCCCCTGGCGGAGGCGCCTCAAGCCGCGCCGGTGGACGTAATCGCAGAGACTACCGTGTTCGACCCCCCTCCCGCCGTGGAGACGGACCCGCAGTCGGTGCGGGCCGCCGTCACCCTGGCGCTGGAGTGCGCCCTCCCGGTGCTGATCGACGAGATCACCCAGCGAGTCCTGGTCGCCCTGGAGCAGGACAAGCCGGTCCAGTAGGGCCCCCAAGAAGGCTCTTGACAGAAGCTTCTCGTCGGTGTGCTGTATTGCATAACTAATACAGTGATACGATTTCGACTCGATCCCGCCAGTTCGTCGCCGATCTACAGCCAGATCGTAGAGCAGGTGAGGTGGGCGGTGGCGGCAGGCGCTCTCAAACCTGACGAGGAATTGCCCTCGGTTCGAGCCCTGGCGGCCGCGCACCTGATCAATCCGAACACCGCGGCACGCGCCTACCTGGAACTGGAGCACGAAGGGCTGGTGACGAAGGAGCGGGGAACGGGTACATTCGTCTCCCCCCAGGCGGCGCAACTGAGTGAGGAGAGGCGGGCGGCTATGGTCGCGGAGGTCCTGGACAAGGCCCTCAGGCAGGCAGTGGACGTACAGATGGAACCGGAACAGATACGCCGGATCTTTGAAGAGCGGCTGAAGGCATCAGAGGACCGACGATGAGTGAACCTGCGATCCGTGTCGAGGGCTTGAGCCGGCGCTTCGGCGGCCTGCGGGCCGTCGCCAAGCTGAGCTTCCAGGTGGAATCCGGGCGGGTGTGCGGCTTTCTGGGTCGCAACGGCTCCGGAAAGACCACCACAATCCGAATGCTGATGGGGTTGCTTCGGCCGTCGGGCGGCAAGGCCGGCCTGCAGGGGCTGGATCCACAGCACAACCGCGCTGAGTTGATGCGCCGCGTCGGGTACGTAGGCGAGGCGCCGGTGATGCCTGACTGGATGACGGTGCAGGAGGCGGCCGACTTGACAGGAGGCTTCTATCGGACCTGGGACCGGGAGCGGGTGGACGGCTTTCTGGAGAGATTCCAGTTGGACCCCAGGCAGAAGGTCGGGCGCTTGTCCCGCGGCATGAACGCGCAACTCGCGCTGGTGCTGGCGCTGGAGCACAATCCCGAGCTTCTGATTACTGGATGAGCCAGCCACGGGCCTCGATGTCCTGGTCCGGAGGAGCTTCCTGGAGGGCATCATCGACCTGATCCGGCGGGAGGGGCGCACGGTGCTGCTCTCTTCGCACCTGGTCCACGAGGTGGAACGCGTCGCCGACCAGATTGTGGTGATCGACGCGGGCAGGCTGGTGCGCTCCAAGCCGCTCGAGGAACTGAAGAGTGAGGCGGCGGGCCAGAGCCTGGAAGAGATCTTCATCGGACTGCTGACCGGGCAGGGGAGGGACGGATGAAGCCGCTGTTGTGGAAGGAATACCGGGAATTGAGGACGACACTGCTGGTCTGGCTGGCGGGACTGGCGGTTGTGCAGGTGTGGCGCTGGATGCCGGGGACTGTACCCGACGACGTGATTCTCGGTCTGTTTCCCGCGGTTGGCATGCTGGCGGCGGTGGAGCTCGGGTCCGAGCTTCTGACGAGAGAACGGCAGGCACGAACGACGGAATACCTGCTGGTGCGGCCGGTCAGCCGTGAGCAGATCGTGTGGGCCAAGTTCATTGCCGGGTCCATCATGTTGCTGCTGTTCGTCGCGGCGCTCCTGGCGGTTGTGCTTCCCCCCCGGACCCCCGGCCGGCGCTGCGCGCGTCGTCGAGCTGGCTCGCCAGTCGGGCTATCTCGCCTCGCTGGCGGCGGTCTATCCCCGCCTCTGGTTCATCATGGCCTTCACGCTGGCTGTGTCCGTCCTGGTTGGCACTAGAGGGAAGACCGTCGCAGCCACGCTGTTGGCCGTTGTCGGGAGCATAGGGATTCTCAATTTGCTCTCCATATGGCTGCCATGGCTTGACCCCGGGGTCTGGGCAGTGGGGGCGCTTGGAAGCGATGGACACGCACTGGTGGCGGGGAACCCAGTCTTGCTCCTGCTCGTTGCCGGAGTCTGGTGTGGACTCACCGTGATCGCCGCATGGCTTGCCGCCGCAGCGTTCGCCCGCTGGCCCTACCTGAGCCCGGGGTGGCTCCTGGTGGGTGTGGTCAGTGTAGGCTTCGCGATGCTGCTCCCCAATGCGTTGCAAGGAGTGAAGCCGGCCGTCTCTGCAATTCAGCCCGTAGGGGTATCACAGACGAACATGGCCGGCGACCACCTCGCGGCCGATGGCAAGCGGGTCTGCGTGGCGGGCGGGACAAGATTCGTGGCCGTCGACTTCTCGGACCCAGCCAGTCCGCGGCGGCTGGCGGAAGCGGTCCTCCCGGAATGGACGTTCAGCAGCGTGCGACTGCGCGGAACGCGGGTCATTCTGGGGGGACGCCGCGAGGCGGCCCCCGAGGACAGAGCCGGGGTGCTTGTGCTCGACATGACATCGCGGGAGACGCAGATCGTCGCCGATCTGGGCGCCGCCGGAGGGCGCGACTGGATCGGCGGCATGGAACTGGTCGGCGGATACCTGTACGCCGGTGCGGGCTCCAGGTGGGGAGCGGCCTTGCGCGTGTTTGACCTGACCGGTGGAACCACGGCGCGAGAGACGGCCGTAATCGACGTCGAGAAGCCGCTGGACCCATCCGTCCGTTTTGTCAGCCCGCTTCAGTTCGGCATGTGCGTTCGCGGAACCTACGCGTATCTGGCGTCGACGGGCACGCTGATGACTCTCGATGTCAGCGACCCAGCCCATCCCAAGGTGGTCGGGCGCACCGAGTTCGTGCCCGCCAACTTGATCGCTGTCGGAATGCCGCAGCAGGTTGCCGTCGCCGGCGGCCGGCTGTACGTCGAAGGCGTATCGCCGAGGCGGCTCCTGGCATTTGACCTGACGGACCCCGCGCGCCCCTCCCCCGCCGAGCGTTACGACTGGCAACTGCAATACACCTCTGTGCTTGGCGCGTCCGGGGAGAGGCTCTACATCTGCCGGCCTCCCCTGGTGCTCACGCCTCGACCAGGACTGTGGCCCGGCCGAATCCGCCAGATTACCGAGTCCGCGACAGGGCGGCCGGCCCCTGTGGCCTTCGGTGACTACCTGCTCGTGCTGGCCGACGGGCGGATCTCCGCCTATGACCTCGCCGGCGGCGATTGACACTGGTTTCGGGGGCTTTCTATACTGGTCTGTTGGGAATGAAAGCCGCACTGTGTCGCGACTAGGGCGTCGTGGTGCGCCTAGCCCCTGGGGCGACAGCAGACATGCCAAAACGAACATTTCAGCCGAATAATCGGAAGCGGGCCAAGACTCACGGTTTCCGGGTGAGGATGAAGACCAAGAGCGGCCAGGCAGTCCTGGCCCGCCGCCGGGCCAAGGGACGCAAGAAGCTGACCGTCAGCTCCGAGAGAGCTGTTCGTAACGCCAGGTAATCTGATCGAAGGCGCCAGACAGGACTACTCCTGGCCCAAGGATGCCAGGCTCCGAAAGCGGTCCGAGTTCCGCCAGGTCTACGATCAGGGATTCCGAAGGTCAGGACCTTACTTCGCGGCGGTTTGCCTCAAGGTAGAGGGGCAAGCGGGAGCGAGGGTCGGGCTTGCGACGCCCAAGGCTCTCGGCGGTGGGGTGGTGAGGAATCGCATTCGCCGCAGGCTCCGCGAGGCGGTGCGTTTGAGTTTCAGCGGCCTTGCTCCGGGGTGGGCGGTGGTGGTGCAGGCCCGGAAGGGAGCGCTGGATGCGCCTTTCGAGGCGCTGAGGAAAGAAGTGGAGAAGCTCTTCTCGCGATGCGGGGACTAGTGACAGCCGGCCTTCGTATCTACAAACGGTGGATCAGCCCGTGTCTCCCGTCCGCCTGCCGCTATGCGCCCACCTGCTCCGAGTACATGCTGGCGGCAGTCGAGAAGCATGGCGTCACTCGAGGTATCTGGATGGGAACCAAGCGCCTGCTGCGGTGCCACCCGTTTCATGAGGGGGGATATGATCCGGTGCGGTAGGCCGCTCCCTCACGGTCGCGGTTCGGTGGCCGGCAAGGAAGGTCTGATTGATGCCTGAGCAAGACCAGAAGCCGGGCGGGATGTCCATGGAGCGGCGCTTGTTGATCGCCTTCGCTCTGATGGGGCTGGTGCTGTTTCTCACCCAGTACATCTACAGTCCGCCGGCCAGCCCTCCGCCTGAGTCCGCCAAGCCCGTCCAGCAGAAGACTGAGGCCAAGCCCGCCGAGCCTGCCAAGCCCGCCGAGCCTGCCAAGCCCGCGGCCCCGGCCGTGGCAAGCCAGGTATCAGCCAGCCAGGAGGAGACTTTCATCCTGGAGACGGACCTGTACCGCATCGCATTCAGCAACCGCGGCGCTGTTGTTCGAAGCTGGGTGCTGAAGCAGTACAAGGACGGCTCGGGAAAACCTCTGGACCTGGTTCACGGCCACGGTTCCACGAAGACCGGCTTCCCGTTCTCCTACGACTTCCCGGGCGGCGATCCTCCCGCGGATCTGAACAACGCCCTGTTCGCGGCCAAGCCGAGCGCCGACGGACTCGGAGTGGAGTACGAGTTTTCCGACGGAAAGGTCGCGGCGAAGAAACGCTTCGTGTTCCAGAAGAACCGGTATCTCGGCGAGATTACGTCCGCCGTGTTTGCCGGGGGCCGGGCGGCGCCGCACGTGCTCGCCTGGCGGGGCGGCTTCGGCGATCCCACGGTGCCGAACCACGCTGCGACGCTCCACAGTCTTTACTTCGATGCGGGCTCGAACAAACTGGTGGTTCAGCAGGCCAAGGCCGCCAAGAACGGACCGGTGTCGAGCGCCGGATCGTACTTCTTCGCGGGGATCGAGGACAGTTACTTCACCGCGGTGTTTCTGCCGCTCGGCCAGGCTCCTTTCGAGATCCGGACTTTCAGCGATCAGGTTTCTCCGGCGGAGGGCGCCTCCGAGACGGCGTACCTGGGAGCGGGAGTCGGAGGGTCCGGGGAGAACCACTTCTCGGCGTTTGTGGGGCCCAAGGACATAGATGTCCTGCGAAGCGTCAACCCGAGGCTGGAGCAGGTGGTGGATTTCGGCTGGTTCGGCGTGATCGCCAAGCCTCTGTTCCTGTCGGTGAACTGGGTTAACAACCGCTGGGTGCACAACTACGGGTGGGCGATCGTGGTGGTTACCATCATCATCAACTTCCTGCTGCTGCCGTTGAAGTACACCAGCCTGAAGTCGATGAAGAAGATGCAGATGCTCCAGCCCCAGATCGCCGCCATCAACGAGAAGTACAAAGGCATTTCGATCCGGGATCCGCGCAAGTCCGAGCAGAACCAGGAGGTCATGGACCTTTACAAGAAAAACGGTGTCAACCCATTGGGCGGCTGCGTGCCGATGCTGCTCCAGATCCCGTTCTTCTTTGCGTTTTACAAGGTCCTCACGGTCGCCATCGAGATGCGCGGCGCCGAGTGGCTGTGGGTGAGGGACCTTTCCCAACCCGAGCACCTGCCCATACGGATTCTGCCCATCGCCATGATCGTCACGCAGTTCATCATGCAGAAGATGACGCCTACGACCATCGCCGACCCCATGCAGCAGCGGATGATGCTGATGATGCCGCTCATCCTGGGCTTCATGTTCTACGGGATGTCGAGCGGCCTGGTGCTATACTGGTTGACCGGCAACGTGGTGGGCATCGCCCAGCAGTGGTACTTCAACCGTGGCGCGGTGAAGTTGCCCGCCGCGCCGCCGGCGCAGAAAGTCAAAGCCAGGGGCAAGAAGGCCGCCAGGACTTAGCACGTGAGCAAGACGAAGTACTCCGCCGAATCCATCGGACCCCGGATCGAACGCTTCCTGAGCACAATCGCCAGGAGCGCCGGCTTCCAGCTCCGCTTTGAAATCTCGGACGCCCGTAATTCGCACCCGGAGTTTGAGAACCCCGAAGTGGTGGTGCGGTTCAGCGGCAAGGACGTCGAGTTGCTGTTGAACAACCGCGCCGAGGTGCTGCTGGCGCTCGAGCACCTGACGATGGAGATGCTCGGCATGCCTGCCGAGGACCACACGCGCCTTTGCTTCGACGCCAACGACTACCGCACGCTGCGCATCGAGGAACTGCGGCTGAGCGCCACGGCCGCGGCCGAGAAGGTCCGCCGGGTCGGCGTGCCATTCACCTTCAGCCCCATGACCAGCCGGGAGAGGCGGATCATCCACCTGGCGATGAGGAACGAGCCCGGCGTGCGGAGCGAAAGCGCCGGCGCGGGCAGCCACAGGCAGGTGGTGATTTACCCGGAGGGCATGACCGCCGCGGCGCCGCCGGCGCCGCCCGCGCCTCCCGGTCCGCAGTACTCGACGCGGCGCCGGCGCCGCTGAATTGAACCTTCGCGACACCATCGTGGCCGTTTCCACGCCCCCGGGGCGGGGCGGCCTGGGGGTGGTGCGACTCTCGGGAGAAACTGCCAGGCCGATCGCTGAGCGGCTTCTGCGCTTCAGGGGAACGCTCCGGTGGCAGCCTTGGGCAGCCGCGCTCGCGGACCTGACGGATGCGGAAGGCGCCACGTTAGACCAGGTGGTGGCCATTTTTTTCCCGAAGCCGCGCTCCTGCACGGCGGAGGATGTGGTGGAGATCTCCTGTCACGGTTCGCCCGTGATCCTGCGTCACGTGGTTGAGAGAGCCTGCCGGGAGGGCGCTAGACCGGCCGAACCTGGAGAGTTCACCCTGCGCGCCTACCTCAACGGCCGGATCGACCTGCCACAGGCCGAGGCGGTCCGGGACCTTATTGAAGCCACCACGCTTTACCAGGCCAAGGTCGCTGCCCGGCAGATGGACGGGGCGCTGTCGCGCGAAATCGCTCCGCTCAAGGAGCGCCTGCTGGAACTCATCTCACTGCTCGAAGCCGGGATCGACTTCGCCGAGGACGACGTAGAGGTGGCGGAAACCGGCGGGATTCTGCGACGCCTGGACCCGGTTCTGACGGAGATCCGGCGGCTGGCCGGGAGCTTCTCTTACGGGAGGCTGGTGCACAGCGGGCTGGCGCTCGCCATTATCGGCCGGCCGAACGCGGGCAAGAGCAGCCTGTTCAACCGCCTTCTGGAGCAGGACCGGGCAATCGTGACAGACACGCCCGGCACAACCAGGGACCTGGTGTCGGAGGCCGCCTCTTTGGAAGGCATCCCCGTCAGGTACATGGATACTGCCGGCATACGGGACTGCCCCGGTCCAATCGAAACGCTCGGTATCGAACGAAGCTACCAGGCCATGGCCGATGCGGACCTGACCCTGGTGGTGATCGACCTCTCCACGCCTTATGATCCTGCACTGACCGGGACGGCCAGGCAGAAGGGCCGGTACATCCTGGTGGGGAACAAGTGCGACCTGCCGCGCAGGGCGGAATTGGATGAAGACGCCATGATCGTGTCCGCGCTCACCGGGGAAGGGATTCCCGAACTGCGCCGCCGGATCGTGGATGAGATCACTCCGGAGGCGGCCAGCGGCGCGGGCTTCATCACCAGCATCCGCCATGAACAGCTCCTGAGAGAGTCGGCCGCGAGCCTGGCGAAGGCGCACGCGGCGGCGCTCGAAGGCATCCCGCACGAGATGCTGCTGCTGGACCTTTACGCGGCGCTCCAGAACATCGACGCGATGACCGGCGCCACCACCGCCGACGATATCCTGGACCGGATTTTTTCCACTTTCTGCATCGGCAAGTAAGGGCCGGGCATGCCCGGCCCTCAGGACCCCGCGCTGCCGGCCCCGGGCCCGGCATGCCCGGCCCCAACGCGTCGAACCGCGTCCAGCACGCCGTTGATGAAGGCCACGGCCTCCTCCGAGGAAAACCGCCGGGCGAGCTCGAGCGCTTCATCGATTGCCACCGGGGCGGGCGTGCCCGCCTCCGTCATCTCGAAGACTGCCAGTCTCAGGATGTTGCGGTCCACGATGGGCATGCGATCCAGGCGCCAGTGCTCTGAGTGCCCCCCGATCTTGCGGTCGAGTTCAGCCACCGAGGCCATGCAGCCGCACACGAGCTGCTCCATGAAAGGGTCGGGCAGGGGAGGCGCGTCGCTCTCCTCGGCGCTCCGCAGCGACTCGTAGAACGCGCGTATGGCCTCTTCGGGCGGCTGCTGCCGCACGTCGGCCTGGAACAGGACCTGAAGCGCCCGCTCCCTGGATCGGTGGCGCGAAGGCATCCCCTGCTCAGGAGCGCGCGCGGAGCTTCCGCATGAGGTTGCCCATCTCGACGGCGCTCATGGCGGCGTCGAAGCCCTTGTTGCCGCTCTTGGCGCCGGCGCGGTCGATGGCCTGCTCCAGCGTCTCGCAGGTGAGGACGCCGAAGGAGACCGGCACTCCGAACTCCATGGCGGTCTGCGCCAGCCCTTTGGACGCCTCAGAAGCGATGTAGTCGAAGTGCGGCGTGTCACCGCGGATGACGGCGCTAAGGCAGATGATGGCGTCGTGGCGCTTCTGCGAGGCAATTTCCCGCGCCACCACGGGGAGCTCCCAGGACCCGGGCGCCACAACGACCTCGATGTTGCCGTCCTCGCAGCCCGTGCGCGCCAGAGCGTCCTTCGCTCCGGCAAGCAGGCGGTCCGTGATGAGGCTGTTGAAACGTGTGACCAGGATCGCGAACTTCAGGCCTTTCGCGTCAAGGTTTCCTTCGATCGTTCTGGAGGCCATGTCTAATTCCCTCGAAAGAAAAGCCTTATGGGATAATTAAACTTCAGAGTTTCATCATACCGCATGGACCCCCGCTACATTCGCAACTTCTCCATCATTGCGCACATAGACCACGGCAAATCGACCCTGGCCGACCGCCTGCTGGAGGCTACTGGCGCGCTCAGCGAACGGGAAATGATGGACCAGGTCCTGGACTCGATGGACCTGGAGCGGGAACGCGGGATCACCATCAAGGCGCACGCCGTGCGGCTCAACTACACCTCGGACGGCGGCGAGCAGTACCAGTTGAACCTGATCGACACTCCGGGGCACGTGGATTTCACGTACGAGGTTTCGCGCAGCCTTCAGTCCTGCGAGGGCGCGCTGCTGGTGGTGGACGCCTCGCAGGGCGTGGAGGCCCAGACGCTGGCCAACACCTATCTGGCGCTCCAGCACGACCTGGAGATCATTCCGGTGATCAACAAGATCGACCTGCCGTCGGCGGAACCGGAGCGGATCAAGGGACAGATCGAACACCTGTTGGGGCTGGACGCCAGTGACACTCTGCTGGTCAGCGCCAAGAGCGGCGCGGGAGTGCACGACGTGCTGGAATCCATCGTCCACCTGGTGCCTCCGCCGAAAGGGGACCCGGAGAGCCCGCTGCGGGCCATGATCTTCGACTCCTGGTTCGACCCCTACCGCGGCGTGATCGCGCTGGTGCGCGTGATGGACGGCAGGCTGCGCCTGGGCCAGAAGATCCGGCTGTGGTCCAACGGCAAGACCTTCGAGGTGGAGGGTCTGGGGTACCAGTCTCCGAAGCCCGTCCCCTGCCAGGAACTGACGGCGGGGGAGGTGGGGTTCCTGTTCGCCAACATCAAAACAGTCTCCGACGCGCAGGTCGGCGACACCATCACCGATCATGGGGCCCCGGCCTCCGAACCGCTGGCCGGTTTCCAGCCGGCCAAGCCGATGGTCTTCGCCGGGTTGTATCCGGTCGAGTCGCATGCGCACGGGCTGTTGAGGGAGGCGCTCGAGAAATTGCGGCTCAACGACAGCGCCTTCAGTTTCGAGCCGGAGAACTCGGCGGCGCTGGGCTTCGGCTTCCGCTGCGGGTTTCTGGGGCTGCTGCATCTGGAGATCGTGCAGGAGCGCCTGGAGCGCGAATTCGAGATCGACCTGATCACCACGGCGCCCAGCGTGCGCTACCGCGTGCTGCTGTCGGACGGGAAGACCGTGGAGGTGGACAACCCCACGCGCTGGCCCGATCCGGCGGTCATCCGGGAGGTCGAGGAGCCGATCATCGAGGCCACCGTCATTACGCGGGAGGACTCGCTCGGCGAGATCCTGAAGCTGCTGGAAGAGAAGCGCGGCACGCAGAAGAAGTTCGAGCACATCGGCACGGGGCGGGTGCTGCTGGCGTACGAATTGCCGCTGACCGAGATCGTGCTTGATTTCTACGACAGGCTGAAGTCTTCCTCGCGCGGCTACGCCTCGCTCGACTACCACCTGGCCGGCTACCGCGCCTCGCCCATGGTCAAGCTGGACGTGCTGGTGGCGGGCGACGCGGTGGACGCGCTGTCCATGATCGTGCACCGGGAGTTCGCCTACGAACGGGGCAAGGCGCTCATCGAGCGGCTGCGCAAGCTCATCCCGCGGCAGATGTTCGAGGTGGCCTTGCAGGCGGCCATCGGCAACAAGATCGTGGCGCGGGAGAACATCCCGGCCATGCGGAAGAACGTGATCGCCAAGTGTTACGGCGGCGACATCA
>JBBITL010000075.1:0-21530 GCA_037440765.1 Solibacteraceae bacterium
AGCAACAAGGCCACGACGAGGCCGGCGATCATACTGCATGTGCTGCGTCTCATGCATTCTCCTTTTTTCATATGCCTGCTGGCGGCGCGGCAGCCATTGCCTTTTGCTCGCAGCCCACACCCGCGCGGATGCCTGCGAACAGTCGAAGGTCCACTCTAATGGCCGGAGCTTTCAATGCGCCCGGCGCAGCCAAGTTGACCCCCGCACCCCCAAGCAAGGTTCGCTTACGGTGGAAGTATACAGCGGAGCGCCGGCAGATATCAAGCGTAAGTAATGAAAATTAAAACCGCCTAATGCATAAGTACGCGACGGAGCGCTCGCGTATAGTAAGCATAAGAAACTAAGGTTAACCTAGACTAATGTTCAGGCATAGACCGTAGCCGCGTCTCCAGTGTCGCGCAGGCTGCTGGCCACAGCTTTGATTCCATTAAGATGGATGCCCGAGGGACTCATCCATGAATTAGGCTGGCCTATAGAAGGGAGATCGGAATCTGTTCCACAATTTTTATGCCGAACGCTTCCAGCGCGACGACCTTGCGCGGGTGATTGGTGAGCAGGCGTATGGTATGCAGCCCCAGGTCGGAGAGAATCTGCGCGCCGATGCCGCTCTCATAGAGGGGCGCGCGCAGCCCTTCGGCCCGCAGCCCGGGCGTGTGATCGCGCGTGTGCGAAGTCAATTGGCCCGCGCCCAAGGGGTCGGAATGGTCCAGGTATACGAGCACGCCCGCCTCCTCCATGGCAATCCGCCGCATGGACGCCTTGAGCACGCCTCCGCAATAGCAGGCCGTGGAGCCGAACACGTCCCCGAACGTGCAGCGCGTCTGAACGCGCACCAGCACGCCCTCGCGTCCCTCCGGCTCCCCCCGCACCAGGGCCAGATGCAGGGCCGGGTCGACCGGCGTGCTGTACACCACCGACCGGAACCGCCCGAAGTCCGTCTCCAATTCGCCCTCCTCGACACGCTTGGCCGAGCGCTCGTGCCGGAGGCGATGGCGGATGAGTTCAGCGACTGAGATCATCTTCAGGCCGTGAATGAGGCAGAACTCCTCCAGTTCCGGCACCCGGGCCATGGAGCCGTCCTCGTTCATCACTTCGCAGATGACACCGCCGGGGGCGAGACCGGCCAGCCGGGCCAGGTCTACCGCCGCCTCGGTCTGCCCGGCCCGCACCAGCACGCCTCCCTCCCGCGCGCGCAGAGGGAATACGTGACCCGGGCGAGCCAGGCTGGACGGCCGGCAGTCGGGGTCCATGGCCAACCGAATCGTGTTCGCGCGGTCGGATGCCGAGATGCCGGTGGTTACTCCCTCTGCGGCGTCGATCGACTCGCAGAACGCCGTGCCGAACCGCGACGTGTTGCGCGGGGTCATCAGGGGCAGCTGGAGGGCGTCGCAGCGTTCCGGTGGGAGGGCCAGGCAGATCAGCCCCCGCCCGTGCACCGCCATGAAGTTGATGGTCTCGGGAGTGATGGTCGCGGCGGCCGCGGTCAAGTCGCCTTCGTTCTCACGGTCTTCGTCATCGACCACCACCAGCATCCTGCCGGCGCGGAGCTCATCGAGGGCTTCGGGAATCGTGGCAAACGGCATGTTCACTTCAGTGTAGCGTCGTTGGCCGCCCCGGCGAGTACAATGAGCAGGGGGGCAGGCTGTTGCCCTGAGCCAAGGCCATGATCGTGCATAGCTACACCATCTCGGCGCTGGGACACCTGGCGCACCGCAGCCAGCAGGACACCGGCAACCTGCCCAGCGACGCGATCGACAATGCAGGCCGGCTGCTTGACTCGCACGCCAACACGTTCAAGGCGCGGATCCCGCTCAAAGGGTTCGGGCACGTGGAGCTCGACTGGAAGTCGGAGGACTACTCCTGCGCGCTGGCGACATTTTCGTTTGAGGACGAGATGCTCTCGACCAACGTGGTGCTCAGCGGCCTGAGACCCGAGGCCGACCGCAAGGTTCAGCAATCGGCCAACGCCATGATAGAGCAGGTCTGCCGGGCGGCCGAGGTGCCGGCCGCCGACGGCCTGCTGCGCGCGACGCGGCGGCCGGCCGTCCTGTATATCCGCTGGTCCAGCAAGGAGCACACCGGCATGAGCGTGGTCCGGGACCTGGAGATGTGCCTGGCCGTCGCTTTCCTGGACCGCGGCCAGCGCTCCCTGAAGTTCCTGGTCTGAGGCCCACGTTCCGGCCGCTTGCATTTTAGTTCGTGTAGTGTAATAATTTACACTACAAATGCGATCCGTGGTCCACTGGGACGGCGACAGCTTTTTCGCCTCCATCGAGCAGGCGGCCGACCGGCGCCTGCGCGGGCGTCCCGTGGCGGTGGGAGGCGCCCGGCGCGGCGTGGTGATTTCGGCCAGCCCGGAAGCCCGGCGCTTCGGCATACGGCCGGGCCTCGCGATGCGGCGGGCGCGGCGCATGTGCGTGCCGCTGGTGGTGCTGCCGGCCCACTACGAGCTTTACGAAAGGTTTTTCTCGCAGATCATTAGTCTATGCAAAGAGAGCACCCCGCTCGTGGAGCCGGTCGCGGTGGGTGCCGCCTACCTGGACCTGACCGGAACGCGCCGGCTTCTGAACGGCGATGCCGAAAGCGCCGTGGCCAGGCTGCGTCACACGGTGCGACACTGGCTGCGGGTGTCGCTGTCGGCGGGGCTGGCCACCAACAAGACCGTGGCGCGCGTTGCGGCCCGGCTGCGCAAACCCGGGGCGCAGCTTGCGGTGCCGCCGGGCGGGGAAGCCGGGTTCCTGGCCCCGCTCGGGGTGGGCTGGCTGCCGGGTGTGGGCGGCGAACTGCGCTCCACCCTGGAGGTGGCCGGAATCTCCACGATAGGAGAACTGGCGCGCGCGCCCATCGACGACCTGGCGCTGGTCGCCGGCCGCGGCGCTCTCGCGCTGCTGCGCCGCGCCCAGGGCGTGGACGAGGACCCCGTGCGGCCTGGACCCGCCCAGGATCCGGGCCGGAAGGAGACCGTCGAGTTCCCCGAAGACGTTTGGGAGGCGCCGCGCGTGCTGAAGACGCTGAAGGGCATGCTGGAGCGGCTGATGGCGCGCGCGCGCGCCGGCCGGATCGAGGCGCGCCGCCTCACGCTCGCGCTACGCTACACGGACGGCGAGGAGGCCGAGCGTTCGGTGAACCTGGCCGAGCCCACCGCGCTGGAGGCCGACTTCTTTCCCAGCCTTCCTGAGCTGCTGCGCTCGGCCTGGAGCCGCCGCGTGCGGCTGCGCGCGGTGACGCTGCGCGTGGGGCGGGTCTACCGGCCGTCGCCACAGATGGAGCTGTTCGCAAACGGGCACGCCGGCGGCGCGCCCCTACAGATGGCGATTGACAAGCTGCGGCGGATGTTCGGCCAATCCGCGGTGATGCGCGGCTGCTGAACCGGCGCCGGTGCGATAATCATCTAGAATGCACATCTGGAGGCATCGATGGAAAGACGATTGTTTCTGGCCGGCGCGGCTTACACGACGAGCGCCGCGGCGTACTCTCAATTCATACCGTTTCCGTCCAAGGAGCGGTGGGCGGTGATTTACGGCACCTGGTGCGGGACGGCGCGGGACGCCGGCATGTGGATCTCCGAAGGGATGGGCGGGATCGCCGCGGCGATCGACGCCAGGCAGAAGCCGGATCTGAGAGCTTACGACCACCTGATCATCGGCGCGGCGATCCGCTCCGGCAGAGGGCCGAAGGAACTGGAGGACCTGATCCAGGCCAATATGGGCGAGGTGAAGGCCAAAGTCCGAGCCTACTATGCCGTCTGCGGCAACCGTGGAGACCGGCCGTGGGTCGCCACCCAGCAGCAGTACATCGACGATTACCTGGTCAAGCTCTGCCAGAATCCTGCGCCGCAGAGGCGGATCTTCCCGGGGCGCATCACCAAGGCGCTGCTGGCGGAGTCCGACGTGAAGATGCTGGAGGGCTTCTTCAAGCAGCAGGGCATTCCTTTCGAGGATTACGACCACCTTGCCCGGTGGGACTGCCTTCAGTTTGGCCGCCAGATCATGCGGTCCAGATCCGCTCCGGCCGCTTAGCAGTGAGCCCGCCGGTCAGGGACCGCTCTGTTTGATGCGGGCCTCGGCCTCAGCCAGCAGCGCCCGTGTGGCGCTAAGGTCGGCATGCGGCGGGGCGTGCCGGATGTAGTTCAGGAAGTGCCCGGCCGCCGCTTTGTAATCGCCCTTGCCGGAATACAGCACTCCCAGGAGCTGCTCGGCCAGCGGCACTGAATGAGCCGTGTCCAGCTTCACCGCTTCCAGGGCGCTCTGCATCGCCTCCTGGTCGCGCCCCAGGTTGTACTGAGCGACCGCCGTGTAATAGTACGCCTGCGGGTAGCCATAGGGATTGAGCCGCAGCAGCGCGGCGCACCGCTCCAGCGTCTCTTCCCAGTTTCCGCCGGCGGCGGACAGCCGCGCCAGACTTAGGTGTGGCGGAGTGAACTTGCCGTCGGACGCGACGGCCTCCAGGTATGCCTTGCGCGCCTCCGGGATTCGCTTCTGAGTCTCCAGGACGATGCCCAGTTCCTGCCACGCCTCGGCGTATTCAGGATGAAGCCGCGTGGCTGTCTCCAGCTCCTTCTCAGCCTCTGCCGGCCTGCCCCTGGCGCCCTGTTGCCGCGCCCTCTCCAGGGCGTTACGGGCGTTGCGGGGGGCGCTCAGACTCGTGGCGCTGACGGTCACCCCCTCGATGCCGGCCACTTTGTGCAAGACGATGGCGCCTATGTTGGGGCCATCTCCGAGGCGCAGGCGGCTGAGATCAATAGACTCGGAGCGGTATCCCGGCAGCGCGGCCCGCAGGGTGCATCCCACCAGTGTCATGACGCTCATCCCGTCCACCTGGTTCTGCCCGGCCAGCGCGCCGCCAAAACCCGCTTCAATCGCCGTGCTGCTTACGCTGGCGTCGCTGGCTCCTCGAAACCTGTCGGCTCCGAGCTGAACGTTGAATCCTCCCTTCTCGTCGGTCTTGCCCTGAGGTTGGGCGCGGCCCTGGCAGACCAGCTCGATCTCGGCCCTGCCGGGGAGCGCTTTGCCGTCCGCCAGTTGTACGGTGCCCGTGAGGAATATCGGCCGCCGGCTGGAGCCGCCCGTGGTGATGCTGCCCCCCTGCTGGCTCCAGGCTGCGCAGGCAAGCAGACAGCATGCCGCCAGCCGCGCGCGGCATAGTGCTGCCCGCCGCGCAGCTCTCATCGGACTCCGTCGCACTGCCATTGCTGAGACGAGTATACACCCGGCCCCGCATGTGCGCCCTTGGGGGATGCTGCGGGCGGTCACGGCGGCCGGCAATATTTTTCGCCGCCGCAAGGTTCTGCTGCAAGGCCGCTTAACAGCGCGGCTGCGCGCGGCGCCAGGCCGCCCGGTTCGGAATCCACGCGAACGCCGGTACAATCAGAAGGCAGTCCAACTGCCTGCGAACCCAGCCCGCCGGGAGATCTCATGTTTGACCCGATGGCAGTCAACTCACCATTGGACCTGCCTGCCCAGTCGCCAGCCGTAGTGGAGTCCAGGGGGCGCCTCACTCTCCGCGCCAGCCGGCCCCTGTTCTACAACTTCCACTGGCTGCGGGAGGTCGCGCTGGGCGCGATCGAAGGCGACCTGGGCCTCAGGATCGACGCCGGCGGCGCGGTGTCAACCAGCCTGACGGTGAACGCCTGCCACCGGCAGGAGATCTCGCTTGACGAGGCCGGACGCCTGCGGCTGCGCATCCTCAAGCACCGGAGCCGTGACTTCAACCTCGCCGCGCAGGTGGGCGCCACCGTTCATGCGTCGACTCCGCTCCCACGGCAGCCCGACGCCCTGGTGGCCGCCGTTCTGGGCGTTCACCCAAGCCAGTTGATGAAGGACGGCGCCTTGCCTGATGCGGCCAGGCAACTGTCGCAGCTTTGGAACGCCACGGCCTCTCCGCTGGCTGCCTTTCAGGCCCTCCACGGCCGGATCAGGCAGCAAGTCGAAGCCCTGTTCGGACCGGTGCGCAGCAACGAGGACGCCGGCCGGTTGCTCGGCGGGCTGAAAACGCTCGTCGGCCTCCGCGACTCGGTGTATCAGGAAGCCGTGGCTGCCGTAGAGAAGAAGCACGGGGCTGAGCTGAGCTGGCGCTACGACTCGGCCGGCCTGGACACAGCCCTGGTTGATTGCTCCTTCGCATTCACTGAGCAGGGACTCTGCGCCTACCGCCGGGCGCTCCAGGGCGACTACTCCTGGATCCTTGACGCGGACCAGGCCCACGTGTCGTTCCGTAAGGGCGTGCTCACCAGCGGCCTGCGCCGGGAAACCACGGTCGAACTGCACCTGCCCTTCCTCGACCGGAAGGAGTGGCGCACGCGCCTGGAGTCGCTGGCGAAGATGGAGGTCGCCGGCGACGGCGGCGGGCGCGTGCTGGTGTATTGCGTGGATGCCTCGCATCGCGTGACGAGCCGCAACGCTTACCAGAGCGTGCTGGCTCTGGCCGGCGGGCTTTCGGTAGGGCGCGTGCACACCCGGTCCAGCTTCACGCTGTCTTACACCGACCAGCGTCGCCTGCCGTGCGGGCGCGCCGCTCAGAGCCTGGCAGCCGCATTGGAAGGGTACGGGTTCGCCCCCGAGGCCAGACAGAGCCTGGAGAGCCTGGCCGCCGGGCGGGCGGGCGAACTGGACGTGTCGCTGGCGCTGTCGATTCCCGGCTCGCTGGTGGAGGCGTGGCTGGCTGCGCCGGGCGAGCGCGATCCAGATTTCTTCGAAGCCTATTCCCGCGTCTCGGTCGCCGTGCAGCGCGCCATCCGCGTCTGGCTGCCATACATCTACTTCTCGGACGTGAGCCGCTATAACACCCTGGAAGCGGCCTTCCCGCTGATCATCTACCAGGTGAGCCGGCCCTTTCAGGGAAAACCGAAGTACGACTTCACCTACGATGCCCTGGACGAGCGCACAATGAGCGGGTTCTTCCGCATGGCCGGCCAGCAGCTTCCTGCGGAACTGGCGCGGGTGGAACAACTCCTGCTGCGCTCCGGCCTGGCTGGCACGGCGGCGTTCTACAGCACCCGGCGTGCGCGCAACATACTGGAGTCGGTTCAAAGCCGGCCGAGACTGCTCAAGTCGCTGCTTGTCGCCGACGCGTTCCTGGTGGATGCGCTTGTGAACCTGGGCTGCCGCGGCCGTCGACTCCGCCAGGATGCCGCCGGCGACCCGGCCCAGGCTGTCCGGGATCTGTCGCGGTTCGCCGCGGACCTGGTGAAGGCGTTCCACGGCAAACTGCGCAGGCTCTACGGCGGCCAGGAGTTCCTCGCCCTGGGCGGCCTGCTGCTTGTGGAAGCGACGGCCGCGCTCGGCGCAGCCGAAGACAAGGCCCCTGCCGTCAGGGCGGCCGTGCGGCTGTCACAGGGACCCCCTGGCAGCCCTGCCGCATTCAGCCACACTCTGGTCAACCCGGCGTATCTGCCGGAGTGACGAGAACCTCGGAGCCCGGGGCGGACGCCGGCCCATATCAGCGGTTCTCGGCCGGCCGCTCAAGAACGATACGTGTCGAGGAGACGTAACCTGGTCGCTTCGAGGCGGCCCGACACGATCGCCAGCAAGCGCTTGGTGAGCTGGCAGCCGAACACCGGGTCCGCCTCGCAGACTTTCAATATCTCGCCGCCGTCGAAGACGAGCGTTCGCACCCGATCCAACGCCCGCGCCCGGAAGTGCCTGCGCGTCTCGGGCAGCAGGAAAGACCAGCCCAGTTCTCCACCCTCCTCGATGGTCTGCACGCGGACGTGACCGCTGAGCGTAGTCATCTCCAGGGCCACTTTGCCGGACAGTACGACGTAAAACTGCTTTTCGGCGTCCCCCTCCCGGAAGATGACCTGGTTCGCCTCGAAGCCCACTTCCCTGGCCATCGCCGCCAGCCGGTCCACATGGCCGGGCTCCATCCCCTCCGCAAATGCCAATTCGCGCAAGGCTGTCGCCCGGGTGTGTCCCATGTTGCCCTCTCAATGCTCCCGGATTTCAACAGGCGGACCCGCGACCCTCTTCGAACGGGCGCGCCTGTCGTACGTCCTCAGTCTGCGGCCAGAGGGCCCCATTTGCAAGTGTCAACTCCAAGTTCAGCCTTGAAGAGCGGGCGACGGCGGATGGCGCCGGCCTGAACGGAATATCTGATTCCGGGCGGGCCGCTCAGGCCGGAGCTTCGGGAGCCGGCGCCGGCCGGTGCAGGCTCATCCCTATGTGATACCCCGACCCGGTGCTGATGCAGCAGCGCACCACGCCCAGCGAGCCGAGTCCGTGGATCTCGATGCCGACCGGAAGGCCCAAGGGCAGTGCGCAGCCGGTCTCGACGGACATGCCCGACACCGAGATGTCGCGCACGGCGGCATGAATGCGCTTCCCGTCACGGGTGACCAGGACCACTTCTCCGCGTGACCGTAGCCGCTGCTCGGTCCTTCGCTCTTCACCGTCCACGACACTGCTGATCGGACGATTCACGCCTGTTTCTACTCAAAGTCATGTTCAGTGTATCCTGAAAACTTGGATCACGCTCCCGGCAGGGGAGAGCGTGGGGTTATCATGCCGGGAAAGAAATCCACAGGCATATGATGCATCCACCGCTACGGGCTTGTCCTATCGCCATCCTGGTCGCGCTTTGTGCCGCAGGCAACGCCTTCGGGCAGCAGTGGGACGTTCCGGCCAGGGCTTCGGCGACCGTCTCAAGGGACACCGGAGGCAAGCTGAGAATCAGCGCCGATGCCAGGGGGCGCTATGAACGTAGAACCGGGCAATCGTTTGGCCGGGAGCCGGATCTGGATACGGCCATATTCCGGAACCGCCTCACGCTGGCCTACAAGCCTGTTGACTGGCTGAAGCTCCAGGGCGCCGTCCAGGATTCCCGGGCGCCTGGCTACGGCGCCAACGCTCCGGGTTCCTACCGCGATCAGACGGACTTGTTCGAGAGCTACTTCGAGCTCTTCCCCGACCGGAAGACCGGATTCGGCCTGACGGCGGGACGCATGGCCCTGGCTTACGGAGAGACCCGGCTGCTGGCTACCTCAAACTGGGGCAACGTGCCGCGAGGCTTCGACGGGGTCCGGGCGTACTGGCGCTCATCAAGAGGGCGGATGGAGCTGCTGTGGCTGTCTCCGGTGAAAGCCCGGGTGGGCGAATTCAACCGTCCCGTGCTGGGCGAGCGGATCTGGGGCGTCTACAACACGTTTCCGAATCTGCTGCGGGACAAGCTGGTCGAGTTCTATGTCCTCAGGCACGAGCAGAACCGGCCGGCGGGTTTCGCGGGCGGCAGCGCCGCAGCGGGCACCGACCGGTTGCGTATCGACAGCTTCGGCGGCAGGCTGACGGGCAGTCTCCCCGAGGGCCTTCGATACAGCCTGGAGGGGGTTCTTCAATCGGGGAAAACCGGCCCCGCCACTCACCGCGGCGCGGCCTGGTTCAGCGCCCTGAGCCGCCGGTGGACCATATCCGGACGGCAGTTTGACCTGGTCGGCGAATACAAGTACGGCAGCGGAACCAAGAACCCTCAGGATCCGTCGCGGGTTGGAACGTTTGATGGGCTGTTCCCCTCGACTCACGACAAGTTCGGCCACATGGACCTGTTCGGGTGGCGCAATATCCATGCGGCGCGAAGCCAGGCGTCGCTGGGCGTCACCAAGTCGCTGACGTTGAGTTTCATGTACAGTTCCTGGTGGCTGGCGAGTGAACGCGACGCCCTATACAACGCCTCGGGCCGGGCAGTCGCCCGCTCGGCGGCTGGCACGGCGGGGCGGCACATCGGACAGGAGGCGGACGTGTTCGGGACTTACCGGTACAAGAGGTTCAACTTTGGCGCCGGCTACGGGCACATGTTCAAGGGCGCCTTCGTGCGAAATGCCACGCCCGGCGTTGAGCCCAGGTACCTCTACCTGTTCCATCAATATTCCCTGTAGCAAGGGCCGCGCCTGGCGTCCCGAGTCAGAAGTCCGCAGGCCTGCAAGCCCGCTCTCTCACGGTCGCGGTTCTGTGCGAGACATCGAAAGCACAGAACCGCGCGTCAGCAAGCGGGCGCATTTGTTCAGCGGACTTCTGGCTCGGGACCCTAACCGTTCTCGCCCGCCGCGCGGGCGATCTGGAGCAGATAGAAGCGCAGCATGCCCTGCTCGCGCGCCGGCAGGGCCTGCTCCTCGATCCGCACGATCCGCTCCACCTCGCGCATGGCCCGGACCACGCTGGTCGGGACCTCCAGCGAGCCGCGGGGCATCGCCGACAGATACTCAAAGGCGGCCACCAGGAACTGCTGGAGCGAGTCTTCGGCCGGGCCGCTCAGGAACGATGCGGACGCCCGCGGTTTCTTCGGAATAGCTGACGCCAGGGCGGCTTCGGCCGATGGAGCGCGGCGGGCGACCGAGTGCAGCGCGGTGGCCAGTTCCACGAAACTCGACACTCTGGAGTACACCGGTTCCCGGAGGATCTTCCACGCCTTCTCGCGCCAGCTCCTGATCTCCTCGGGGATCACCAGGAGCCGCTGTACCTCAAGGCGCCAGCCGTTCGGAACCGGGCCGCCGATCTGCTCCAGCAGAGACTCCAGGCTGGTGTTGAACAGATCCGGTTGCAGCAGGACCGCCAGGTCCGGCCGGAGGGCCGGCAGGAGCCGGGGCAGGAAGCGATCGCCCTCGAAGAACTCCGACACCTGCACCCCGTGCCTCCGCAACACTTCTCTCTGAAACAGCGGGACGCTGCCGCGGATCAGGTCTGCGTCCTCCCGCAGGGTGGTGAGCGCGGAGTTGCCCGCCGGGAAACCGCGCTCCATGCCGTTCAGCCAGCGCAGCTCCAGGTCCTGGTACAAGCGCAGCGAGTGGAGGATCTCGTAGACCGGCAGGTGCGGCAGGATTCTGTCGGCCAGCACGACGGCCCCTTCCGCCCCGGCCGGCTGCGAGCGGGCCAACGTGTTCAGCGCGCGGAACAGCCCCGTAGTCAACTGGTTGATGCCGAGCACGAACGTCTGTGCCTGGTTGTGGCCGATGGCCCTCAGGCTGCTTCCATAGCGGGAGAATGGTATGGTGGAAGCGATCCGCTCCAGGATCCTCTGCCCGCGGCTGGAGGCGGCGTCGGCCGAGGGCCGCACGGTGGGCCTGTCCCTGAGCGGCGGGATGGTGCGCGCGATGAAGTGCGAGATGACGTAGATGCCTACCACGTCCTCTTCGGTGCCGTACAGGATCCGGCGGAAGTTCTCCGTGGCCAGCTTCATGAACTCCCCGGCCAGGGAGTCCTCTGCGCCGAGCGTGAGCCGCTCCAGTTCCTGCAACCCGCGGCTGGTGAACTGGAGCCTGGTTTCGGTCAGCGGCTCGGCGGCGCGGCGCAATTCGCTCCAGTAGAACCGCTGGGCCTCGGTCACGTGGTGCAGCAACTGCACCAGTTCGGCCAGCGGCAGGTGCCGCAACTTCTCCGACACGTTGCTCTGGTAGGTCCGCAGGTCCCCGCTGGCGAACAGCCCCATCAGGGGTGTGGTGGCGTACCTGGCGCTGCGCTTGGCCGAGGGCCCCACGCATTGATCCATAGTCCGCAGGTTCTCCGGGGTCAGCAGAAAGGCGGGACGCCCGGACAGCGGCGCGTAGTAGCCGCCCTGCCGTTGCATCGGCTCGCCGCTGCCCATCTTCACTCGCACCTGTCCCACCAGGCCGCGCTCGGCCAGCCACTTCACGATCTCGAATTTCGCCTGCTTGAAGGCGGCCAGCCCGGCGGCCTGGCCTATCTGCTGGCTCAGGTCCGAACCCGCGATGAAGACTTCGCAGATCATGGCGGACAGGCGGCTCTCCGCGCTCTCGTTCAGCCTTCGGCTCTGCACCGCGTAGTCCCACAGCTTCGCCAGGTAGGCCGGCACCCTCCGCGTGACTTCCACGTCCTCGAACAGCGGCACAAGCCAGACCGGCGGCAGATCGGCAGCTGCCGTGCGCAGCACCTCCTCGCGCTGGGCGCGCATTTTGCGGTCAAGCGAGATCAGGGCCTCGGCGTCGGACGACATGCTCACCTGCAGGGCCAGCACCATCCCCGGGTTCCCGTGCCGGCCGGAGATTTCGTTGATCTCCATGATGTTGTGAACCGTCGTGTCGATGGCGAACGGGTCGGGCGAGGTCACCAGGCTCTGGTGTATGCGTGGCGTGACCGCCATCCGGCGGAGGAGGTCCCGGTATCCGGCCGCGGCGAGCGTGAACTCGATATCCTTCGGCTGCCGGCACAACTCGCCGAGATTGGCGCGCAGTATCTTGCGGAGGCTCTTGTTCAGCCCGAAGTAGTACTCCAGCGTCCGCCGGCGCTCGCGCCGCAACTCCAGCATCCTCCGCTCCAGCCGGTCGTTGTGCTCCCACAGCGAGACCACCGGGTCGCGCGCCAGGTGGAGCTTCATGCCGAGCTTGCGCACGAAAGCGGTCTGAACCGCGAAGGGGAGCAGCCCGCGATAGCGGCGCTCCAACTGGTGCGTCAGGTCGGTGATCTCGTCAAACAGCGCCCGGAACCGCGTGCCAGCCTCCGGCAGCCGCCGCACCTCCTCGATCAGCTTCGGGTCCAGGTGCAGCCGCGGATTGGCCCTGAGCAGCATCAGCAGGAGCCTTCCCATCCGGGCTACGTTCTCCATGAGCACGCTAGCCACCAGGCGGTGCCCCTGTCCGGAGGGCCGGTTGCTGCCATCCCAGTCTCCCCAGTAGGACAGGAACGTCTCCCGGTCGGAGCCGGCTCTGAACCCTCCGAAATCCTCGGCCGCTGTGAGGCAGCCGAGGTCGAGCAGCAGTTCGTCGCCTTCCTGCCGGCTCGTGACCGCGACGTTCAGGCCCAGATACTCGCGCGCCAGCTCACGGGCCAGCGGCCGGGCCAAGCTGGGTCCCGCGGGCCGGCCGGCGATCACCGACTCGATGGCCTGTTCCCAAAGCCGCTCCGACTCGATCGAGTACATCTGGGTCGGATGCACGGTCCTGTCAAACAGCCTCTGCAGGAACTGAAGCTGCCGGCGGGGCAGGCAGTCCTTGTACAACTCCGGCTCGAGGAGCTGTTCCAGCTTTCTGCCTTCTTCCTCCTCCGCGATTGCGAGCCACTCTTCGGCGAGTTCCACGCGGCCCCGGAACCGCTCCCGGAACACATCCAGGCGGTCGCGCACGAATTCGGAAGCGGAGACCGGGTCCGCCTCCCAGTTGGAAGGCGCGCCGTTGTCTTTCAGTTCCCGGCCCACGTGCTGGCGGCACAGATCCGGCAACTCGCCCGTGAAGGCCTCCCAAAGGCGGTCCAGCCCGGCCCGGTCCAGCCTGTGGCGCGCCGGGCGAGCGGAGAACGCCAGCGACTTGCGGCTGTAACGGGAGCCCTCGTCGGCTATGATTCTGTTCAGATCGATCAGCACGCGGCGGGTCTTCGCCAGCAGCCGGTCCGCGCCGTCCACGCCGCCGAGCGTCAGCCGGAACGACCTCCTCCCCGTCTCGAAGCCTTCCTCCGTGTGGGCGAACGTCGACAGCGGCACGACGCCGATCCCCTGCCGCGCCAGGCCGCTGGCGATCCAGTCGAGCGACACGCCCGCCGGCAGAGTACTCAGACTCATCAGCGGATAGAGGCCGCCGGCCGGGCGCGAGACTGTGATCCCGAACGGGTTGCGTTCCCGGGGCAGATCGGCGGCGGCCCGCTCCAGCGCGCACATCCGCTCCTCGAGGATCAGGTTGCGGAGTCTCCAGTAGGAGTTCGTACTCTGGGCCGTGCTCCGGTAGAACAGGTAAGCGAGGAAGATCGCTCCGGCGTTGGGGGTGATGGCGCCGGAGACGGCCTGAAACCGCCGGCGGAGGCCGTCGTGGCGTATCTCGACCACCGAGAGGCGGGCGCCCGCCAGGCAATCGGTCTTCGACAGCGAGTGAACCGTGACCACCCGGCCTGACTGCTCCGAGGAGATATAGCCAAGCCGCTCCAGCTCATCGGCCAGTTGCCTCAGAGTGCGCGGCCCGGAAAGCTCCCGGCTGGGGCCCACGTTCTGGTACGACAGGTCGTCAATGACGAAGACGCCCTTGTCCAGCAGCCGGCGCAGCAGCTTGCGCAGCGCCTCTTCGCTGAAGATCTGCCCGGTGGCGTTGTGCGGGTTGTTTATCACCACGGCGCCGTGGTCGCGCCACGCCGGGGCCTGGCGCAGTTTCTCCTCCACCACTGCCAGCATCCGTTCCACGTCCAACTCGAAAGCCGGGGTGAGGGGAACGGCCGTGACCTTGGGGAAGCAGTGTTCGTACGTCCAGCTCAGGTCCGGCACGACGATTTCCCGGACGCCCGCGTGGTAGCCCAGCAGGCTGAGAGCCGTGCGCGCCGAGCCGCTCACCACCATAGACGAATCGAACCGGTACTCGGGGTGGTGGCGCAGAAAAGCGGCCTTGAAGGCGTCGGCAGTCTCCGCCTGCCGGTCCGGAAGCGCCTCCAGGATCTCCCGGAAACCCAGCCCCTCCAGGGGGTCGCTCAGAAAGGCGTTGCGGGAAACGGGCTCCGACGCCCGGGCCAGCCGTTGGGCCGCCCGATCCACGGCCGGAGACAGCTTGTTATCCGCCCGGGCGCCCCAGACGCCGGCGGCGCGCGCGAAGCGGTCTTCCATGCGGGCGACAGCCGCTCCGGCCGCCTGCTGGATGCCCGCCAGGACCGGAGCGCTCTCCATGTACAGAGTCTCCTGGACCGCGACGCCGCCGTTGCCCGCCGGCGGCTTGCGCTTCAGCAGGTAGACCAGCAGTTCCACCTCTGCCGCCGAGGGCGTTCCCTTGAGCTGGAAGTGCAGGGTCTCAATAATGCCGATGAACTCCTCGAAGCCGGCGATGAAGACCGTGGACAGCCCTCCGAGCAGCGGAGAGAACACGGCGGGAGTCAGGAACCGCAGCGTGCGGTCCATCATTCCCGCCTCGCGCGCCAGCGACAGGTGGTTCGGGGCGTCATTGGCCTCGATCACGAACAGCGGCTTGCTGCGGCTGATCACGCGCAGCGAGCGCCGGGCCTCTTCGGAAAGAATCCTGCCAAGAACGATGAACGCCGGGCGGCCCTCATTCATGGCCAGGCCGGCCTCCAAGGCCTCGACGGCCGCGGTCTCCTGCCCGGGGAGTTCCTGGAAACGGAGTCCGCCGAAGCCGGTAACATGAGCCGGAATCGCGATCCCGTGCGTGTAGATGTGCGCCGGCAGATGCTGCAACTGGCTGTCAAGAGCGTGGAACAGCACGCGCAACGACTCGGCGATCCCGCCGGAAGCCAGGATCACCTCACGCCTGCCGGTCTTCTCGCCGAAATCGTAGGCCAGCGGCTCGGCCTGCCCGTTCAGCCATTCGCCGAACAGCCTGACCAATTCTCCCGGCCTGCTCTTGAGAAACCCTCCGCGCGGCAGGTATGGAGCGCTCCTCCGGATCATGTCCAACAGGAACTCCACCTTGCCGGCTTCGGCCGCGCCCCAGCCGAGTTCCGCCAGCAGCCGCGGGCCCAGGTCCTCCGGCGAGCCCGCCTCGGCCGGTTCCAGCCCCAGGGCGATGCGGGCGTACATCTCCACCAGCCGCGCGTCCTGCACCGGATTTCCGATATGGAAATTCACCCGCTCCCCGGCGGGGACCGGAGACGAGGCGGTAGCCTCGCTGATGTCCGACACCACGGCGCCTCTGGCGGGCCGCAGGCGGAACGCGTTGCGGAAGGGCTCCGGCGCCGTCGCCGGGCTTGTCCCTGCGGCCAGGTTGTCCATCGAGTGTCCTTGTTCCGGGCGGCCTATGAGTCTTCCCCTGCGCTCTTGGCCTCCAGCCGTTTCCTGCTATCCGCTTCCAGAACCAGCTCCAGGAACCGCTGGAACAGGCCCGACAGACCAGACTCCCGTTCCGTTTCAGACGGCCAGAGGGAAACGACGGTGCGCGCGTTCTTCAGGTTCTGGCTGGCCTCGGCAAGCCGGGCCGCCTGCGGGCTCAGCAGAAGCAGCTCCGGACTGCTCTTCAGGAGGGCCATTTCCTCCTTCTCGAACGCCAGCCGCATGCGGCTGCGCTTCAGCTCGTCCTCGGTGCGCTTCTCGGCCAGCAGAGCCTCCTGCGCGATCTCCTGCTTCTTCAGATCGAGACTCCTCAGCGCCAGTTCGTGCTCCGAAAGGGCGATCTGCTCGTCCGCCTCCAGCTTGGCGCGCGCCGCCGCGATGCGGGCCTTCTGGTTGAGCATCTCAGTCTGTTCCAGGATGCGGGCCGACTCGCGCCGCCGCATGGCGTCGGCAATCTCCGGGTCGGCCGGATCGATCGACTGGACGGTGAGCGACACCAGTTCCAGGCCGAAGTCGCGGGCGCCAGCCGTGAGGATGGCCCGCAGGTGTTGGCTCAGCCCGTCCGAAGACAGTTCCTCGAGCAAGTGCCGTTCGGTGAAGTGACGGACGCCCCCTTGTATAAGGGTTTCCATCTCGTGGCTGGCCTTGGCTACGGCGTTGGGCTGCCACCCGCCAACGCGCACGAGCATGGCGAGATGCTCGCGGGAAGGCGCCACCGAGGCCACCAGCGCCGTCCTGATCTGGATGCCCCCGCGCGCGATTCCGTCGATCTTCATTTCCATCGGGTGCGTTGTGCCCGGCAGCGCCAGGCTGAAGTGGCGCGGGTAGATGCTGCCGGTGCGAAGCCGGACGGTTCCGCCGGACTCGTGCATGACCAGTTGATCGGGTTTCCGCAGCCGGTACTCATACACGGCCAGGGCGACCAGAATTACGGCGACTATCACTGCGGTCCACATTGCTCGATTCTCCTGACAGGCCTCGCCGCGCAGCCCGGGGCCTGCGCCGGGGCCCGATTAACGAGAGTATAGTAGAGCCCGGCCCGGCTCTCCGAGGTGGGCGCGCCTGCAACGCAACAAACCAGCGGCGGTTCCGGCCAACTTCCACTCTACGACAGCGCCCAACCGGATACAAATGGAGATGAAGGTTGCGCCCGCCCACCACTCCAGCGGCATGCCCGCCGAGGGCAGCGTGGAAAGGGTCTTGTCGAGAGTCAAGCGGACGCGCCCGCTGTGGCTATCGTAGCCGTCGAAACTCAGGAATGAGTAGTCGGCGTGATTCGTCAAGTTGATCACTTCGCCGCACAGCGTGAACTTTCACCGGGCGTGCATCCAGGACTTGTTGACGCGCACGTCGCTCCGCTGGCAAGGCTTGAGACAAACCGCGCTCTTGCTTGAAGCGAGCAGGTAGCGGTCCTGGCCCTGCGCTCGTATGCCTCCACGCGCAGCCGCGCGCGCTCCCCAAGACGCTGCTCCAGGGCCGCGACCGCGTGGGCCGACCGCATGCGGAGCAGCCTGCGACTGCCGAGAGGGGATAGAAAGACGGACAGCTCCGGGTTCTGCGTGTAATGCCCCCACCCGAACTCCAGCCGCGTGGTCGCGCCCAACGTCACCGCCGCCGAAGCTTGTGGAGAAACGGCCGCGACGCGTCCTGCCACGCCCGGCGCCTGCCCGCGGGGCTGCCGTCGACTGGACGCAAGGCTTCCACAACGTGGACGCCTCCCGAGCCGCGCTCCGCACGGCCTCCTCGTGCGTCGCCACCAGTCCCAGCAGGGACCTTCTCACACCGGCCGGCAGGTCCTCCGAGAGCCGCAAGGCCAGCAGCGGCGCGGCCGACCGACCCATCGCCGGAGTTCCCGGATCGACGGGCCTTGCGCCGGCGGGCGCATCCGTACCCGGTTCCGCCGCGACAACCTCCACCGATGCCCGTGGCAACGTCGCCAGTGCCGCCACGATCTCATCGCGCCGCGCCGCGCCGTCCAGTGTTCCACGCACCGCCAGTTCCTCGCCCTTTGGCCGGATGGTCAGCGCTTCGCCCAGGTCGGCCTGGATGCGATGAAGCGCCCAGCGGACCTCCATCTCCGGCGCCTGCCGGGCCTGAACGGTGTTCCGCGAAGCCGCCGTTGCCTGGTCCGCGCCTCCGCCGGAGGCAGGCTCCAGAAGGCGCCCGCGGGTGTTATGCCCGCGCTCTGCTGTTCGCGCAACCGCGCCGACAAACGCAGCCAGCCGCCCGGCCTCGGCGCCAGGACCGGATCCAGGTGCGTCCTGCGGAGCCCGACGTAAGCGTCTATGCCGCGCCTGTAACGCTCCACCTGCGCCCGGCACTGCCAGCATTGGTGGATATGCGCCCGGATCGGCTCCAGCTTCTCACGAGGGAACTCCTCTTCCCAGGCCAGCAACAGCTCCCCTGGAGCCGGATGGTTGCCCGCCGTCCAGCCAGATTCACAGTCCACGGGCTTCCCCTCCCAGGATGTCGAGGGCCCGCCTCACCGTCTCAACCACGGACCAGTACCCCAGCCCGAGCACTTCGGCGGTGTCACGGTATTGCAGGCCGTCGGCTCTCAGATGCAGCGCCTGCCGTTCCACCTGCGACAGCCGCTGCCTCGCGGCCCGCAGCCATTCCCGCCTCTCGCGCGCCAGCAACTCCTGCTCGACGCCCGGCGAGGGATCCCGCAGCGCCTGGCTCCAGGTCTCCCACGCCCTCTCCCCCGCTGCCGCTTCGCGCTTCCCCTCGCGCAGGGCGTCGATCCACAGCCGGTAGGCGACCCGGAAGAGCCAGGCCCTGATGTTGTGCTCCGGACGCCGCTCGGCGAGATGGCGGCGCAGCTTGAGGAATGCCTCCTGCGAAAGGTCCTCCGCCGTCGCCTCACCAGCGCCGCTGTGGCGCAGGAACCTGCAGAGTGGCTCGTGGTGCTCCTCGAAGTAGCGCTCCAGGGCTTCGGCCGGGGATGGGGAGGGCTGCCGGGCCTCCAGGCCGACGATATCGCCTGGCCTCCCTGCGATCCAGCGAGCTGGCCGAAACACGGCGCCGATCCTCGCTCCCTCAACTGGAGCGGTTGGGAGCGCCGGAATTGGGCGGGGAGACCGCTTCTTTCGCGGCTGCCATGGGCCGTTCGGCTTCCCAACCCACCCAGCCTACACTCGCGGCATCCAGGAGGCCGCGAGCGTCGAGGAACGGTCCCGTGCCAGGCGTGAGCCGCCGCCTCGCCATTCGCGGGACACGCTGCGGGTCCTCATTATCAGTGCTCAGGCAGCCTGCCTTCGCGCCATATCGGGCCCGCCAGGCAGAACCCCGTCCCCCCAGGCTGCTGGAAGGGCCACATGCCGTTGGCGACCGGACAGGGCCATCCGACGGTGCGGGGCCCGCGCGGTTATCAACGGTAGCCGAACAAGGGCGGGAACAGGATAACCACCAGTGCCGCCCATACGGAGTACACGGGCAGATAGGCGATCTGCCATCGCTCCAGGGCTGCAAACGAGCCCCTGCCACGCAGGAAGCGCGCGTAAAGCCACGCGGACCACGCCAGGTTGACGAGCAGGATGAGATTCTCGCCAAGAGCCGCCACGCGGTTGGGAGTGAAGCCAAACTCCGAAATGCGGGCTCCGATCGCCGCGAGCGCCACCCCATCCACCAAGAGCGCGCTGACCACAAGTAAAAGTTGCAGGCCGTCAAAGAAGTTGGGCGGCGCTTGCGGGTCGCGCGCGGAGGCGGAGTAGAGCACCAGCCCAACCACCAGCACCAGCAGCAGGTCGAAGCCGATAAGCACTTCCCGCTCCACGTTGATCGGGCTGCCTGTCCACGCCATCGTGACCAGAAACACCAGCAGCAGAACCGTAAACAGCGGCGTGAACAGCCGGGTCAGCACCGGCGCCATGTTCTCGATGACACTTTGCTTCGCCTCCACCAGCCAGGATCCGATCAGGACGGCCCCCGTCGCGCCGCACGGGATCAGCCAGCCCTGCACAAACCACTCGGCGTCCACATTGATGGCTCTGAACATCATCACCGTAAAGGCCGTGAGGACGCCCCCGCCGAGCGCGATCAGCACGTAGTAGATGGCCAGTTCGCCCGAGAAGCGCACGAAATTCATGCGCCCACCGCCGGCAAACCAGCGGCCTCGGACGTAAGCGAAGCCGACGGCCAGCCACAAGGCGATTGGCAAGTGCAGGGCGGTCAGCACCCAAGTGTCGCCAGCCGCGCGAAAGGGGAAGACGTTCGCAAAAACAGCCCCGGCCGCGAACGGCAGCGCCAGCCAGAGGCTGTCCGCAACCTTCCACGCACGCTTCCACACGAAGTAGACGGTGAGCAGCGGCAGGACAAAAAGGCTGGCGTTCCGAAGGTAGAACGGCTCGTGTCCATCGCTGAGCGGAACGCCGAAGAGGGCCGGCGCCTTGATGGCAAGCGCCGCGGCGACGGCAAGGCCCAGGACGGCCGCCGTCTCGCGCCGCGCGGTGCTCGCCTGCTCACCGTCAGCGCCAGGGGCCATCACCAACTGCTTCCATAGCCGTTCGCAGTGCGCGCGGGCAAACTCGCGCGACAACTCATCGAGGCTGCCCATGCGCTTGACCGCAACCAGGAAAGCTTCATCTCCTGTCAGGCCGGCCGCAGTAAGCGCGGCCAGTTGGTCGCGCAGATGTCCCTCGAGTTCCTCCACTTCGGCTCCGTGAAGGGCCTGGCGGCTGCGCACGTACGCCCGCCACCGGGCGATCTGCTCTTCGAGCGGTTGGCCGGCGAAGTCCGTCATGCCATGCACGCCTCCGTCCAGACACCGCGCAGGGTGCGATCCACGACCTGCCACTGCCGCCTGTGCGCCGCCAGGTGCGCCCGGCCCTCTTTCGTGAGGCGGTAGTATCTGCGCCTGCGGCCGCTCTGGGAGGTGGACCACTTCGCCGCGACAAGACCTTGGCGTTCAAGCCGGTGCAGCACCGGATAGAGCATGCCGTCGGTCCACTCCAGGTGCCCGCCTGACAGTTCGGCCACCCGCTTGATGATGGCGTAGCCGTAGCTGTCGCCTTCGGCAAGGATGGCGAGCACGAGCGGCGTGGCGGAAGCAGCAACCAGGTCCTTGCTCATGTCCATACGTAGAAGTATTATACGTGACGGTTCTAGGTATATCAAGAGCCCGGCCGATCGCCTCGATCGATGGGAGCAGGCGGGATATCCGGCAACCGCGCGGAGTCTGCCCGTTGCGCCCCCGGTTCGCTACAATACGGTTTCACGCCATGTTGAAGAAAGTGTCTGTTTTCGGGGTTCTGGCCTGCCTGATGCTGGCGGCGGCCTGCCGAAGATCGCCGCCTGCCAATGAAGCGGCCAGGGTCAACAACCGCGTCATCACTTACGCGGAGCTGGACAAGCAGTACGCCACCAGTTTCCCCCAGGCCGAGGGCGACACCGAGTCGAGCGAAGACCTGGTCACCATCCAGAAGGTCGAAGTCCTGCGCGTGATGATCGACAGCGAGATCATGCTGCAACGCGCCGAGAAGCTCGGCCTGATGGCCACCGACTCCGACGTGGAAACCAAGTTCAACGAACTCAGAGCGCTCGCCACCCAGGAGGAGTTTCAGCGGCAGCTTAACGAGCGCAAACTGACCGCCGAGGATCTCAAGGCGCAGCTTCGAAGAGAGCTCAGCGTGCAGAAGTTGTTCAACAAGGAGATCACCAGCCGCATCAATGTGACCGACAAGGATGTGGCCGACTTCTACAGCGCCAACCGCGAAAGCTTCAACCTCGCCGAGCCGCAGGTGCATCTTGCCCAGTTGCTGGTCACCCCGAACCCCGACCCCAACGTCAGGAACTTGAAGGGCGACAAAGCGCAGAACGACGAACAGGCCAGGAAGAAGATC
>JBBITL010000076.1:0-20989 GCA_037440765.1 Solibacteraceae bacterium
CAGTGCCTGGAGCCGCCCTACGTCCACTTGAGCCGCTATGCTTGACCCCAACAATAGCGGACTCCCTGTCAGTACTATTGCGCGGAGCATCGCCCTCATCGATTTTCTCCTTACGGCCAGGGGCATTTGCCTCGCCAGTCGAAGTGCACCCAGGTCGGCGTGTCATCCAAAGGCTCAACGCACGCTCCACATCCCGGCCCCCAGGTTTGCTTGAACTTCAACCGCCTGGTCGGGTTCGTTTCGGCGACATCCGCGGCATCCCCGCGGGTGTGGCGGCTGTCAGGCGACCCGGGATTCACCTGCATCTGCTTCGCGGGATTCCGGTAGCCACTGTTGACGGTCATCGGCTGATTCTCGCCGGCGGCCCGGACGCACTCCGTCCCGCTCAGGAAGTAGTCACGGATGATCGCCCAACTGTAGTGCCCGCTGTTGAGCTCGCTGAATGAGAAGTGCGCGCTGCCGGCCGAGTTGGCCAGATCGCCGCACGCGGGCGCCCACGTCTGCTGATATTGCGGGTTCTCGTGCTCCGCGATCGGGGCGTCCTTCTGCGGGTCGCCGCAGCCAGTTGGGGGCGCCGGCACCGTGAACGTCAGCCCGTTGCTAGTGCCGCTCGTCGTGGTGTCGATGACCGTGTGGGCGCCCACCCCGGCGTCCGGGGCCACGCTGTAGGACGTCTCAATCTGGCTGTCGCTGAGGTTCGCGCTCACGTACATCGACACGCCCGTGCCCGGCACGTTGATCCCCGCAGCATACGACAAGTACTGGCCGTGGATCGTAAAGTAGCCGGAACTGCCCCGCGGCGCCTGGCTGGGCGCCATGCTGTAGATCGCCGGCGGCGGCAAAGGCGTCGGGGGTACGTGGATGTAGGTCCAGGTGGAGCCCCAGCCCGTGCCGTCCGAATACGCGCCGTGCCACGCCGCCTGATGCTATCCGCTGGCTTGGTAGCAGTCGCCGCCGCCGACAGGGATCTCATTGTACAGGTACACGCCGGCCGGGTAGTTGTGATATAGTCCCACCCCCAAGCCGCGTTTGAAGGCGCTGAACGCCATTGGCCGACGCCGCCTCGCTACGCTGGCGCAGCGCCGTCGTCTGTGGGAAGACCCGCTGCTCGGCCTCCGGGCTGGAAGCGCCCTTGACCAGCTCGGCCATCTGCCGGCCGCAGGCCTCCAGTTCGCTGACGGTGTCCGCAGCCGTCAGCCCTGCGCTGACTGCTGGCCGCGGTGAATCTCCTGAAGGCTCCACACCCGCACCGGATCGCGGCGGCGGTAGGCGACTGCCTCGGCCGCCGCGCGGGCGGCGCTCATGGTCGTGATGCAGGGGATGCGATTGGCTATGGCGGCGCGCCGGATCACCCTCTCGTCGCTGAAGGAGTGCGCCCCGGCCGGCGTGTAAATGACCAGTTGAATCGCGCCGGCCTTCATCAGGTCCACTCCGTTCGGACGGCCCTCGTTCACCTTGAGGACGGTCTTCACCCGCAGGCCGGCGGCCTGAAGCGCCGCAGCCGTTCCGCGGGTGGCCGTCAGCGAGAATCCGAATTCCGACAGCCGCCTGGCAACCTCCAGCGCCGCGGCCTTGTCGCGGTTATTGACACTGAGAAACGCGCAGCCTTTATCAGGCAGCGGCGTGCCCGCGCTGAGTTGCGCCTTGGCGAAGGCCTCTCCGAAGTTCACGCCCACCCCCATGACCTCTCCTGTGGAGCGCATCTCCGGCCCCAGCGCGGGATCCACGCCGGGGAACTTGTTGAACGGGAACACCGGCGACTTGACGAAGAACTGCGGCACCGGCAGGCAGCCTTGCGCCAAGCCTCCGGTCAGGTTCGACATCTCCCGCAGCCGGCGGCCCAGCATCAGGCCGACCGCCACCTTCGGCAGGGGCACGCCCGTCGCCTTGCTGACATACGGAACCGTGCGGGACGCCCGGGGGTTGACCTCCAGCACGTACACCGTGCCGTCCTTGATCGCATACTGCACGTTCATCAGGCCGACGACCTTGAGCGCGCGCGCCAGCCGCACCGTGCAGCTTTCGATCGTGGCGCGCTCGATCCCGCCGAGTGAAATCGCGGGCAGCACGCAGGAACTGTCTCCCGAGTGTATGCCGGCCTCCTCAATATGCTCCATCACCCCCGCGATCAGCACGTCTTCGCCGTCGGAGAGCGCGTCAACGTCCACCTCGGTGGCGTCCTCCAGGAAACGGTCGATCAGGACCGGCCGCTCGCGGCTGAACACGACCGCCTCCTGCACGTAGCGGCGCACCGTCTCCTCGTCGTAGGCGATCGCCATGGCCCGGCCACCGAGCACGTAGCTCGGCCGCACCAGCACCGGGAAACCGATCCGCCGCGCTGCTTCGCAGGCTTCGTCCGCGCCGGTGGCTGTCCCGTTGGGAGGGGAGGGAATGCCCAGGTCGTCCAGCAGCTTTCCGAACCGTTTCCTGTCTTCGGCCAGGTCGATGCTGTCCGGGTCCGTGCCGATGATGGGGACGCCCTGCCGCTTCAGCGGAAGCGCCAGCGTCAGCGGAGTCTGCCCTCCAAACTGCACGATGACTCCGCTGGGCTTCTCCGTGTCACAGATGTTCAGGACCTCCTCGAGCGTCAGCGGCTCGAAGTACAGCCGGTCGCTGGTGTCGTAGTCGGTGGAGACCGTCTCCGGGTTGCAGTTGACCATGATCGACTCGACGCCGGACTCCTGGAGCGCGAACGAGGCGTGGCAGCAGCAGTAGTCGAATTCGATGCCTTGTCCGATGCGGTTCGGGCCGCTGCCGAGGATCATGACTTTCTTGCGGCTGGCGGGCTCCGCCTCGCACTCCGATTCGTAGCTCGAATAGAGGTAAGGGGTGAAGCTCTCGAACTCCGCCGCGCAGGTGTCCACGCGGTTGAATACGGCGCGGATGCCGAGCTGCTTGCGCCGCTCCCTCACCGCCAGAGCGTCCGTCTTCCATGTCCTGGCCAGGAAGGCGTCCGAAAGGCCGTCGCGCTTGGCGCGCAGCAGGGTCGCCGGCGAAACGGTCTCCAGGCTTTCCGCCTCCAGGCGCTTCTCCAGTTCGACAACCTCCTTGATCTGCTGTAGGAACCACGGATCAATGGTCGTCATCTCCCGGACCTGCTCCAGGCTGTGGCCCCGCCTCAGGGCGTGGAACACGTAGCCCAGCCGCTCGGGCGTCGGCGTGATCAGCTTCTGCGGGATGAGCGACTCGTCGAAGACCTCCGCGGCGGCCGCCTTGCCGGTCTCCAGGCTGCGCATGCCCTTGGCCAGGGCCTGCTTGAAGGTGCGGCCGATCGCCATGACCTCGCCCACCGACTTCATCTGCGTTCCCAGCACCGGCTCGGCCCCGGGCAGCTTTTCGAACTGCCAGCGCGGGATCTTCACCACCACGTAGTCGATGGCGGGCTCGAAGCAGGCGGGAGTCTTCCGCGTAATGTCGTTGGCGATCTCGTCCAGCCGGTAGCCCACGGCCAGCTTGGCGGCGATCTTGGCGATGGGGAAGCCGGTGGCTTTGGAGGCCAGCGCCGAACTGCGCGACACCCGCGGGTTCATCTCTATGACCACCATGCGCCCGGTCTCCGGGTGAAACGCGAACTGCACGTTCGACCCGCCCGTGTCCACTCCGATCTCGCGCAGGCAGGCGAGCGAGCCGTCGCGCATCATCTGGTACTCGCGGTCGGTCAGGGTCTGCGCCGGGGCCACCGTGACCGAGTCGCCCGTGTGGACTCCCATGGGGTCGAAGTTCTCGATCGAGCAGACGATGATGGCGTTGCCGGCCAGGTCGCGCATCACCTCCATCTCGAATTCCTTCCACCCGAGCAGGCTCTCCTCGATCAGCACTTCGTGGACCGGGGACAGCGCCAGCCCCCTGTCCAGGATCTCGATCAGGTCCTCGCGGTTGTAGGCGATCCCGCCGCCTGTGCCTCCCAGCGTGAAGCTGGGCCTCAGCACCACCGGATACCCGACGCGCCCCGCGTACGCCAGAGCGTCCTCCAGGTTGTTGACCAGCTTCGAGTCGGGCGACTCCAGGCCGATCCTCCGCATGGCGTCTTTGAAAAGCAGCCGGTCTTCCGCCTTCTTGATGGCGTCCACCTTGGCGCCGATCAGCTCGACGCCGTACCTGTCGAGAACGCCCGCCTCGGCCAGCGCCACCGAGAGGTTCAGTCCCGTCTGGCCGCCCACCGTGGACAGCAGGGCGTCCGGCCGCTCGCGCCGGATGACCTGCTCGGCGAACTCCGGCGTGAGCGGCTCGACGTAGGTGCAGTCGGCCAGCTCCGGGTCGGTCATGATGGTGGCCGGGTTGGAGTTCAGCAGCACCACCTGGTAGCCGTCCGCCCTCAGCGCCTTGCAGGCCTGCGTGCCGGAGTAGTCGAACTCGCAGGCCTGGCCGATCACGATGGGCCCGGAGCCCACAATCAGGATTCGGCGTATGTCGTCTCGCCTGGGCATCGCGGTTACCGGCCTCCCCTGCACTCCTCCATGAGCCTGGCGAAGTCATCAAACAGATACAGCGAATCGTGAGGCCCCGGAGCGGCCTCCGGGTGGTACTGAACCGAAAACGCCGGAACGTCCCGCCGCCGGAACCCCTCCAGCGTGTGGTCGTTCAGGTTGACGTGGGTCAGCTCCGTTATGGATGGATCCAGCGAATCCGGGTCCACGGCGAAGCCGTGGTTGTGGCTTGTGATCTCCACTCTGTTGGTCAGGTGGTTCAGCACCGGGTGGTTCGCGCCCCTGTGTCCGAACTTCAGCTTGTAGGTCCTGCCGCCGGAGGCCAGGCCCAGGATCTGGTGCCCCAGGCAGATGCCGAACACCGGCGTCCTGCCGAGCAGCGCCCGCACCTGCTCCACCTGGCTCCGCAGCGGCTCCGGATCGCCGGGGCCGTTGGACAGGAACACCCCGTCCGGGCGCAGCGCTAGCACATCTTCCGCCCTCGTTAGCGCCGGCACGACCGTCACCCGGCAGCCCGTCTGCGCCAGCCGCCGGAGAATGTTGCGCTTGATCCCGAAGTCGTAAGCCACCACGTTGAAGCGCGGCTCCGCCGGAGGCTCCCACTCATAGCGGTCCTTCACCGAGACGCGCGTCGCCAGATCCAGTCCCGCCATGCAGGGGGTGTTTCGCGCCGCTTCGACCAGCTCCGCCGCGCCGCCGCCCGCCGCCGACAGGACTCCCCGCATCACCCCTCGGGTCCGCAGGTGACGCACCAGCCTGCGGGTGTCAACCTCGGCGATGACAGGAACGCCGTGCGACTCGAGAAGCTCGTTGGCGCGCTGCTGGCTGCGCCAGTTGCTGGCGATGGAGGAGAACTCCCTCACTACCAGGCCCTCGATGTAGGGCCTGCCGGCCTCGCTGTCCTCGGAATTGGCGCCGTAGTTGCCGATCTGGGGATACGTCAGGATCACTATCTGCCCGGCGTAGGAAGGGTCGGTGAAGATCTCCTGGTAGCCGGTGATCGAAGTGTTGAATACGACCTCACCCGCCCGCCGGGCGGGCGCACCAAATGCGCTGCCCTCGAAGACCGAGCCGTCTTCCAGGGCGAGGATCGCTCTGCTCAATCGGACTATCCTCCAGGGAAGGCGTAACTCTTATTTGAGCATGTTCCACCCCTGTGTTCAACCGCTGGCACAGAGCCCCTGGCGTGAGCGGCCCTCGCCATCAGTGGCGTGGATCCCCTTCCGCGCCCCGTCTACCAGGCGTTCAGATTCACCCTGAAACTGAGCCGCCCGGTGAACGGCAGTGATGTCTGCCAGGCGTTCCTGGCGTTGCCCGCAGCTCGCTCGAAATCGAGCGGGTCAACGCCCGGGACCCGGGCGCTCACATCCACGTGCAGTTGTGCCGCGCTGCCGTCCTGCGCCTGCCTGGCCGGCGTGACAGTCACCGTCGTATGGATGCTGTGCGGTTCGATCTCCAGCGCGCCGAGTTCACGCACCAGCGCCAAGGAGAAAGACACGGCGTGTGCCGCCGCCAGCAGTTCCTCCGGGGTGGCGCCGGGACTCTCCCCAAGCTGACTCGCAGGGCAGAAGGGCGTCTTCAGCAGAGCGCCGCCGTCCGTGGTCACGGTACCCTTCCCGTTCTCGAGTCCTCCGCCCCAGCGGGCAAACGCCTGCCCCCTCACGCCTCGCTCCTGTTGCTAATCCAGCTTGATGTTACGGCTGAACCCCCGCCTGTTCAATAGGCCCCGGTCCTATCTTTAGTACAGGGCGCACGGCTGTAACTCTCATCACCAAAGTCAACATTGCTCCAGGGTTGCGCCGCTGACGGCCTCCCGGCCGGCGGCGCGCCGCCTGGGCGCCAGGTTTTGTGCATCTGACCCGCGGTGTGCAGCATCTCCTTGCTATAGGAGACTGGGATGAATCACCTGCGCATGCTGGGGCTGTTGTTGCTGGGCTCGGCGACGGCCGCGCTGGCCGTGGACGCTGGCGGGGAGTTCTGCCGGGTACGGGGCTCGGACGCGGCGGGCGACCACGGGGTATGGCTGGTCTGCGACGAGTCGCGCTTGCTGGTTACGGAAGACCAGGGCATGAGCTGGACCGCCAGGCCCCTGCCGGACGTCGCCCGCTGGCGCGCGGTCAAGTTCCTTGATGCAAGACGCGGATTCGTCGCCGGCGAAAGAGGCACGCTGATGGCGACCGCCGACGGAGGCTACAACTGGCAGCCCGTGCCCCTGCCGACACAGGAGAACCTGACGGCGATTGCCTGGCAGGGCGAGTCCGGCTGGATCACTGGGTACGGAGGGGTGATTGTCCACACCGACGACGGCGGCCGCACCTGGTCCTTGCAGAACAGCCGGGTGTCGCAGCCGCTGGAGGCTGTGTACTTTCTGGATTCCAGCCACGGCTGGGCCGTCGGATGGGTCGGCGTGATTACGCGGACCACCAACGGAGGCCACAGTTGGGAGGCCGCTGCTCCGTCCAAGGATCTCATCTGGTCGCTCAGCTCGGTCTACTTCCGTGACCGCGACAACGGTTGGGCCGTAGGTTTCTCGGGAGAAATCCTGCACAGCCGCGACGGAGGCGCCACCTGGCAGCAGCAGCAGAGTCCGGTGGACCGGTGGCTCACCTCCGTGGTGTTTGACCGGGCCGGCCGGGGGTGGATTGCCGCCGATAAGGAGCTTCTTCTGAGCGAGGACGGCGGCGAAACCTGGCGGGCCACCGAACCCGTCGAGGACCGGCTGTTCATGAGCTGGCTGCTGCGGACCGGGGACGCGCTGTGGGTCATAGGGCGATACGGGGTGCTGAAGCGGTCTCCCGATGACGCCGAATGGCGTCAACTGGGGTCCCCGGCCAGGCTGGAGGCGGCTCACGAACGCTGGCGGAACTGGGTGAGCCGGCAGGCGCCGGTGGTGCGGCGGCCCTCCTAACCCTGGCGCCGGGCGTGCGCGGATTCCAGGACCGGCGGTGTCCTGGTTCCGAACAGACACACGTGGTCGAAGGCCCACAGGTGGACCGACGCCAAGCCTTCTCCCAGCGCGGCGGCGCACTCCCGCTCCCACGGATAGCCCGGCATGAAAATGGCCAGCAGGTAGTGCAGCGAGTCCTTGGGCCAGTCCAGCCCCACCCCGAACATGACCGCGCCCCGCGTAAGGTTCAGGTCTCTGGACCACGCCCCGAAGTCGAGAGCCTCAATCTTCAGTCCATCGAGACCGCTGGTGGACTTCCGTTCCCACTCTGCCGGCAGGTTGACGAACCGGTTCAGCCTCCCGCCGATCAGGTGTACGCCGGCAGGGGCCGGGTGGTTGACGTCGTAGGGGAAGAGCAGCTCGAATCTGGCCCCCGCATGGAAGCCGCGCACGTGGGCCGTGAGGGCTGCCACGTAGTCCCGCAACCGGTTGCGGAGGAAAGTCGCATCCTGCCATCCGTTCACCGCGGGGTCGTCGTGCGGCCCCGTGAATATGTGCAGTTCCCGGCCGAGCGCCGCCACGGCTGCCGCTTTCGTTTCGTCGTCGTAGAAGGCCATGCCGCCACCGGGATTGGACGAAGTCAGGTTCGTGAAGTACCACCAGCAGAACTCCCCGCACTGAAGGCTGGGTGTCACTGAAGCCGCCGCCATAAGGTCCGCAAGCGCCTTGTACACCTCCTTGTGGTAGTTGAGCATCGGGCTGGAGAAGGCGCAGTGTGTCGAAACCAGGCTGCCGAACCCCACGGCTGTCTCGACGATCTCTCCGCCTGGGAACCGGGCTCCAAAGCCGGCGGGAGGGTTCACCAGCTCCATGGATGCCGCCACAGTGACCTGGCGGCCGCTGGCGCGGCACTGGTTGAAGAAATCCAGGTGCCAGTCCCGCGCGCCGCGGTTGATGGCCGGCGTCTGCGACGGGTCCACCACCCAGCGCCCCGGCTCGCCGTTCTGGAGGCTGCCGGTCCAGGTCACCGTTCCGCCCGAGCCCTGCCCGCTTTCCATCCATGCCTGGAATGTGAACGAATAGGCCGGCATGGGCGAGCGGGCCGTGATGGTGAGCACGTTGCCGTCCACCGCCGCCCACACGCCGACGAAGGTCGAGTTGATGAAGTGCTGGAAGTGTCTGGCTATCACCGCCCCGTCCTCGTTGGGGAAGACGGTCTTGCCGCAGGTCTGGCCGCCGATGCTCACAAAGACCTGGTCATCGGGCAGGAACCCGCCCGCATACGTCACCTCGACGTTCGGGATCAAGGCGTCCACTCGCTTGCGCTGGTTCCACCAGAACACTCCGATGTACTCGTTCAGCGGTCCGGCGTAACCGAGCTGATCGAGGTTCCAGACCAGGCGCGCGGGCGGCAGCTTGTAGGTGTGGTCCGTGCTGTAGTCGAGCGCCGGCGCGATGTTCCGGATGGCCGGCAGCGGGCCGGGAAGATCCGAAGGCACGGCGGCCTCCAGAAAATCGAAGTACAAGTGGCCCTCGCTCTTGAGCCGGATGGTAACGCTGTGCTCGCCCGCTGCCACCGCGGCGCGCACCCTCCTCCGGGTCACCACGGCGGGCTCGGCGTCGAGCCGGCAGTCCAGATCCGTCTCCTCGTCCTGGTCCAGCCGTATCCCGGCCACCCCGCGGTCCGGGTACAGCGACGTCCCGATGTACAGGTCATGAACGGCGGAGCACGCATATCTGACCGTCACGGAGTCCCCGGCAGCCGAGGCCCTCCGCGCGTAGCCGCCTGAGTAGAAGCCGGTCTCTACTTTCCACGCGCCCGAGTAGCTGCACCAGCAGTCGTTCTCCTCGACGCGCACGCTCCCCGGCCCCGCCACCCGCAAGACCCGCCTGGATTCCGGCCCGTCCAGAGACCAATTGCTGAACTCGGCCTCCCACTCCGTGCTCTGGAACGCCGCTCCATCGGCCAGCGGCGGCGCGAGGGTCAGCCACATCAGGCGGATCGAGGGGATGCCTAGCTGGCTGAAGTCGAGTGTCACCCTCCATGTGGCGTCCGAGCTGCCCCCCTGGAAGACGGCCGTGGGCGACGCGGACCTCAGCCGCTCGTTCTTCGCCACGGCGTACATGCGGACCATGTTGCCGTCCTGTCCGGGGCGGCCGGCGATCACGCGCAATGTAGCTCCGTTCGCCTCGGCCTGGAGCGGGATAAGCGTGCCGAAGGCCTCCCAGTTCACCCCGTTGATCTGCGCCTCGAGCGCCGCGGCGATCTGGGCCGCCGTGGGTAGCGGCCAGGTGGCCGGCACGATGTAGTCGAAGGCGAAGTTCAGGTACCACAGGGTGATCCGGTCGTAGGCCTCCAGGCCGTTGTCCTCGATCACGAAACTGGCCTCGGCCTTCGAGTAGGTCCCGCCCACCAGTCGCGCATGCTCGAACAGCGGAATCTTGGCCGTGGTTCCGTCGGGGCGGATCACGTCCAGGTAGGGCCAGTCGATGGTGGGGTACTTGGGGGAGTCCAGCGGCATCAGCCCCGTGTAGTGGACGTCGAACGTCAGCGTCAGCCCGTCAAAGTCCGTATCGGGCAGGTACTTGATCCGGGGATGCTCGTAGAAGTTGTCCGCGTCGTACAGGATCAGAACCGCGAAGTCGGCCGCGTCCCGGAACACGCCGCTGACCTTGAAGCTCGAAGGGGTGGCCTCGTGCAGCGCAGCTGAGGCGCCCAGGCCGTCGAATCCGCGCAGCTGCATGGTCCGGTCAGGCTGTAGCTTGTAGATTTTCTCGGACAAGGCTCCCCGTCTTGATGGTAACGGCACACCCCCGGGAGGCTGCGGCCGCCCATCCGGGTATATGCTTGATAATTCCGGCTGTAAAAGGAGACTGCGCCCGTGACCGCCAACCCGTTGCATGCCCGCATGGCCGAATTGCGCCGGCTGGCCGCCAGGTCAGATCCTGCTTCTTTGATCCGCCTGCACGAGGGGCTGCTCTTCCTGCGGGCGTTCCCGCCGGACGCAAGAACACTCCGCGAGGTCGAGCGGCTGCTCGCTTCAATCCCCGGACGCGTGGCGCGTCTGCGCGGCTCCGGCTCCGACATGACGCCGTTCGAGGCCCCGGAGGTTTCCGGCATCGCGGGCACGGGCTTCACCGCGATCCTCCACTACGGCGTGGTCCGGCGCCTGGCAGCGATCGAACCCGGACGCCTGGCCATCGCCTGGGACCACTACGAGGTCACAGACCGGCTGGCCGGCCCGTGGCGCCGCCTGTTCCCCCTGGTGGAAGAAGACACCATGGTGGAGCCGCACATCTCCTACCTGGAGTGGCTCAGCCGGGCGGCAGGCGGCCTGGAGCGTTCGCTGGAGTGGCTCCTGGCGCGCATAGACTCGCTCTCCGCATCAGAGAAGGAGAAGGCCGGCCTGTATGATTCGCTGGAGTTGCCCTTGCGCTGGGAGATAGGCGATTCACCGGCCTCCCGCACCACGATAGGGCGCCGCCCGCCGGCCGTCTTCTACCACAAAAAGCCCCTGATCCCCCGGCGCGACGTGGTGCTGGCCAGTGAGCTGCAGAGCCCGCCGCTGGAGGTTGAACCGCTGGACCTTGAAGGTGGCCAGGCGTTCCTGAACATGGCGGTGGCCACCAGCGCCTCCCGCTACCGCGAGCTTCACGGTTTCACCCACGGCGATCCGCGTTCCGTCCTGCGGGCGGGCGCCGGGCGCGGCCTGGAGATCTACTGCTGCGGTGTGCCCGCCGCCTGGCGGCTGCCTCTGCGCGCCTACCACGCCGCCATGATGTTCAACAACGGGGTCCCGGTCGGCTACTTCGAGGCGCTCTCGCTCGCCGACCGCATGGAGATCGGCTTCAACCTCTACTACACCTTCCGGGAGGGCGAGACCGCCTGGATCTTTGCGCGCGTGCTGCGCCTGTTCCACCAGTTGCTCGGCACGACGTCGTTCTGCATAGACCCCTACCAGATCGGCTTCCGGAACGAGGAGGCCATAGCC
The DNA here is from genome assembly GCA_037440765.1 of Solibacteraceae bacterium. Taxonomy (GTDB): domain Bacteria; phylum Acidobacteriota; class Terriglobia; order Bryobacterales; family Bryobacteraceae; genus DTKY01. The sequence goes on from JBBITL010000076.1 coordinate 11,307, forward strand.
TCGGGCGCGTTCTGGTTCTACCGCAAGCTCGGCTTCCGCCCGGTTCTCCCCGAGGTGGCGCGCGCGCTCGATCGGGAGGAGCGCCGCCTGCTGAAACAGCCCGGCTACAGGACGCCGGCCACGCGCCTGCGCAAGCTGGCGGCCGGCCCGCTGATCTTTGACATGCCCGGCGCGCCGCAAGGCGACTGGGACCGCTTCTCAGTGCGCAACGTGGCCCTGGCCGCGCAGCGCACGCGGCCGGAGGATGCGGCCGCCAGGGTCTCGCAAGCTCTGGGAGTCAGAATCGGGCCGCACCCGGAGTTCCTGAACCTGGCCATGGTGCTTGACCAGGCGCCGGAGCTGGCGGATTGGCCGGAGGCGGACAAGAAGGTTGTCCTGGCGATCATCCGCGCCAAGATGGGCCCCGACGAGACGCTCTACCTGCGCCTGCTACAGAAGCACCCACGGCTGCGCGCGGAGTTGTTGCGGCTGGGGAGTCCCTGGGATCCTGCGGGCGCAGAGACTTCCCGGCTGCACAACCTCGGCAAATCGCCGATGAGCTGAGCGTATGGCTTTCGCTCGATGGGATGATTCACTCAGTGTAGGCGACCTCGTCCTGGACAACCAGCACAGGCAACTGTTTGATCTGGTGAACCAGCTTCATGATGCCATGTCCAGGGGGCAGGCGCGCCAGATACTGGACAAGATCCTGGACCGGCTGGTCTGCTACACCGCCGACCACTTTCGGGACGAGGAACGCCGCATGCTGCAAGCCGGGTATCCCGGACTGGCTGCCCACAAGGCGGAGCACGACAGCCTTTCCCAGCAGGTGTCCGCCTTCCAGGCGAGCTTCCGTTCCGGGGCGGTCGCCCTCAGCGTGAACCTGATGATTTTCCTGAAGGACTGGCTCAACAGGCACATCCTGCAAGCCGACCTCAAGTACGCGGTCTTTCGGGCTTCGGCCTAGGCTGCCTCCGACTCCACGATCACCGCCACCAACCCCTCTATCGTGTAGGGCGACGCCTCCGCCGTCACCTCCAGCCCGTACCTGCGCAGGGTCGCGGATGTGACCGGTCCTATGGAGGCGATCTTCACACCCTCCAGCGCGTGGCTGCCCGCCGCTCCGGCGAAGTTCGCCACCGTCGAGGAACTGGTGAAGGTGATCCAGCCGGGCTTGCGTTCGCCGAAGAAGACCTCGCGGACGCGCTCCGGCGTGTTGCGCGGCACGGCGGTGCGATACGCCTCCACCACGTCCACCCGCGCGCCGCGCCTGATGAGCTCCGCCGGAGCGAGGTCCCGCGCCACCGCCGCGCGGGGCAGCAGGATGCGCTTGCCGGTGAGGTCGTGCCCGGAGAAGGCTGCCACGAGACTCTCAGCCACGTACTGCTCCGGCACCAGGTCCACTTTCAGCCCCAGTCCTTCGGCGGCCTTGCGGGTTGCGGGCCCGATGGCGCATACCTGGCCACCGAATGCGGCCAAGTCCCGGCCGCGCAGATCCAGACGCTCCTGGAAGAACCTGACCCCGTTCACGCTCGTGAAGATCAGCCAGTCATACGCCTGAAGATTTGCCAGCGCGGCGTCCATGGCCCGGTAGTCGTCGGCGGGGCGTATTTCGATGGTGGGGAACTCGATCACCGCCGCGCCCAGAGCTTCAAGTTTCGCCGCCAGCTCGCCCGCCTGCTCGCGGGCTCGCGTCACCACCACGCTCACTCCGGCCAGGGGCAGGTCACGAGCCTCCATAGACCTCCTCCAGTATCCCGTCCGCTCCGGCGTCCAGAAGGATCTGACCGAGTTCACGGCCCAGCCGCCCGGCCGCGGCGGCGTCCCCCGACAGGTTCCGGCGGATCAGCCTGCCGCCGTCCGGCGTGCACACCACCGCCGTCATGTGCAGCTCGTCTCCCTCCACCGTGGCGTGGGCGCCGATGGGCACCTGACACCCGCCGCCGAGCGCCGCCAGCACCGCCCTCTCGGCCTCGACCGCGCAGCGGGTCAGGGGGTGGTCCAGCGTGCGGCAGAGCAACTCCACCGCGCCGCCGCCGGCCCGCGTCTCGACGGCCAGCGCCCCCTGCCCCGCGGCCGGGCACATGTAGTTGACGGAAAGGACCTCCGCTATGCGGCCGTCCCATCCCATGCGCTTCAGCCCCGCGGCTGCCAGCACGATGGCGGCGTAGCGGCCCTCCTCCAGCTTCCTGATGCGGGTGTCCAGGTTCCCGCGCAGCGGTTCGACCTCGAGATCGGGCCGCAGCGCCCGCAGTTGAGCCGCGCGCCTGAGCGAACTGGTTCCCACCTTGCAGCCGTGGGGAAGCTCGCGCAGCGCCGCCCCCAGCAGCGCGTCGCGGGGGTCCTGCCGCTCCGGGACCGCGGCGAGCGTGAGACCCTCTGGCAGCTCCGTGGGGAGATCCTTCATGCTGTGAACGGCCAGATCAACGTCTCCGGCGATGAGCGCCTCCTCGATCTCCTTGGTGAAAAGCCCCTTGGAGCCCACCTTGGCGAGCGGCACGTCGATGATATTGTCGCCTGTGGTCCTGATGATCTCGACGCGGCAGCGCTCGCCAGCCTCCTCCAGACGGCCCTTGATCCACTCCGCCTGCCAGAGCGCCAGCTTGGAGCCCCGCGATCCGATGGTGATCATCACTCCTCCAGCCGGAAAACGCGGCGGATCAGCTCCACCGCCTGCACTCCGTCCGGCTCGCTGGCCTGCCGGCGCAGTTCGGCGATAGGGGAGTGAGCGATCTTGGAGATGATCCCGCGCGTCAGCGCTTCCAGCGCCTCCTGCTGCTGGGGCGTCAGGTCGCCGAAACGGGCGCGCAGCCGCTCCATCTCGGCCTGCCGCACCTGCTCGAGCTGCTCTTGCAGGCGGACGATGGTGGGGGTTACCTCGCGCGCCTTGAGCCGCGCCAGCAGCCGCTCGACTTCGTCCGAAATGATCTGCTCGGCCTGCCCGGCTTGCTGGAGCCGCCCTTGCCGGTTCTCGTCCGCCACTCGCTGGAGGTCGTCGATGTCGTAAAGAAAAACGTTGTCGAGTTCGTTGACCCTGGGATCGACGTTGCGCGGCACGGCGATGTCGATCAGGAACATGGGCCGGTTGCGCCGCGCGTCGATCACGTGCTTCATCTCCTCTTTCAGGAGAATGTAGTGCGGTGCGCCGCTGGAGGTGATGACAATGTCGATCTCAGGCAGCCTGGAAATGAACCGGTTGTACTCGACCACCGAGCCCTTGAACATCTCGGCCATCTCGACCGCCCGGTCATGCGTGCGGTTGGTGACGAATATCTGGCTGGCGCCGCTGCCGTGCAGGTAGCGGGCCGCCAGTTCCGACATCTTGCCCGCGCCGACGATCAGCACCTTCCTGCCGGCCAGCGAGCCGAAGATCTCCCGCGCCAGCTCCACCGCCACGAAACTGACCGAAACGGCGCTCTGCCCGATCTCGGTCTCGTTTCGCACGCGCTTGGCCACGCCGAAGGCGCGCGTGAGCACCATGTCGAGGTGTCCGCCCAACGAGCCGTGCGCCTTGGCCATCGCGTAGGCCGACTTCATCTGTCCCAGAATCTGGGGCTCGCCCACCACCATTGAGTCAAGGCTGGCCGCCACGCGGAACAGGTGCTGCACTGCGTCGCGATCCTGGTGATGATACAGATGCGGCGCCAGAGACCCAGGCTCCGTCTTGCCGGAATCGGCGAGGAAGCCGCTCGCCAGCGCGCGGGGGTCCGCCTCGTCGGCTGTGGCCAGCGCCACCTCGACGCGGTTGCAGGTCGACAGTATGAGAGCCTCGGAGACCTCCGGCGCTGACTTCAGGCAGCGCAGAGCCTCGGCGAGCGACCTGTCGTCGAAGGCCAGCTTCTCGCGCACCTCGACGGGAGCGGTCTTGTGGTTCAGCCCTGTGACCGAAAGCCTCATCTGACAAAAGTGCTGCGAAGGCCGACGTGCGCCGCCCAGGTGACAGCCGAACAACCCACCACCACGAGCGCCATGTAGGCCGCCTTGCGTCCCCTCCATCCGACCGTCACCCGCAGGTAGGCCAACAGCAGATACAGCGCCCAGGTGAACAGCGAGATCAGGATCTTCGGCTCGGCTATCCACCGCGCGCCCGACTCGATCGAGGCCCATATGGTCGCCGGGACCACCGCCAGCGTGATCAGCACGAAGGCGATCGCGGTCGAAGCCGTGATCAGTTCATCCAGCGTCCCAAGCGGAGGCAGTCTGTCGCCGAGGACGCCGGGGCCCTTGCTCTTAAGGTGCCTCTCCTGGATCAGGTAGATGACCGACGACGCCGCCATCACCAGCAGGGCCGCGTAACCGGTGAGCACCAGGCCCACATGGACCATCAGCCACGCGTCGCGGAGCGCCGGATTGACCCAGTTCGCCACCGGAGTCCCCAGGCTGCCTGTCAGGCTCAGGATGAAGACCAGGGGGAACAGAAACACTCCGTGCGTCCGGATGCGGTACCGCCAGTACACGAACAGGAACACCAGCGCGGTCAAAAAGGCGCAGGTGGAAGCCGTTTCAAAAGGGTTGTGAAGCGGGTAACTTCCGAGGAAGACCGTCTCTTCCACCAGCGCCACCAGGTGCAGTACCACGCCCGCCGAAAACGCCCACAGCGCCGGCTGGAACAACTGCGGCCGGCGCCGCAGCACGGTCAGGATGGCGTGCACCAGACCCAGTGAGTACAGCGCCACCGCCGCCCGCAACCAGACGGCGCTCATTTCATGCAGCGTTGGGAGTGAGCTCTCCAAAAGGGGACACTACAAGTATAAGAAAGGCAACAGGCAAAGGGCAAAAGGGATAGTGGAAAGGGTGGAAAAATGGACCGCTTGGTTCGCTGGCCGGCGCCCTGCCGGTCACTCCGCCGGGCGGATTATCCGGCTCACCGTCTCGAAACGGAAGCCCCTCGCCCTCAGCGCGGGCGCCAGAAGGCGTACCGCCTCAATCGTGCTGCAAATGTCCGGATCGGGCCGGCCCTCTCTTCCATCGTGCAGGCAGAAGATCGCGCCGTTGCGGGCCGCGCGCAACAGCCGCCGGTAAACGCCCTCGGCGGGCAGCGTCCAGTCGCGGCCCAAAGCGGTCCACATGACCCCGGTCAGGCCGAGCTGCCGCTGAATCTCCCTCAGCCCGAACCAGCGCACACCATAGGGGGAGCGCAGCAAGACCGGGGCTGCCCCGGTCGTTTCAGTGATGACTTGCTGCGCCCTGACGATCTGGTTACGGATGAAGCCGGTCGAACGCAGGTAGAACCGGTCGTGCGTGTGGGAGTGGTTGCCCAGTTCGTGACCGCGGCGGACAATCTCGCGCGCCACCTCGGGCAGCCGGCGAACACTGGCTCCGCAGACGAAGAAGGTCGCCGGAGCCTGGAATTGATCCAGGATTTCCAGAAGCTCGGGGGTGGACTCGCTAGGCCCGTCGTCGAACGTCAGAGCGATGGAGGGGCGGTCCCTGGCGCCTTGCCAGACCGACGGGCCGAATACGTTGGAGGAGCGGCCTCGCACGGCCCACGCCATCCACCCCGCCGCGGCGGCAGCCGTGGCGCCCGCCGCCTCCCACAGCATGCCGGGGATTGTAGCACACAGCGGCCAGCGGCCAGCTCCCGGCCGTCAGCCGAGCAGACCGCCGTGGCCCAGGCACGCCACCTCCCAGCCGGAGACCCTGTAGCGCGCCAGCAACGGCGGCAGCATCATGTCCACCACGTTCGGCTTGGCCGACCGGTAGCATCCAGGGGCGCACACGACGGGCAGATCGTCCTTGTATGCCAGCATCAGCAGGTTGCCCGGCTCCACCGGCGCCATGAACCGCTCTATGTGGCAGCCGATATGCCGCAGGGCGTGCCCCACGGTGTCCTCCGGGCAGGCCGGGGCCGTGGTGGATGCCACCAGCATGACGCAGGGTTTGCACCGCGCCAGTTGCTGAAGGGCGCGCGCCACAGCGCCGGATTCCTCAACCACCGCCAGCGAGTAGTCGACCGTCACGCCGAGCCGCTCCATTCGCTGGCGCATGATGCTGTCGAATAGCGTCCGCGCGCGTTCGCCGTTGGCCGGGTCCGAGTACAGAACGGCGACAGGCGCCCGGCGGATGGGGCGGGCCTGGAGGACCGGGCCGCGCTCCTTCAGGATGCCCACCACGGCCTCCAGTTCGGCGCGCGCCACGGCGAATGGGGCGCTCTTCACCGTCGCCACCCGCTGCTCGGCTGCGGCGTAGCTGAAGTTCGGAAGGGTGGCTATCACCGTGCTCCCGGTGCAGTTGATCTGCCGCAGCAACTCATCGTCCACCAGCACGCAGCACGGTTCGGTGGCCACCAGGTTGGACCGCCCCCCCGCCACCGGCCGGATCTCCAGGGAACCGCACCCCAGTTCCTGCGCCACCTGCATGGCGGCGTCGTCCTCGCCGACTTCACCCTCCTCCAACTCCGTCACCCAGACGTGCTCCATGCCTTCGGTCTCCAGAAGGCGCACGTCTTCGTCGCTCAACATATGCCCCTTGGCCAGCAGCTTCTTGCCGCCGGGGCGGAAGACGGTGTTGCAGAGGATGCGGCCGAAGGACTCTCTTATCGGGACGGGCTGGGCTCTCATGGCAGTACTGAGAGCTAGTGCCCATGTTGCCGAAAACCTCTCAGCAAATTCCTTATGGGCTCCGGCGGCTAGCCTGCGTGTGTGCTGATCCTTGGAACGGGCAGGATTTGATCCCCGTTCGAGGCGGCATCTTCAGCTTTCATGGGGGCGCAGAGATGTTCCGGAACCAGCAGCTTGCGGACCGCGATCTCGTCGCAGCACTGTAGCTTCGGGCAGCGGAGGCAGTCCTTCCAGACTTTGGCGGGCAATGACTGGCGGTCGACCTCGACGTAGCCGAGCCGGGCGAAGAAGTCAGGGATGTAGGTGAAGGCGAAGACCGATTGCAGACCATGCGTGGTCGCCTCGGCCTCCAGCGCTTCCACAATGCGCTTGCCGATGCCCAGGTGCTGGTGCGACGGGTCCACCGCCAGCGAGCGCACCTCGCCGGTGAACGTGCCGTAGAAGTGCAGCGCGCCGCCGCCCGCCACCTGGCCGCCGTTCAGAGCCACCGTGAAGTCCCGGATGTTCTCGGCCAGCTCGAACTCCGTCCGGTGCAGCATGATGCCCTGGGAGGCGAAGCCGTTGATCAGGCCAACCAGCGGCCGGACGTCGGTGAGCAGCGCCTTGCGAACCTCAATCACCGCTCGCCTCCTTCACAATGCGGGTGCCCAGGGGCTCGCCGTCGAGCAGGCGCCCCAGGACGCCGGCCGCGGCGCCGGGCGCAATCGCTACCTGCGCGATGCCGTTCCGCAAGGCCTCGCCGGCCGAGACGAGCTTGGCCTGCATCCCGCCGGTGGCGACGCCGCCGCCGATCAGTTCCTCACTCTCCCGCAGGCTGATGACAGGGACGAGCCGCTTCGAGGCGTCGAGCACGCCCTCCACGTCGGTAAGGAAGATCAGCCGGTCCGCCCGGAAGCCCGAGGCGCACGCCACGGCCATCTGGTCGGCGTTCACGTTGAAGACGCGGCCCTGCCGGTCGCCTGCCACACAGGCCACCACAGGCAGGAATCCCGCGGCCGTCAGGCTGTCGAGAAGCTGAGGGTTGCAGCGCGCCGGCCGCCCTACCTGTCCGAGTTCCGGCCTCACGAGCTCGGCCTCAACCAGGCACGCGTCTATGCCGGAAACGCCCACCGCCCGCGCCCCGGCCGCTATCAGGGAGGCCACCAGTTGCTTGTTCACGCTGCCGGCGAAAACCTTCAGGACCGCGTCGATCGTCTCGGGCGTGGTCACGCGCAGGCCGCCGATGAACTGGCTTTCCACGCCGCGCTCGGCCAGGAACCTGGTCATCTGCCTGCCGCCGCCGTGTACCGCCACCAGTTGGTGGTCCCGCGCGGCTGCCGCCAGTTCCCCCGCCAGCCTCAGCCGGGTCTCCTCCGCGTCGAGCAGCGTACCGCCGAGCTTGACCAGCAGCCTCACAGAAGGCCCTCGGTTTCGGGATACCCGAGCATCAGGTTCATGTTCTGGACCGCCTGCCCCGCGGCGCCCTTCACCAGGTTGTCAATGGCGCTGACCACCACCGCGCGCCGGGTGGCCGCGTCCACCTTCACGCCGATGTCGCAGCAGTTGGTGCGGACAACCGCCCGCAGGTCCGGCATCTGGCCCGGGTCGTACAGACGGACGAACGGCTCGCCCCGGTACTGTCGCTCGTAGATCGCGACAAGGGATTCGGCATCGTAGCCGGGCATTACCCGGAAGTAGATGGCCTCGAGGATTCCGCGCTCCACCGGCAGCAGATGAGCCGTGAAGCTGAACTCGGCCTCCTCCAGGCCGGACGTCAACAGCACCTCCGGGACGTGGCGGTGATCCAGGATGGAGTAGGCCGAGAAGTTCCCCTCCACTTCGCAGAAGCTGGTCTTCAGCGTCGGCTTGCGGCCCGCCCCGCTCACGCCGCTCTTGGCGTCGCAGACGACGCCGGCGGAGCGGTCGATGGCCCCCGCCTCGATCAGCGGACGGAGGGCAAGGTTCACCGCCGTCGGGTAGCAGCCCGGATTGGCGAGCAGGGCGGCCGTCCGGACGGCTTCGCGGTTGAACTCGGGCAGGCCGTAGACGGCGCCGGCCAGCAGCGCGGCTTCGGTGTGCGGGGCTCCATACCAGCGGGCGTACCTCTCCGGGGTCCTCAGCCTGAAGGCCGCGCTGAGATCGACGACCCTGGCGCCGGCCTCCAGCAACCTAGGCGTCAGTTGCATGGAAACGTCCTGGTGGGTGGCCAGGAAGACCAGCGGGAGTCCTTCCCGCCGGACGGCCTCCGCCATGCCTTCGATCCGCTCGTGCCCCTTGTGGCCCCGGGGGCGAGGCGGGTCAGCGACGTCGGCCCGATCTTCGACCAGCATGCGCTCCACTCCCGGATGGCGCTCCAGGATCGCCACCAGTTCCGCTCCTCCGTACCCGAGATATCCGATCACTCCGACTCTGACGCCCATGAGACTATTTATTCATCCTCATGAATAAATATAGCACGGCATGGTGCTGGCTGTTCCACCCCGGTGGGGTCTTTGGGAGGCGCCGGACTGACGGCGCGGCCATTTCTGTGTGTCGGTCGGAGTATACTCATCAGTCGGAGGAGTCTGCATTGAAGAACAATTTCGTGTGGCTGTGGTTGGCAATGTTGACGCTCTTGGCGGGCGGTGCCGCGGCGGCGGAAGTGGACGGCAGGTGGGCGGCGCAGGTGCCCGGGTTCCAGGGCGAGACGATCGAGATCACCTTCACGTTCAAGGCCGAGGGGACGAAACTGACTGGTACGATAGGCTCGCCGATGGGCGAGCGGCCGATCAGCGAAGGCAAGATCGGCGGTGAGGATCTCTCCTTCATCCTCGTGTTCGGCTCGCCGGACGGCGAGTTCAAAATGAAGATCGTCTACAAGGGCAAGCTCTCCGGCGACACTATCAAAATGACCCAGAGCTTCGAGGGTGGGCCCGGCGATATGCCCCCGATCGAGTTCGTCGCCAAGCGCGTCAAGTAGCGCCCGACCGGGAAATCAACGGGGCTGGGAAGCTCTGTACCAGGCGTCGAGGAACTCGTAACGGTCCCGGTGCGTCTCGGGAGCCGGGTGACTTGAAGCGTCCAGGTGCATCACCTGGCGTGTAGCGCTGAAGGCCGGCCACTTCGGGAGACCGGCGCCGTTGGGATCGCCCGTCTTCACGAAGTTGGCCCAGTAGGCGGCCATCG
>JBBITL010000077.1:0-20336 GCA_037440765.1 Solibacteraceae bacterium
GGAACTGGCAGTTCCATCCCGCCCATCCGCACCGGAACAAGCTCCTGGAACACGCCGAACACCGGATCCAGCAGCCGAAAACCCTCCGTGCACACGACCAGCGCCTGGTTCCCCCCGCCGAAGGCCACCGCCAGCGGTGTTGGCGGCGTCGCCAGGGTTCGGCGCGTACCGTTGCCCAGGTCCAGGATGGTGACTCCGGGCTGCAACGTCGCAGGCGCCCCCCAATTGGCGTAGTGCGCAATGACGAGGTAGCGTCCGTCCGGCGACAGGGCGATAGATGCGGGCTGGGCCGGCACGTTGTACGGCTTGCGCACCGAGAGGTCCGAGGTCGAGACCACCTCTATCCGGTTCGCCGTGAAGTTGGCCGCGTAGATCACGCCACGCCGCGCGTCGAGGGCGATATCGGAAATGTGGCCGGTCAACTCGACCACCGTGCCGAACGTTGCGGCCCACGCCGGACTGGCCAGGCCAACGGCCAGCACGAGCCGCATAAGCTTTGCTTTCACCACTGGTGCACCTCTACTTTCGCAAGACAAGCCGGGAGCCTTTCGCTGCACAGTCAAATCTAACATTCCATTGGGGATCGTCAATATTCTCAATGGGTAGCAAGGGACTGATACCGAAGGTTAGCGCCCTGAAAATAGTGTGCTGAAGGCGCCCGCCCGGCGCAACGCGCGTAACCTGAGACCACGCCTGAGCGCCTCATCTTCTGAGTCGCCCTGTAGTACTCTGACAGGTAGGTTATGCCCACAGCCAGCGATCCAAGCCCGGAGAGAAACGGCGCGAACCTGGAGGTCGCCCACAAGCCACCGACGTCACGGCCCCAAGGCAGAAGACAAGCGGGCTGGTTTCTGTTGGCGGCCGTTCTGGTGGCCGGGTTGGCCGCATATCTGTTCGCCAACCGCCCGGCGCGGACACAGGAATCCGCCGCGATCCGGACAGTGCCGACGGCGACCATCCGGACGGGCTCCGTCGAGCGGGTGCTGCGAATCACCGGACAGACCTCGGCCCGGCACTTCGCCTCCATCACCGTGACGAGATTCCTCGGCCAGCCCGGAGCGAGCAGGGGAGGCAATCTCGTTCTCACGAAACTGGCGGAGGGCGGGAGTATGGTGAAGACCGGGGACGTGGTGGCGGAACTCGATGCGGAGACCATGATGACGGCCATCGAGGCCAGCAGGACGTCCAACGAACTGCTGGAACTCGAACTCAGCCGCCTCAAGGCCCAGCAGGCTCTGGATTGGGAGACCATCCAGCAAACCGTGAGATCGGCCAAGGCCAACTACGACCGGGCGGCGCTCGACTACAAGAAGGCTGACGTTCAGACGGCCGTGGAACGCGAATTGCTGAAGCTTGCGCTGGAGCAGAACGAGGCCGTCTACAAGCAGCAGTTGTTCGCCCTGGATTTCAAGAAGATATCGATGGCGGCCAGCATGCGCTCCAGCGAGCTTCAGTTTGAACGCGTGAGGGTGGTATTGGATCGCCTCCTGAACGACATGAGGGCGCTCACGTTCCGCGCCCCCATGGACGGCATGGTCGTTCTGCAAAGCGTGGAGCGAACAGGCGGCACTCAGGCGCAGTATGCCGTGGGAGACGCAGTCAGCCCGGGCCGCTCCTTCATGCGGATTGTGGACCTGTCCGACATGCAACTGGACGGCATGGCCAACCAGACCGCCTCGAGCGCAATCCGGGTCGGCCAGCCGGCCACGGTCACGCTCGATGCGTTTCCCGATCTGACCTTCAAGGGACGGGTTTACAGCGTCGGTGCGATGGCGCGGGCGTCGCGTTTTGAAAGCTACTACTTCCGGAGCGTTCCGGTGGTCATCCAGATTGAAGGCAGCCATCCGCGCCTTCTGCCCGACATGTCCGGCGCGGCCGACGTTCTGCTTGAGAGCAGCCAGGACAAGCCTCTGGTCCCGCTGGAAGCGGTCCGCTCGGAAGACGGCAGGGCCTTCGTGTACCTGCGCGGGCCCAAGGGCTTCGAGAAGCGGTACGTCGAAATCGGAGTTCGAGGCACGATCGAGGGTGCAGTGCTGTCCGGTCTGCGGGCCGGCGACGTTGTCGCCCTGGCCGAGCCGCCTCCCGCCATCGCTGGCAGTTAGTCCGCCGCCACCTCAGCCCGAATGTGGCGCCGGCCGGCCGGAAGCCGCAATAGCACGCCATCGGCCCGATCCAAGGCCTCGATCCGCACAGGCGAACCGTCCACCCACAGGGCCGCCGGACGCGCATTGAAAAGCGCCAGGACGCGCGCCTGACCCCGGTAGGTGAAGTCCAGCCCCCGGGGCAGGCTTGAAGCGGATAGCAGATCGGCCGTCAGACCCGTCAATCGCAGTGCGGGCGCCTCCGATCCCGGTTCAATGATGTGACGGCCGGCCGGCAGCCACGCCGTTTCGCCGTCCCAGACAGGCCAAGGCTTTCCGTTGACCCGCGCCGGCCCCCGCCAGCGGATACCAACGCCGCGCGGAGACTCGACCGTGTGCCGGTCGCCGTCCCGCTCCCACCGCTCGACGGCGGCGGCGGCCGACGACAGCCAGGGCACGTCGGCCGCTTCGATGGACTTTTCGAAGTAGAGCGCCACCTGCGGGAACGCGCGCGCGGCCTGGTTCACCAGTTGGTACAGTTCACCGCCCACCTGCTGCTTGGTGGGGTAGACGTCCTGATACCGCTCCACGATGTTGAGGTCCACCGCCAGACGCTCACGGTGGGGAGTGAGCGGCGCGTAGCGTGCCGCGATTTCCCGATAACGCTCCGGGCCCAGGTGCCAGACCGTCGCGGGATCCTCCACCAGGAACGTGAAGCTGTGACGGCCCAGCAACTGCAATGCGGAAGCGGCATCCGCGCCGATGGCGTCGCGCATTCGCGGGTCGAAGCGGTCATCCACGTGGGTCAGTACCAGATCCAGGCCGTGCCTCTCCCGCTGCACCGAGGCCAGTAAATCCAGCCATTCCTCATGCATTCGGCGGGCAAGGCCGGCGCGGTAGTCCAGGAACCGGCGCAGTCCTTGCGGGTTGCGCGCGCGGAAGTTCGCCGACGCCGGATCGAAGAGGTGAATCGGATCGAACCCCTCGAGAGCAAGAAACTCGCGCCGGACATCGCCGTTCATGGGGGTGAAGCGGGCCGGGTTCTCGTGACCCTGCAAGGACTCGAAGTAGAGCTCCGACAGATTCACCCCGTCCCAGTCGAAGCGTGTCACCAGAGCCTTCACGCCAGCCGAGACCGCGGCGAAGCAGTCCCGGTTGCGGAGGTTCATCAGCATGCGCCAGTCCAGGTGCGCATCCTGGCCCAAAGCTGTCTTCTCGCGCCATTCTGGGCGGTCCCGCCAGAACTTCTCGCTGACGTGGGGGAGGCCCAGCCACGCGTAGACCAGGATGCCCTGGCGGTGGCAGCTTTGGATCAGCCGCCGCAGGTACTGGTCGCGCTCCTCGTCCGGCTCGTAGTAATGCCATGCTGCGACGTGCAGCCCACGGATGCCGGCGCGCTGCCAGCGGGCCGCCAGGTAGTCGGTGTCAGCTCGGGCACGGTATGAGGAGTCGAAGAACGCCCACAGAAGGTTCGAGCGGAACGGCGGATCCAGACCCAGCGTGCCCAGCGCTTGCAGCAGGAAGGGGAATCGCTCGAAGCCACGCTCCCCCGGTGGGAGGGCGACCCAGAAGACCGCCCCGGCGCCGCTTCGGAATCCCGCCGCCAGGGGCGCCCCGGTCCAGCGCTCGCGGGTGAACACGGTGGCTTCAGGGGGGACCCGGTAGACGGCAGTTTCCGTGGCCTGTTCCCATACGATGTCCACCCGCGGCCGGAGCGAGTCCTCGACGCCGGCAACGCGCACCTTGCCGGCGGTTGGCTGAAAGCCTAAGGACCGGCCCGTTTCGCTGTCGCCCTCCAGAATCAGGAATGCGCCGTTGCGAACGCGGTCGGCCAGGGCGCCGGCCGGCGCCGTCTCCCCTGGCCTGACGATGTATATCGGAGGGCTGCCGCCGGCCCCGACCGTAAGCCCTACTGAACCCAGGAGGGCGTGCCAGGAAGTGGGGAAGGCAGAAGGCAATGGGCAGAAGGCAAAAGGCAAAAGGTAAAGGGCAAAAGGCAGAAGCGTCAGGTGGAGCATGGGCGCTTTCCCTTCGCCGCCGCCACGCACTTCGACAGGATGGCCCGACACTGAGGGGCCTCATCGGCCGCCGTGTCCAGCCGCGCAACGCCGGCCGCTTCAGCCTGGGCGAACAGCCTCAGCCAGTAGCGCGACTCACGCAGCTGTTTCAACGCGGTTTGAGGCTTGTGGATGAAGCCGTTGCGCGGCTCCGCTCCCTGGGTTTCCTCATAATGGGCGCCAGCCGCGGTCCCGCTGCCGTGGCGCTGATCTCCGATGTGCAGGAGAGCATGGTTCCCGGGAAGTGACCTCCCCAGGCGGGCTATCCGGAGGCCATACGCCGGCAATCGCTCGGCAGGTTCTTCCCTGCCCACCCCGTCATGCCCCATCTGCCGCCCTTTGCCTTTTGCCTGCTTCCCTCACCTGATCCCCGCCCACCAGGCGCCTGCCCTGAGGTCCGTGTAGTAGCGGCCCCAGGGGTTTCCCGAAGTGACAGTATAGAAGCCGCGCAGCGCACCAACCGAGAGCATCGCGCCTTTGGGCATCCAGCTCCAGCGGAACCGCAGGCCGGGCCCGAGCTCCACAGCGTTCGCCCAATACTGCCGGCGCAGGTCGATGCTGAGGTTGGTGTTCCAATACCACTGGGTCTGGAGACCGCCCAAGGCCTTGGCCGGGGCCAGCGTGTAGCCTGACCTGTTCTGGCTGTAGACGACGAAGTTGTTCTGGAAACGGCTCACGAAAACACCGTCGTCGTTGGTCTCCATGAAGGACCCTCTGCGGCTGCTGCCGAGCAGGCTGCCAAAGCCGCGGTAGAATGCCACGCCTCCGCGGTAGTCCGGAGCCACCCGGGGAGTTCCGGTGCGATGGCCGAGGTAATTCGAAGCGGCGCCGGCCTCGGCCCAGAGCATCAGGCCGCGCCAGTAGTCGGTGGCAAGCCCGGCGCCGAAGATCAGCGAGCTCTCAGAGAGGTATGCGGGACCGGCCTCGCCCGTCAGTCCCTTGGTGTCTCCGATGAGCCTGGCCGACACGTAGGCGCGAAGGGGCAGTTTGCCCAGCTTGACCTCGGTCTTCAACTGCCCGTAGGCGAACAGGCCGCGCCAGCGGGAGGAGTAGCTGGGAAGGAACCAAACCGTGGTGCGGAATCGCGCCAGAGACGGCCGAAGGTTCCGGTAGGCTCGGCCGGCTTCGCGGGCGACAGATGTATTGGAGCTCTTTCGGGCCAGATCGAACCAGTGCAAAGCCTGGCGGTCTTCGCCAAGGACGTTGTGGGTCCAGCCCAGTTGTAGCAGGACGTGAGGATCGAGAGGGTCCGCCTGGTGAGCGGCCGAGTAGTAGCGGAGGGCGTCGCGCAGGTGTCCGGCCTGGTAGCTCCGGTCACCGAGGGACCTGGCCTCGAACTCCCCGCGCGGCTCCTCGCCCCTGCCCATAGCGTCCAGCAGGTAGCCGAGTTCCTCCCGCAGCGCCACATTGTCCGGGTCCAGTTCGATGGCCTGCCGGAACTCGTAGACGTAGGGGTAGCGGTCCGGCAGGAGCTTGCGTGCCGCCTCGGCGGCGCGCGGTTCGGGACCACGCGAAGCGGCCAGCAGCGCCGCGCGCGCCTGCTCCTCGCGGCCCATGGCCAGCAGGGTTCTGCCGAGTTCCACCAGCACACTGCGCCAGACGGGGCGCAGCCGCCAGGTCTCCAGGTAGTGCTCAGCGGCGAGGGCGAGATCCCCGCGGCGCTCGGCCAGCACGGCCAGCTCGTGGTGGGCGGTGAAGTCGCCGGGATTGGACTCCAGCGCCCGCAGCCAGCGATCGATTCCTTCGGCCAGAGGCCGGTCGATGTTCCGGAAGGCGGTCTCGGCGGTAGCCCTGGATTCCGGGTCTCCCTCCCGGCGGACCCGGTCGAAGAGGCGGCGCGCCGTGGCGGTCAGACCGGTTTCATGACAGAGAAACGCGTATTCCAGAGCGGCGTGGAAGTCCTCGGGCGCCAACCGCACGGCCTCGGCGAACTGGTCCCGGGCGGCCTCGGTTTCTCCGATCTTCAAGTAGGTGTAGGCGAGGTCTTTGCGAGTCGCAGGCTGGCTGGGATCCCGCTCCAGGGCGGCAAGGAACGCGCTGATCGCCTCGTCGTAGGACCTGGCGGCAAGGGCCTTGTAGGCCCGCTCGAGAGGATCAGGAACGGGATCCGGCGACTGGCCGCAGAGGGCGGCGCACGCGGCCAGCGACAGCATGACGTGGCGTATCACCCGATGACACCTCCGGGGTTAAATAAGGATAGTGCCGGGGGCCGCCAGGATTCGCAGGCGAATGCGGGACTCCTTGCCAAACCCGGGAGCTTCGGGTAGAGTAGACCCTGACTGGAGGACACATGGCTTTCTGCCCAAGTTGTGGAGCCACGGTAGATGGCAGGTTCTGCGCCAAGTGCGGAGCGTCCCTGGCCGAAGGCGTTCCGGCTGCTGCTCCGCAGCCCCCGGCGGCTGGCTCCGGCTCGACGCTGGCTCCGAACATCGCCTCTGCGCTAAGCTACATCCCGGTCCTCATCCCGGCGATCCTCTTTCTGGTCTGGGCCCCGTACAACCGCGACAGGACCGTCCGGTTCCACGCCTGGCAGTCGCTGTTCCTCCAGCTGGCGTGGATCGTGACAGGCATTGCGCTAAGCGTCGTGATCCCTATTGTTTCCTGGCAGTTATGGCTCGCCGCCGGACAGCTCCTTAACCTGGCGGTGGTGGTGCTGGCGCTTTACCTGATGTGGAAGGCATACAAGGGCGAGAGGGTCGTTCTGCCCGTGATAGGCGACCTGGCGCAGAAACAGGCGTAGCCCTCCAGGGCGCGGCGGGCGTCCAAGGTCTTGTATGCGGAAGGTGATGCTGTGCCTGCTCGCCGGCGAGTTGCTGGCCGGGCAGGCCCCTCGGATCTCTGTTATTGATTTCTACGGCCTGGAGCGGCTTTCGGAGACCGCCGCCCGGAAGGCCCTGGCCGTGAAAGAGGGCGATCCGCTTCCCCCCTCCAAGGCGGCGGCCGAGGAGCGCCTCGAGCAACTGGAGGCAGTGGTCCTGGCGCACCTGGAGGCGGTGTGCTGCGAGGGGGATGGGGCTATTCTGTTCGTGGGGATACAGGAGAAGGGTGCGCCGAGCTTCAGTCCGCGCACAGGCCCGGCTTCCTCGGCCGTGCTGGCGGAGGAAGTCGTCAAGGCTCACGCCGGGTTCCTGGAGCTGTACGGGAAAGGCGCCGGACCCGGTGAGACCCGCCAGAGCCTGGCGCCCGGCTACACGCTCTCCTCCGACCCGCGGCTGCGCGCCGCTGAGGAGCGTATCGCGGAAGTGGCCGGGCAGCAATTCGTGCACCTCCGGCATGTTCTGCGGGAGTCCTCGGAACCGGAGCACCGCGCCGTCGCCGCCTTCATGATCGGCTACGCGCCCGACAGGCAGGCGGCCGCCGAGGCATTGCAGTATGCGCTTCAGGATCCCGAGCCGGCCGTGCGCCACTCTGCGCTGCGGGCGCTGAAGTCCATCGCCGTGTTCGCCGCAGGCAACCCGGCCGCCGGCATCAGAATCTCGCCGACCTGGCCCGTGGAGTTGCTCAAGTCCGTCGTGTGGGGCGACCGCACGCGCGCGGCTGACCTGCTGGTGACCCTCACCGAAAGCCGCGATGAACGCACCCTGAACCAGATTCGTGAGAGCGCCCTGGCGCCGGTCGCCGACATGGCGCGCTGGAAGAGTCTGACTTACGCCCTGCCTGCTTACATCCTGTTCGGGCGGATGGCCGGCCTGGCGGAGGACGCGATCCAGGAGACCTGGTCGAAGGGGGAGCGGGAGAAGGTCATGGCGGAGCACGTGCCGCGGCTGCGGCGGCGGGACTGATCACATCACCCGGAGGCATTCGGGGGGAAACTCGATCACCCAATCGCGGTGGTGCTTCTGCTGGTCGTACTCGTGGGGCGCCATCTCTACCGTGATCCCGCGCTCAAAGTGCAGCCGGACACAGCCGGGGAGTTCCGTGACGCGAAGCAGCCGCCCGGCGACCTGGTTGAGCACCGGCGTGCCGGGGGCGGGAAGCGCGGCCAGTTCCGCCGGGCGCACGCATAGCGTCACGCGATCCCCGCGCAACCGGCCTGGGAAATACGGGCCCACCAGTTCCGTCTGGCCCAGGCGCAGGCGGCTGGTCTTCCGGGCCGGGTCCAGCGCCGTGATTTCCACCGGCAGCAGGTTGTGGCCGCCCAGCGCCCGCGCCACGTCAAGGCTGGCGGGCTGGCGCATGACCTCGCGCGGCGTTCCCGACTGGACCACTCTTCCCCGGGCCAGCACCAGCATGGGCGCGCCGAGCTCGAAGCAATCCTCGGCGGACGGCGTTGCAACCAGGACGGCGACTCCGGCGCCGGCCTGCCACAGAAGCTCGTATACCTGCCGGCGCTGGGGGCCGGCCAGGCCGCGGGCGGGATCGTCAGCCAGCAGCACCTTGGGCCTCGCCACCAGCGCGCGGGCGATCACTGCGCGCCGCCGTCCGGAGTCCTCGATATCCCGGGGGTAGCTGGAGGCGCGCTCCATCAGCCCGAAGCCGCCCAGCAACTCGTTCACCCGGCGATGCCGCTCCAGACGCGGAAGGCGCCGGCAGTTGGCGGCAAACAGCAGGTTCTCCCGCAGGGTCAGGTGCGGGAACAGTGCGCCGGCGGGCGGAAGATACACGCACGGCCGGCGCCGCGCGGGCAGATCGACGCCCGCCGCCCTGTCGAAAACGACCTGGCCTTCGAGCAGAATGCGTCCCTCATCCGGCTTCGTCAGGCCGGCGACGGCCTCCAGCAGCAGCGTCTTGCCAGCCGCCGGCGGGCCGAACAGAGATGTGACGCCCTCCGGTACGGCGAACTCGGCCTCGAGCGTGAACCCCTGTTTGAGGGCCTTGACAACCCGAGCCTGGATCATCGCGCCGCCTGCCTCGGCATGAGCCGGTTCGACAGGAACAGAAGCCCCAGAACCAGGGCCGACATCACCAGCACAAGCGCGCGGGCCGCGGCGCCGTCGCCTCTTTCGACCGCGTCGTACACCGCCACAGACAGGGTCTGGGTCCGGCCGGGCAGGTTGCCCGCGATCAAGATGGTGATGCCGAAGTCGGCCATGGAGCGCGCCAGGGCCAGCGCCGTGGCGGCCAGGATGGGCCGCCTCGCCAGAGGCAGGCTCACCAGCCAGAAGGCGCGCCACGGGGAGGCTCCGAGCCCGCGCGCGGCCCGGGCGAAGCCCGGGTCGACACCCCCCAGGGCATCCCGCACGGCTCTTGTCAGGAGCGGAGCCGTGTACACGGCGGCCGCCACCACGGCGGCCTGCCAGGTGAACAGAAGGGGGGCGCCGGACAGTGTCTCGTAGAACTTCCCCAGCGGGCTCGCCTGGCTCAGGACCACCAGCAGGTAGTAGCCAAGGACCGTGGGGGGCAGCACCAGGGGCAGATCGACCAGCGCCTCCAGAACGCTCTTGCCCCGAAACTGACGTCCGGCCAGCAGCCAGCCGAGCGCCAGCCCCGCGGCCAGAGACAGCGCCGTGGCCAGCGCTCCGACGCGCAGGCTCAGCCACAGAGGGAACCAGTCTATCTGCATCGGAGAATCAATTATATCCGCACGCGCCGGCGTATACCGGCCAGAAGCTGGGAGCCCGGAAGTTGGAAGAGCAGGGAAGGAGAATCACGCAAGTCAGTCGGAGACTGCGATGAACAGATACGGTTTGCTGGTCGCGGCGGTTTGCTGCGCCGCAGGAGGCGTGCTGGCTCAGACACAGGTCAGCTCCGGTGATCTGGCCGGCGTTATCACCGACTCCAAGAGCGCCGCGATCGGCGGCGCCCGGCCTCTACTGGCCGGCGTGCTCGACGATTTCCGAGGCGCCGCGGTCGACTTCTTCCACGCGGATGGTGAGGTTCTTGCGGGCCAGAATCTGTGCTTCCGGGACCTCGAAGCGCGCGCCTATCATGCGGTCCACGGTCTGGCGGGGCGGGATGCGGCTCCGGTAGATGAGCGACTCGTTGTACTTCTGGCCCAGCAGCGGGAAGTACTCGAACAGGCGCGCGGCGTCGGTGTCTGCGATGGTGCTGCCTTCGACCAGGAAGCCTTCGCCGTCAATCACCGATACCGTCACCGAGCGCACCATCCAGGGGTAATCGGCCAGGTTGGTCACGCGGAAGTCGATCAGCGCCACCGAGCTGTTCTCATCCGTGGCCAGAGTGCGCACCTTGAGGATGGAGCCCGCAAGCTGCATGTGCGCGCCGCGCTGTATGTAGAAGATCCAGGCCACGGCGCCCGCCACGGCCGCCAGACCTATCAGCGCGAAAAGCAGCAGGCGGATTCTCATCGCAGTGTCCTTATCTCAGTCTCCCAGCAGCCGGCCGTACGCCTGGAGGCCTCGCACGTTGTCACAGACCGCCTTGATTCCGGCGGTCAGCGGGATGGCCAGGATCAGGCCTATGCCGCCCCACATGGCCGTCCACAGCATGAGCGCCACGGTCACCACCAGCGGGTTCAGGTGCACCCGGGAGCCGACGACCTTCGGATAAAAGAGGTTCAGAGCGAGCAGGTGCAGCACCGACACGGCGCTGCCCAGCAGCAGGTAGGGCGCCATGGTCGTGTACACCGGCAGCGCCGCGAACAGCGCCGGCACCACGGCCAGGGGGAGGCCGATGTAGGGAATAAGGCTCAGAAAACCGCTCAGCGGCCCTATCAGCAGGGGGTAGGGCAGCCGGAAGATCCAGAACAGCAGCGAGCTCACGCCGGCCAGCATCAGTCCCAGCGCGAAGTTGCCGACCACGAAGCCGCGCACCATCATGGCGATTCCGTCCAGCGTGTTGCCGGCGATCAGACGCGCCTGCCCGTCGAACAAGTGCAGAAAGGCCTTGTACACGTGGTCCCGCCAGCTCAGCATGAAGTAGACCAGGAAGGGCACGAAGGAGGCCATCAGCAGAATGTCGTACACCGACCCCAGATGAGCGTACAGGTAGCGGACCAGCGGCGTGCGGTCCTGCAGGATGCGCACTTCCTGAACGGGCGGGGGCAGGACGGGCGCGGGCGGCTCGGCCGAGCGCCGCCGCGGTTGCTTGGAGGCGGCGGTTTCCTGTGGCTGCGCTCCCGGTTGGCTGGTCCGCTCCTGGATGCGCCTGGGGACCAGCAGCCGATAGGTGGTCTTTTCCATCTCCTCGACCTTCAGGATGACGGCGTCAACCAACTCCGTGATGCGAGTGCTGTAAGTGGGCAAGTCCCGGTAGATGCTTACGGCCTGCGTGTAGAGGCCGAGCCCCGCCAGGTAGATGATCAACAGCGCCAGGACGCAGATGACGAAGCTGGCCACCGCCCTGGGAAGCCGCAGCCGGATCAGCAGACCGACGAAGGGCTCCAGGATGAAGGCGAGCACCACCGCGGAAATGAGGGTCACAAAGAACAACTGGCCGAAGTAAAGGAGGGCGATGACGCCGGCCAAGGCGAGCACCGCCACCGCAGGGTGCTTGGGCTTCAGTGTTCCGAGCGAGTCGACAACCAGGGCCACGAGAAGATCAACCCTCCGAGCGGCTAGTGCTACTCTAGCACGCCAGACGCCGGCAACGCCCACCGGCGCTACTTGGGCAATGGGAAGCGATAGACCGTGGTGCTCTGGTACTCCTGGCCGGGCTTCAACACCGTTGACGGAAACTGCGGCTTGTTCGGCGAATCCGGGTAGTGCTGCGTCTCCAGGCAGAAACCCGACCGCCTGGACATCACCTTGCCGCCCTTGCCGGTGAGCGTTCCGTCCAGGAAATTGCCCGAGTAAAACTGGATTCCGGGCTCGGTGGTCAGCACCTCCATGACACGCCCCGTCTTGGGCTCGCGGACCACTGCCGCCAGGGAAAGGGCCCCGCCGCCGCCGGTGAGCACATAGTTGTGGTCGTAGCCGCCGCCGAACTTGATCTGCTCGTCGGCCTGGTTGATGCGGGCGCCTATGGCCACGGGCCGGCGGAAGTCGAACGGGGTGCCCTCGACGCTGCGCAGTTCGCCGGTGGGGATCAGCGTCGCATCGACGGGAGTGAACCTGTCGGCGTGCAGCGTCAGTTCGTGGCCGAGTATGTCGGGCTCGGCCGGTCCGCCCAGGTTGAAGTACGAGTGGTTGGTCAGGTTGACCACGGTGTCTTTGTCCGTGGTCGCTGTGTAGTCGATCCGCAGTTCGTTCTGGTCCGTCAGCGTGTAGACCACCGTGGCGGACAGATTGCCGGGATAGCCCTCTTCGCCGTCCTTGCTCAGGTAGCTCAACTCCAGCTTCCGGGCCTGGGCGTTGGAGGCGTCCCGCGCCTGCCACAGCACCTTGTCGAAGCCCTTCAGCCCGCCGTGAAGCGCGTTGGGCCCGTTGTTGGCGGCGAGTTTGTACTCGACCCCGTTCAGCGTGAAGCGGGCTGCGCCTATGCGGTTGCCGTAGCGGCCGATGATGGCTCCCAGATAGGGGTGGGGCTTCAGGTAGCCTGCCAGATCGTCGAAGCCCAGGACCACGTCCTCCAGCTTGCCGTCCCGGTCTGGCGTCTTGAGGCTGGTCACGATGCCGCCCCAGGTGATGATGGATACTTCCACGCCGTTCTTGTTTGTGAGCGTGTAGAGGTCGACCGGCTGGCCGTCCGTGGTGGTTCCGTAAGCTTGTTTGCTCATTCGTCCTGTGGCTCCCGTCTCCGTGCGCGGCCCGCAGCCCGCGAGAAGCACCAGGGCCAGGGCGGGCGCAAATAAGCAGTTCGCGCGCGTCATCCTCCTATTGTGCACGAAACCGGATCCGCCGGCTGTCCGGTGCAGGCCGCGCGCCGAATCGCCAGGAGCGCACGCCGAATGACATACGGCAGGGGTGGTACGCTGAAGCGAGGAAACGGAGTCCATTGATCGACCTTGCCAGGAAACGCATTGTAGTTACAGGAGGCGCCGGGTTTCTCGGCGGCCACCTCGTTGAGGCGCTGGCCGCCCGTGGGTGCCGGGACGTCTTCGTCCCGCGCGCCTGGGAGTACGATTTGACCGGCCGGGAGGCGGTGGAACGGCTCCTTCGCCAGCAGCGCCCCGAGATCCTCATACACCTGGCCGCGTTTGTGGGCGGGATCGGGGCGAACCGCGCCGAGCCCGGCCGCTCTTTCTACGAAAACGCTCTGATGGGCCTGCATCTGATCGAGGCGGCGCGGGTGCACGGCGTCGGGAAGACCGTGGTCCTGGGCACCGTTTGCTCTTACCCCGAGTTCTCGCCGGTCCCGTTTCGCGAGGAAGACCTCTGGAACGGCTATCCGCAGGAGACCAACGCCCCCTATGGCATTGCGAAGAAGGCTCTGCTCGTTCAGTGCCAGGCTTACAGGCAGCAGTATGGGATGGAGGCGATCTGCCTGTTGCCGGTGAACCTGTATGGGCCCAGGGACAACTTCCACGCGGAAACTTCGCACGTGATTCCAGCCATCATACGGAAGTGCCTGGAGGGAATCGAAGCAGGCGCGGGCGAGATCGTCTTGTGGGGAGACGGCTCGCCGACCAGGGAGTTCCTGTATGTGACAGATGCCGCAGAGGGGATCATCGCGGCCACCGAGCGCTACGACAAGCCCGAACCGGTCAATCTCGGCAGCGGGAAGGAAATCGCAGTCCGGGACCTGGCGGCCATAATAGCTGAAATGACAGGCTTCAAAGGGCGAATCGTCTGGGACACGTCCAAACCGAACGGCCAGACGCGCCGGTTGCTGGATGTCTCACGCGCCTGGAGGGAATTCGGCTTCCGGGCCACTACGCCGCTGGAAGACGGGCTGCGGAGGACCATAGACTGGTACCAGCAGAGCCGGCAGGCCAGCGCGGCTTCAGGACGCGGGGAACTGGGCGGCAGAACTCCGGCGCACCCGCCGGGACGCCCAAGCAGGTGCTCAACATCGCCGATGTAGAATCTGTCTGATGGAGAAGGAAGTTTTCTCCGCCGAGAGGGTGTTCTTCACCCGATTGAAGGCGGCCGGGTTCCAGCCCGGGGTCATCTACGACGTCGGCGCATCTGACGGTTCCTGGTCCGAGACCATGGCGGGCGTGTTTCCGGACGCCAGGTTCCATTTGTTCGAGCCGCTGGCGCGTCACGCGGCGTCTTACCGCACGGCGCTGGCTGACAGGCTCCGCAGATTCCCCGGCTTCTCCTTGCATGCGGTCGCCCTGGGCAACACCAACTGTGAAGCACCCATTTTCGTGGCCAGGGATGTATATGGAAGCTCAGTGCTCGACAGGGGCGACGTGCCCGAGGTTCAGGAGGAGATCCAGGTCCCTCACCACCGGCTGGACGATTACGCAGCCAGATTGCAGCTTCCGGCGCCGGACATCATCAAGATCGACTGCCAGGGGGCCGAACTGAGAATCCTCCAGGGGGGTCAGAAGGCGCTGGAGAACGCCTCGGCTCTTCTGCTTGAGACGTGGCTCATGCGGTGCTACGGGCCCGAAACACCGCTGGTTGGCGACCTGCTGGACCTGCTCCAGGCCCGCTCCTTCACGCCGGTCGAAATAGGAGAGCGGTTTTACGACGACGGGCATCGCCTCTACTCGATCGATGTTTTTTTCGCGACTGAACAGTTGTTGCGGGAGACACGCCTTGTGAAGAGTGACGCCGTCAGCCGGACGGCGCCGGGCGCCGGGACGGCCTGGAGTTCCCTGGCCGGGCTGACGCGCAAGCTGGCGGACCTGGTCGAAAGCGTCTCTGGGGCGGAGGCCACGGGCGAGGGGCTTGAATCAGCGGCCGGGGCGGCTGGTCTCACGGAAGCCGACGCAATCATCACCCACATAGAGGTGAACGCCAGGCACGGCACGGGGGTCCTGCTGGGGAGACTGTTCCATAACGAGCCCGGGATCCTGTCCGTCCGGTCCGCCGACTATTTTGGCGGCCAGCAGGACTTCGGGGATCTGGCGCTGCGCATCTCCCACTCGAACAAGGCTCGCGAGGCGGTCTTCGCCAGGGTGCTGGATGCGGTTGACAAGAGCACGGTCAGGAGGATCCTGTGCGTTCCATATCTGCCGGATGATGTGCGCAATGCTGTCGCCCTCAAGGAGATCTTCGACGCGCCGCTCGCCGCCTACCTGCTCGACGACCAGAACATATGCGCCGAGGGCATTCCGGACGAACTGATGCGGGAGTTGCTGGCCAAGGCCGCGTTGCGGCTGGCAGGCTCACCCGAACTGCGGCAAGCGTATGAGGCCAAGTACGGATTCACAATGTGGTACTTGCCGCCTGTGGTGGATAGCCGCCTGATTTCGTCGCGGCTCCTCCAGCCTCCGGCATGGTCGTCTCCGGGCAGCGGGGTCATTATCGGGAACATCTGGGGGCGGCGGTGGCTGGAGTTGCTTCGCAATGCCGTAAGGGGGTCAGGAGCGAGGCTAAATTGGTATTGCAACGGCGGGCTTCAAAGCATTCCGTGCGAGATAGAGGAACTGAGAAGAGATTTCATCTATCCTCACGAGCCGCCTGACGACGAGCAACTGGTGCGCATCCTGCGAAGCGCGCTGTTTGCGGTCCTGCCGACCGGCCCCCTGGACCAGGCCGATGACCGCAGGTTTATTACGGCGCTGAGTCTGCCGAGCCGCCTGATCTACCTGATGGCGACGGCCCAGCTGCCTGTCCTCGTGCTCGGGAGTCCGCATAGCGCGGCGGCCAACTTCGTCCGGCAGTTCTCTATCGGCATGGTCGCTGACTACGACTCGCGCGCATTCGCGGAGGCGGTCAGGATGCTCAGCGAACCGGCCAGGAACCTCGCCATGCGGCGTAACGCCCTGCTCGCCGCGGCGAGGTTTGGAGACGCCGGCGTGGCCGAGTGGATCTGGCGCTCCCTGGAGCGCGGCGAACCTGTCGACCGGAGGTTTGAGGACCTGATGCCCCCGAATCCGCCGGATCTTCCCCGCCTTGTTCAAGGCAAGCCGGGCCCGGCCTGGGGAGCAGCGGGGGCCGGGAGGTAGGCTGTGGCCTGCTCCGCATACCTGCGCAACAGGGCGCTGAAGGCGGACCTCAACGCCCTGCTCCACGCCGGCGCCGCGCGCAGCGGTCCGGGTCAGGAAGCGGCGGAGCCCGGCGCACCCGATATCGAGGGCATCACGAGCCGCCCCCATGGGGAGGTGGATGCGGCCGTCACCATGAACGAGATCAACGACAGGCACGGCACCGGTCCCCTGCTCAAAAGGATCCTCAGAGGCAGGACAGGCGTCCTGTCTATCCGCTCAAGGGACGACTGGGGGGAGCGGGATTTCGCTGACTGGCACATGAAGATCTCCCACCACGGCATGACGCGCTACGGGAGCTTTCGCAACGTGCTGCGCCGGCTCGACGGGTGGCGCTTGAGGAGCGTGCTCTGCGTGCCGTACCTCATCGACGAGGTCATGACTTCGATAGTCCTCAGGGAGGCCTTCGGCGTCCCCCTGTGCACCTACATCATGGATGACCAGAACGTGGCTGAACAGATCCTGCCGGACCGCGCCATGCGGGAGCTTCTGGAGAAGTCCTCCCTCCGGCTCGCCACTCATCCCGAGCTGCGCCAGGCCTATGAGACCAAGTATGGCTTGCCGTTCGCTCTTCTTCCGGCGGTGGTTCCCGCAAACCTGGTGTCAACCGTCCCGGCCACGCCGCCCTTCGACGCCGATTCTCCACGCGGTGTGCTGCTGGGCAGCATCTGGGATCAGTCATGGTTCGACGCGCTATGCGCGACACTGGAGCGCTGCCGCTGCACTCTGGACTGGTACGGGAATCACCGGTCGCCCTGGCTTGAGTTTCCGCCATCCAGGCTTGCCAGCGCCGGCGTCCGTCCGCGCGGGATCGTCAGTGAATCCAGGCTGGCCGACGTGCTGCGCGGTTCCGCTTTCGCCGTTGTACCCGGCGCACGGCTGGCCGGCGGCGAGAAGAACAGGGGAGTGGCCCGCCTCAGCCTGCCCGGAAGGATTCTCTTTGCCGCAGCAACATCCCATACCCCGCTGCTCCTGTTGGGCAGCCCGGAGACATGCGGCGCGAGGTTCGTGGCTCACTTCGGGATAGGAGAAACCGTGCCGTACAACGCGCGCCGGGTGCGTGAGGCGATCAGGCGGCTGTGCCGCCCGGAGACGCAAGCCGCCATGCGCAACAGCGCCGCCCGGATGGCCGCGCTATTCTCCGACGAGGGTGTTTCCGATTGGCTCAGCGCGTCCATCAGGCAGGGCCGGCCTGTTGACCAAAGATTCGAGAGGGCTTTCGCCGGGTATCCCCCGGAACAGGCAGGTTGCGGGGGACCCTAATCTGGTACCACAGTACTAAGGCCCTGGTACCAGTAGCGGGCAGCGGCATGGCCGCCTAGGGCTGTTTTGTTGAGAATAGGGCTTGTTGACGCCGCGGCTAGGTGTTATTTTGTAACTTGGGACAAGAGTTATGCACAGTGGGAAGACGTTCACGTTACTTCTGGCGTTGACGCTCGCGTTCTCGACGAGCGCCCTGGCCGCCCCGATCTGGACAAGCGTCCCTGTCGACAGCACGTACCTGCGGATCTCGGGCGACACAGCATCGGCGCCGGTGTTCATCCCGCTGGCATCGATTCCGGGCGCCGGTGAAGTCCTGCGAGTGACGACCTCCGGCGGCCTGTGCTACCACCTGTCGATGTTCTGCCTGCCAACCGAACTCGGGGTTGTCTTCACGAGTGACAACTCCCTGCTGGCGGGCACCAACCTGAACCGTTTGACCGCGATCGGTCCGCCCGTGGGCGTCACTTCAGTTGTTTCGCCTGCGACGTGGAGCGGCGGCCTTTCAACGGACATCACGCAGGACTTCGCAGCGCCCAGTGCGACGTGGCTGAACGTTCTGATTCCCGCCGGCGCCAACTACATTGCGGTCGGGGTGATCGACAGTCACTTCTCCGACAATAGAGTCTGGTCAGGCCAGCCGCTGCAATTGGGGACCGAGTTGGTGCCCGAACCCGGCACGCTTGTTTTTCTCGCCACGGGGCTGGGTGTTCTGCTGCTGCCCCGGCGCCTGCAACTGCGCGGGAAGAGGTAGCGGGGCGCGCGCATCAGGAGCCGATCAGAGCGACGCTTGAGGCGAATGCGCGGTTGCCGGGCCGGCCTGCGGTGTTGATTCGGAGACTTAAAGAACCGGTGAAGACGGTGCTTCGCTTATGCGGGCACGCAATCACCCTGACCGTGCATAAGCGCTTGGACGTGCTGGAGCGCGATCTCCGGGACATCTCCCGCCGGCTGGATGCCCTGGCCGAGACTCAGGAGGCACTCCTCAGGAGTTCCATCTTTCTTGTGAAGGACCGCCAGCGGGACTCGCAGGGCACCCCCGCCCCGGGGAATGCGGTCGAGAGGCCCGACTCTTAAGGTTCCCCTCGCCGCCACCACTCGCGCAGGAAGCGGCCGGGAGAGTTCCGGTTGTACCACAACCCGAGCGGGAGGGCTGCGGCGTAGCCGGCGAAGCAACGCGCGGGCGGCTCGAACGGTGTCTGGTTCCTGCCGGAGGCCAGCCAGCAGGCATAGCCATAGACCCACGGCAGGGGCACATACCCGTAGTGCATTCGCAGAATCCGCGCCGCTTCCCTGTAGACAAGGCCCCGCCGGGCCAGGGTCTTGCATTCCTGGTGCAGTCGGGAGGTTGCCAGGCATCGGTCAGCGTGCTGAAAACGACATACCTTTGCCATGCGCATCCAAAGTTCGTAGTCGAAGCTGACCTGCAAGGACGGGTCCAGCCCACCGGCTTTGTGGAGGCACTCTCTTCGGAAGAAGGCGGCCGGCTGGCAGATGAAACACTCAGCCGCCAGCAAGCCGGGATCAAACGCCCGCGTTGGGTAGCGGCGAAGCGCTTTTCCCTCAGCGTCCACCCAGACGCCTTCCCCGTAGACAACCCCTGCATCAGGATGCGCCGCAAGAGATCTGACGGCTTCACTGACGGCTCCGGGAAAGTAGGTGTCGTCCGCGCTCAGCCAGGCCAGGATCTCGCCTTTGGCCATTCCGAAGCCGCGGTTCAGAGCGTCCGCCGTTCCACGGTCCGGCTGCGATTCAAGCCGCAACCGGTCTCTGTACTTGTGGAGGATTTGCAGCGTCTCATCCGTGGAGCCGCCGTCCATGACCAGGTACTCGACACAGGGGTAGTCCTGCGCCAGGACGCTGGTGACCGTCTCCTCGATGAACCTCGCCGCGTTCAGGCAAGGCGTGATCACGCTTACCAGCGGCTGTCGGCTGCAAGGCGCCACAGCCATTCATTCTAGCCCTCTCCAGGTTGAAAACCTGCGACCGTGACGGCCGAGGATCATCCATAGAGTGAAGACCCTACGAAACCAAGCCGGGAGGCCTGCCTTGATCACCCGAAGAAGCGCACTTTCGACCATTGCCCTTTCCGCAGCGGGCATGGGGGCGGCGCGTATGCTTGCTCAAACCCCCGCGGCGCAGGGGCCGTTCACACTGCCTCCACTACCCTATGCCTTCGACGCTCTTGAGCCGCACATTGACGCGCAAACCATGCAGATTCACCACGGGCGCCACCATGCCAGCTACGTGAACAACCTCAACAACGCGGTGGCCAAGTTCCCGGAACTGGCGAAAAGACCGGTGGAAGAACTGATGCGCAACCTGAGCCAGGTCCCGGAGGAAATACGCACGGCGGTCCGCAACAACGGCGGCGGACACGCCAACCACACGCTGTTCTGGCAGATCATGTCCAAGGGAGGACCCAGGAAGCCGGTGGGCGAACTGGCCAAGGCCATCGATCAGCGGTTCGGGAGCCTCACCGCTTTCCAGGACCAACTGAACCGCGCGGCGGCCGGCGTGTTCGGAAGCGGCTGGGCCTGGCTGACCCTCGACCATGGCAGGCAACTGTCGATCGTTGCCACCCCAAACCAGGACACGCCCCTTTCAGCCGGGCACACCCCGCTCGTGGGCATCGACGTCTGGGAGCATGCCTACTATCTCAAGTATCAGAACCGCCGCGCCGACTATGTAGCCGCCTTTCACAACGTGATCAACTGGGACGCCGTCTCGGAGCAGTACAGCAAGCTGCTGAAGTAGCGGCCCGCCGCCTCAGTCCGTGTAGCATGAAGGGGAGCGGAGTCTGAGCGGCAATTGCGAAAGCACCTCCTACTGCTATGGCGCGCCGGCACGCGCTTGCTGGCTTCGGTGGGCGCCCTTTTCGTCGTCGCCACGGCCACCCCGGTGGACTACTGGTGGGCCACGGCTCTCTCGGGACGGTGGAATGACCCCGCCGGCGACGTGCTCATCGTCCTGGGGGGCTCCACGATGGATTATGGAATGGTGGGCGGGTCCTCCTACTGGCGCGGCGTGTACGCGGCGCTGTACCACCGCCAG